>CANQAD010000031.1 GCA_947588735.1 uncultured Akkermansia sp.
TTTGGGATTTACGATTTGGGATTTACGATTTGGGATTTACGATTTGGGATTTACGATTTGGGATTTACGATTTGGGAAGATAGCGCGCTGGCGCGCGGGGAGGCGAAGCTGGAGCGACGGGGGAAGGTGGAATCGCGCGCGGGGGTGGTTTAGAAAGCGGCGGGGGAGCGGAGCGGGAACACAGGTGGATTTTCGATGGGCGAGTTACGATTTACGATTTGGAGAGCCAGCGCGCTGCCATTTTTGATTTTCGAGTTACGATTTTCAATTTGGGAAGTTCGGCGAGCGGGGCTGCGGAGCGTGAGCGAGAGGGGAAGCCGGAACCGCGCGTAGCGCCGAATTCCCTGAATCGTCATTCGTAACTCGTCAATCGTAAATAGCAACCGCATTTCCTAATGCGGTTGCGCTGATTTACTTTGTTGACAAAACTCGGCGGCGCCGTTATGCTCAGGTCATGCGTTTCATCGTACTCCTGGCGCTGATCGTTGCCCACGTGGTGTGGGCAGGGCCGTTGCGCGTGGCAAGTTTGCACCCGCTGCTCAGCGAGATGGCGCGGCGTGTGGGCGGAGAGGATGTGGAGGTGGTGGACTTGTTCCCGCCGCATGGTGAACTGCACCGTTTTGAACCCGGCGCGCAGGAGCTTGCACTTGCCGCGCAGAGCCGACTGATGTTGGCCTGTGGCAAGGGGATGGAGCCCTATTTGGACGCACTGCGTGAGAGTTTTTCGGCAGTCGATCCGCCGGTGCGTGTGCTGGAGCTTGGTGAGACTGTGCCGGATGTGATGACACCGGAGGGTGCAGCCGACCCGCATTGGTGGAATGCGCCGGAAAACATGAAACGGGCTGCCTACAGGCTGGCCATGGCGCTGTGGGAAGAATTGCCCGGGAAAAGGGAAGCGATACGGGCGCGGCTGACCATATATGCGCAGGCAATGGATGCCCTCACCCGTGAGGCACGGCTGGCATTAGCTGGGGTGCCGACAGAGCGGCGAACGCTCGTGACGGAACACGCTGCCATGTGTCATTTTTGCGCGGCGTTTCGATTGCAACCGATGGCGGCGCAGGGTGCGGCCGTGGAGAGCGAGGGGGATATGGCGAGCGTGGAGCAGTTGATTCGCGAATTGCGTCGTCGCGGGGTGCGGCGCGTATATGCTGAACTGCGTGAGGCGCCGCGCTTCCTGCAAAATATCGCCGAATCCGCCGATGCCTCCGTGGGGGAATTGTCCATGGACGGTATTGTGCCGGGTCAGCCGTCGTATGAGACCATTTTTCGGGCAAACCTGCGTGCCATACGCGAGGGGTTGATGGATGAGCAGAGATGATCATGAAGCGTCCCATAGCCGCGATAGCGTATGCTCTGCTGGGAGTGGTCGCAGCAGGGGCGCCGCTGCTGTATTTTGCGAAGTCGCCTTCGCCTGAGGCGGAAAAAAGTGCGAACCATGAACCGGAGGAGGCGGTGGTGCCCACTCCCGTACTGGTGCGCTGCACGGATGGGCCGAAGGAAATCTGTATAAGTCGAGCTGGCAAGGAGCTTCTTCGCTTGACACCCGACCGCAGCGGCACGTGGTGCGGCGCCCTTCTCCTGCCCGACATTTCTCCGGGCGCCGTGGTGGAACTGGAGGTGCAGGCACGGTGGACCAATACGCTCCCTGCCAACCGATCCATCACCATGGAAATCATGCCGCCCCGCCTGCGCACTGCATCGGATACGCAGTGGACTGATACAGGAGCGGGCGAGCTGCACGCTATCTTTATTTTTCGATGGTAAATCATCACGATCACATTTGCTGGGGGGCTGCCAACCCGAACCATCACCCGCATGAGTTGCAGGTGCGAGGCTTGAGCGCGTCCTACGCCTCTCGCATCCGTCCGGCGCTTGTCGGGCTGAACTTCAGCATCCATTGCGGGCACACGCTGGCGCTGATCGGTCCCAACGGCGCAGGAAAATCGACATTGCTCAATGTGCTGGCTGGCATGATGCCGGCGATGGGAGGGGAGGCGCTCTGGGATGGCAGACCGCTGCGCTGCACGAGGCGCGAAGTCGCCTGGCTTCCGCAGCGCAGCCAGGTGGATCTCTCCTTTCCCATCACGGTGCGCGAGTTGGTGGAGATGGGGCGCTATCCTGCCTTGGGCCCCTGGCGATCCACGGGGGAGCATGATACGCTCATGGTCGATAAAGCCCTGCACACCCTGCGCATATCCGAGCTGCAGCAGCGGCAGATCAGCGAGCTTTCCGGCGGGCAGCTTCAGCGTGCTTTTTTGGCGCGCGCCCTGGCACAGGAAGCGCATATTCTGCTGCTGGATGAGCCCTTCACCGGGTTGGATGCGCCGGGGACGAGCGAATTGGGCACACTGCTCGGTGAGCTTGCTCATGAGGGGAGATTGGTCATTGCCAGCTACCACGATGTGGAGCACGCAGCGCGTTACTTTGATTACACGCTGTTGCTGCGCCGCGAGCAGGTGGCGTTCGGCCCTTGCGCGCAGACATTGACACCGGAAAATCTTCGCCGCGCCTACTCATGAACGACTTTCTTCAATACCTTGCCGAACCCGTCGCGCTGCGCACGCTGTGGAGCTGCGTGGTCATCGGATTTGTGGACGGGTATGTGAGTGCTCTGGTCGTGCTGAGGCGTTCATCTCTGCAAATCGGAGCGGTGAGCTGTGCGCTGCTGCCCGGCATTGCCCTGGGCATCCTGCTTTTCGGGCTGGGACAATGGAGTGCGCTGGTTGGCGCTGTGGTGGCGGGGCTGCTGGTGGGACTCAGTTCGCTGTTCGTGGCGCGAAGTTCTGCATTGCATCACGATGCCGCACTCTCCATCATTCACTCTGCCGCCTTTGCACTCGGTTATGTCATTCTCGTACGTCTCGGGCTGCAGCAGAGGGTGGATGACTGGTTATTTGGCAACATTTTAAGCATGAGTTTTGCCGATCTCTGCGTGGCTTATGCTGTCGGCGCACTTGCTTTGCTGGGTATCACAATTTTCCAACGCCCGTTGCTCCTGTGGCTCTTCGACCCTCGAACGGCTGCAAGCTTGGGATTGCCGACTCGAACTATCAACTATGCCGTGTACGCACTCATCGTGTTGGCGCTCGTTTCTTCGCTGCAAGCGGTGGGAGCGTTGCTCACCCTGGGACTACTGGTGGCGCCGGCGGGCATCATGCGCCTGCTCACCAACCGAGCCTCGACGATGTTCCTGGGCGCCGGCTTGATCGGCGCCGGTTGCTCGGCCATCGCCTTTTTCGTTTCCTATCCGTTGAACCTGCATCTCGGCGCCACCATCATCTTGCTGCTGGGCGTCGTGTTTTGCCTCGCCTGGCTCTTCGGGAAGAAGGAACAAACGCATTGAAAACGCGTTTTCCATTTTCGTTTTTCGATTTGGAAGATCGCATGCGTTGAGCGAGGGGAGGGGAGATCAGAGCGGGCAGTAGCAAATGCGCAGGGGGATGGAGGGGATATGAGCCGCATGCAGGTCGGCCATGATGGCGCAGAACTGTTGCCAAGCGGCTGAATCCGGAGAGGAGATGCAGCCTTCCGATCCGTAACGCTCTGCAAAGTGCAGCATCAGAAACGTGCGTCCGGTGCCGGGCGGGTCGGGCACACGGAAGCCGCGTAATTTGCCGGTGCGTTCGGTGCTCAGCTCGGTGCTGCCAATGTTCGGAAAGCAGGTGTCCGGGAGATCGGCAGGATTGTAGGCGCCCCATGCAGTATTTTCCGGGACGAGTCCGGCGCGGGCGAAGGGGCTGTTTGCGCTCATCCAGCCGCCGGTTTGCACGGGCATTTCAAGCAGCAAACGGTGCAGGGCGGTGGAGCGTAAACGCAGCACGCCGATCCGCACGCAACCGGAGGCGCACAGGGAATGACGCTGCTCCTCGCGCCGAACGGGATTCGCACTCACGGCGTAGAAAATGACCTCTGCATGTGCGGGGGATTGCTGAATGTCGGCAGGCATTGTGATTTACGATTTACGAGGACGATTCACGATTGGAGAATGACTTTATCCCAATGCGTTTGCCACGGGTGACTATTGCAGAGCCTTGAGACGGCGCGCCGTGAGCAGAGTGGTCGAGAGCGATTTGCGCAAGGCATTGACCAGTTCAATGTCCGCCTGCGCCGTTGCGATGGAGCGTCCGATTTGTTCGGATTGTTCAAAGTCGGTAAGTTCAGCGACGAGGCAGGACTCCAGCGCAGCAATGCGGCGCGATACGAAGCGTTCCAAGGCTTCTCCGACCTTCTTTTTCCACGCATCAAGACGTGCAGCGATATTTTCGCGACCCACACGACGCCATTCGGGTACGGTTTTGTTGTAGCTGCAGGAGCGATTGATCATACCCAGGAAGACGGTCTCCTTCAGAGCCCCCAAAGGGATGGGAGCGCAATCCAGCGGCACGTGTTCCCATGCGTTGAGCACAGCCTTCACGTAATCCTTCTCAATCTCTTCAGCCGGTCGGCGCTTCAGAATGGCGGCGCATTGGGCTATTTTCTCCTTTTCGAGCTCGGTGAGCTCGCAGATTTTTGCAGGTGAGAGTACGTGCGTTTCCTGTTCAGCCGCCAGATCGCCCAAATCGTCCTCGGCTTTGGAGAGGATTCGATTGAGCTCCTGCGCGAGCATATCATGCGTCATCCAATCTGCGGGGAAATAACCGTCCACCGCGAGGTCGAGGATGGCGTCCAGGCGATTATTGAGCGTCTGTTTCGCCTGGTCAGCGAGATAACCGCAGCGCAGACGCCCGTCGTGCAGGTTGCTGCTTTCAATAGACTCTCGGAGGCGCGCGGCATCGATAAGCCCGTGTACGGATGCCTGAATCTCGTGGACGTGCGAGATGTGTGTGCGACTCTGTGCCGCAAAATCCTTGAGCCGGTTATCCAGTCCCTCCAGTGTCTTGAGCAAATAGTCCGCCGAGTTGCGCTGCAGCGTTACCTCCGGATGGCTCAGGTCAGCCAGCACCTCATTCTCCAGCTCGTCGAGGTTGGAATCGCGGCGAGAAGGAGTGTCGTCAGAATCGGGAAGGGACGTGTCGTGGTGCGAATCAAGCTGCCACCAGGCGAGTCCGGCGTTGACCCACGAGCCTGGAATGACTTTGCGGATAAAGTCGCCGAGCTGTTTTTGGGTGGTGACTTGCTGAACTTCCTGCTGCCGCTCCTGATCGGCGGGAGAGAGCCAGAATTGAGCCTCGATACGGTTTTGCACCACGCGGATGGGCCGCTGAGAGCGTTCCATGGCGGCGCGCAGGTAGTCGCGGGTATCCGGCGTGAGCGCGGCGAAGGAACTCTGCACCAGCAAAAAGTAATCTGCATTCTCATTCATCCACTCATGCAGCTCTTCATCGTGCCAGTTGGACGTGAGGCCGTCCATGCCCGGCATGTCGATGATGCCGATGCCCTCCTGGAGCAGACGGGCTTTTGGCTCTACCAGGAAAACGGCGGCGCAACCGGCGCTTGTATGCCCCTGTGCCCAGGCATCCAGATTCGCTTGGGTGATATTGCGGCGATCAATTGAAACTTTTTCGTGAAATTCAGGCGGAGCAATGTGGCGCAGGTAGTCGATGACCAGCTCGAAGAGTTCCTTCTCGCTCAGTGAATCAGCAGCCAGCGGGGAAAAAAGTTCCATGCGTTCCGTGCCGTCATCACTTGCCAGGATAATCATGGGAAGGCGAGTGGTTTCCAGCCCCAACTTGGTGGCGCAAAGGTTGCGGCGTGCCAGGCAGTTGGTGAGCGTGGATTTCCCGCTCTTCACCGATCCGATGGTCGCCATGAGTAACAACTTGGAATCGAAGCGTGCCAAACTGCGCCGCACCTCGCGGCTCCCGCGCGTCAACAGTGCGCGCAGCTCCGGACTCGATTCACCCATCCCCTCTATCCTGTCAGCATACCCGTGCGCCTCTTCGCACAACGCTCTAAGTTGCTCATCCATCATGGTTTCAGCATAGTGGAAATGACCACTTTTGTCAAGTTGCATTTGGAGTGCTATGAAGCAAACCACATTTGTCCCAAGAAAAAGCGACCTTAATAAGTAGTTAACGGCACATCGTTCAACACAAATCGTTGATTATTTACGATTGACGATTTACGAATGACGATTTGGGAAGATAGCGAGCCGGAGGCTCGGGAAATGCGGAGCGAGAGCGACGGGGAAGGGTAGAACCGCGCGCAGGACTTGTTAGAAAGCCTGGCGGAGAAGATGAGCTGAAGCACAAGCGGATTTTCGATTGACGATTTGGGAAGAACGAGCGTTGTGCGCGGCACACGTGCTCCAATAATAGGGAGACATCGCAATTCTCAGCATGGGAACGTCCTTGGTCTCGATTTTTTTGATGCACAAAAACGAAACCTGCCAATCTCACCGAACATTTTCTCCGTTATTCGATTGCTTTCACATGCATTGACGTGTGGATCGCCCTGAAAGCAAGGTCAGAGCGCTGCTTGTGCGGCGGCGATGCGAGCAGTAGGCACGCGGTAAGGCGAGCAGGACACGTAGTCCAGACCGACAGAGTGGCAGAATCGCACAGAGGCGGGGTCGCCACCGTGTTCACCGCAAATGCCCATCTTCATGCCCGGGCGGGTCTGGCGACCGAGTGAGACGGCCATCTGCATGAGTTTGCCGACGCCGCCTTGATCAATGCTGGCAAAGACGTTGCCTTTCACGATTTCGAGATTGCGGTACACGCCCATGAAGGAGCCTGAGTCATCGCGGCTCATGCCGAGACCGGTTTGGGTGAGATCATTGGTGCCGAAGGAAAAGAATTCCGCCGTTTGAGCAATTTCGTCTGCCGTGAGACAGGCGCGCGGGATTTCCATCATGGTGCCGACCTTGTAGGAGACGCGGCGCCCTTTCTCGGCAAACACCTGTTCAGCGGTATGGTCGATGATCTCCTTTTGCAAGTCGAGTTCCCGCTTGAAGGCGACGAGTGGCACCATGATTTCCGGCTTGGTCTCAATGCCGTCCTCTTCCTCCACTTCGATTGCCGCCTCCAAAATAGCGCGGGTTTGCATTTCAGTGATTTCCGGGTAAGCAATGCCGAGGCGGCAGCCACGGTGACCGAGCATGGGGTTAAACTCGTGCAGCTCCATGACCCGGCGCATCACCAACTCCACCGGCAAGTTAAATTTGTTCGCGATATCAAGCTGCTGCTCCTTGGTTTGGGGCAGGAATTCATGCAACGGCGGGTCGAGCAACCGGATCGTAGCCGGGCGTCCCGCAAGCGCCTTGAAGATACCCTTGAAGTCGCTTTTCTGGAAGGGAAGAAGTTTGGCAACGGCTTGCTTTCGATCATCCAGACGCTCAGAAAGAATCATGCGCCGCATAAAATCGATGCGGTTGCCGGAAAAGAACATGTGCTCCGTGCGGCAAAGACCGATGCCTGATGCGCCGAAAGCGATAGCTGTTGCAGCCTGATCCGGTGAATCCGCATTGGTGCGCACTTGCAGTTTAGCGAGCTTGCTGCACCACTCCATCACCTTTGCGAAGTCGCGGTAGCAGCCACTTTGCTCCGGTTTCATCGTCTTTTTGAGCAGCACCTGAATGATTTCCGAAGGCGCTGTGGGTAGTTCGCCCGCGTACACTAGCCCGGCCGTGCCATCCAACGACAGGAAGTCGCCTTCCTTGTAAGTGACTCCGGCAATGGTCGCGGTGCGTGCAGCGTAGTCAATTTCCATATCACTCACACCACAGACGCAGACTTTACCCATTTGGCGCGCTACCAGCGCTGCGTGACTGGAAAGCCCGCCGCGCGCGGTGAGGATGCCTTCCGCCGCGATCATGCCGCGCAGATCTTCCGGCGAGGTTTCGAGGCGCACGAGCAGGACTCGTTCGCCGCGTTTGGTTGCTTCAATACAGCGGTTGGCATTCAAATAAAAACGACCGGATGCTGCCCCAGGACCTGCATTCAATCCCTTTGCAATGGGAGTAACACGATGCACGGCTGCGTCATCAAAAATGGGGGCGAGCAGTTGATCCACCTGGTCTGCCGGGATGCGAGAGACGGCGGTTTTCCAGTCAATGAGACCCTCACGTTCCATCTCGCAGGCGATGCGGAAGGCAGCGATACCGGTACGTTTGCCATTGCGGGTCTGGAGCATGTACACCTTGCCGTCTTGGATGGTGAATTCGAAATCCTGCATGTCGCGGAAATGATTTTCGAGAATTCTTCGGATGCTGCACAGCTCCTCGTAGGCTTTGGGCATAATCTCTGCAAGGTGCGCCACCGGAGCGGGCGTACGCACACCAGCCACCACATCTTCGCCTTGCGCATTCATTAGAAATTCGCCGTAAAATTCATTGATGCCCACAGCAGGATTGCGCGTGAAGGCAACGCCGGATCCGGATTGATCGGACGTGTTGCCAAAGACCATGCACTGCACATTCACAGCAGTGCCCCAGTCACCCGGTATGTTGTATTTCTGCCGGTAGGTGATGGCGCGCTCGTTGTTCCAGGACCCGAACACTGCGCCAATCGCGCCCCATAGCTGCTGCCACACATCCGTGGGGAAAATTTTACCTGTGCGACGCTGCACCAGTGATTTGAAACGGCTCACCAGCTCACGATTGTCTGCAGCTGTCATCTCGGCATCACTCACATTTTTGCCATAGCGCTCCTGTTTAAGTTCGTGAATGACCATTTCAAAGGGTTCCAAGTCTTCACCTTCATCCTTTTGCACGCCCATCACGACATCGCCGTACATTTGCACGAAGCGGCGGTAGCAATCCCACGCGAACCGATCATTGCCTGTGGCTTTCACCATCGCCTCTACCGTTTCATCGTTGAGCCCCAAGTTCAGTATGGTGTCCATCATGCCCGGCATACTCTCCCGCGCGCCGGAGCGTACGGAAACGAGCAACGGCATCTCATCTGCCGCACCAAAGCGGTGACCCACCGCCTCCACCATGCGCGCAATCCCATCCTTCACCAGTTGATCGAGTTCCGCCGGGTACGTCTGCCCGTGATCGTAGTAATAAGTGCATACTTCTGTGGTAATAGTGAATCCCGGGGGCACAGGAAGCCCAATCCGTGCCATTTCTGCCAGATTGGCGCCCTTTCCGCCCAGCAGCTCCTTCATTTTGCCTTCACCGTCCGCCTTCCCGTTGCCGAAATGATATACAAGCTTCATGATGTTCGTTGTGAAAGACCGGGATTCTAGTCAATAACGCCGTAGATGTCAAGAATATATAGAGAGCAACACAGTAAGGACACGTCCGTCCCAAGAAAAAGCACCCCCGACAGGTCGTTAACGGCACATTATGCAGCATAAGCCTTTGGTTATTTACGAATTACGAATTACGATTGACGATTTAGGGAGCTAGCGAGCCGGAGGCTCGGGAAATGCGGAGCGGTAGCGACGGGAGAGGGCGGAACCGCGCGCAAGACTAATGAGAAAGCTGAGTGGGGGAGCGAAGCTGAAACACAAGGGGATTTTCGAGTTACGATTTTTGATTTTCGATTCGGGAAATTTGCGCGCTGGCGCGCGGAGGGGCGAAGCGCGCTGCCATTTTCGTCCGAAGAAAACGCATGGGAAATGGGCTCAATGAACCTGGAGAATATTTTATTGGGACACGTGTGTGGTTGCCTTGGTTGCGGGATGAAAAGGATTGACAAGGAAGAGAGCGAGGAGTAGAGTTGGACGCCATGGAAAAGAAGCAATATGTGCTTGGAACATACGGACGCGCACCGATTCAAATAGAACGCGGCGAGGGGTCGTTCCTGTATGACACGACGGGAAAGCGCTATGTGGATTTTTGTGCCGGGATTGCAACCTGTTGCCTCGGGCATTGTCACCCGGTAGTGGTGAAAGCGCTGGAGACCCAGGCACATAAACTGATGCATTGCTCCAATTTGTACGGTATACCGGGGCAGGAGGAATTGGCCGAGCTTATTGTGCGCAAGGTGGTGGGTATTGATGGGCAGGTTTTTTTCTGCAATTCCGGGGCAGAAGCAAATGACGGTATCATTAAGGTAGCGCGCCGATTCGGTCATCGGCACCCGGCGGCAGACGGATCTCCGCGTTTTGAGGTAATTACCTTCAACAAAAGTTTTCATGGTCGTACGCTCGGCTCCATGGCTGCCACCGGACAGAGAAAAATCCAGGTAGAGTTTGACCCGCTTTTGGTGGGCTTCCGCTACGTAGATTTTAATGATATGGCAGAGCTGCGTGCTGCGGTAGGCAAGGAGACTTGCGGCATCTTGCTCGAAGCAGTGCAGGGTGAGGGTGGCGTCAATCCCGTGGATGCGGCTTTCCTGCGAGGAGTGGCCGATTTGTGCCGAGAGAGAGATTTGCTGCTAATGCTTGATGAGGTGCAGTGTGGTTTTGCCCGATGTGGTGAGATGATGGGCTGGCAGGCGGTATGCCCGGATGTTCAGCCGGACCTCATTTCGTGCGCAAAGGGCATTGGCGGGGGCTTCCCCATGGGCTGCTTTTGGGTGAGCAACCGCGCCATTGATGCGCAGGGCACGCCCCTGGCTTCTATCATGACATCCGGGTCGCACGGTTCCACGTTCGGTGGTACTCCGTTGGCCTGCGCTGTCTCCAAGGCGGTGGTGAACGAGATTCTGCGCCTCAATCTTGCTGCACGCGCTAAAATTCTCGGCGAGCACGTGAGGCAGACAGTCGAGGGTTGGCAGTTCCCTTGCGTGGAGAAAGTGCGCGGACTGGGCCTGTTGCGTGGTGTGGCTCTCAGGCCGGGTAGTTTTGCGGTTCCGGAGGGTAAGACTCCGGCGGTTTACGTGAATGAGCTATGCCGCAACGCCGGTTTGCTCGCTTGCCCGGCCGGAGCAGATACCCTGCGCCTTATTCCCGCTCTGAACATTCCTGAGGATGTGCTGGACGAGGGGTTGAGCATTCTCCGCGGGGTGCTCAGCAAGTTGGCATGACCTCACGCGATACCCCGCTTTCAACGTGAGGGTAAACGTATGAGGGAATTCGGCTGCTGGTTGCGGTTTTTAATTGGCGATTTGATGATAACGTGTGCATTACACAGGTTTATCTTGAACGATGGATGTGTTCAGGAAGGGAAGAGGGGCAACTGGACTCGTATCGCAGAGCTTACTGCCATTGCGGCTTTCGCGTTTGGAAGTAAGCGTAATGAACCGGCTGAAGAGCTTCTCCGCTTTTCGATTTTATCCAAATGCGCTGACCCTGCCTCCAAGTAGGGCAGGGCATGCCGCTGAATCCTGCAATCTGAATTAGGCTTTTTTGCCTTGAGTGGGGGCAGGTTTGGATGGTTCCGCTTTTTTGCCGAGGTATTCGGGAAGTTCCACCCCAACAGACGAAGCGAGCTCATGCAACGGAAGAGTGCCGGTGACGAGATTCTGTACAAAGCTGCCGACTGAGGCGGATTGCGAATCAGTGCCACCCATCACAATCACTTTGTCGAAGCTCAAATTACGTACGGCTGAGGCTTGCGTTTCCACAATTTTTGGCAGCTGTTCAGTGACGAGCAGACCGGAAGCGGAACGGGCATCACCGGCAGCTTCCACAATGCGGCGGAAACCACTCGCCTTAGCCTCCAAAGCAGCCTGAATGGCGGCCGCTTGCCCCTGGCCGACCATTTGCAGCCCCTCGCCCTCAGCTTTTTTCTTGAGCAACAGAGCATCGGCCTCTCCCTTGGCCAATTTGATGGCAGCGTTACCCTCTGCCTCTTTGGCGATGACAAGGGCGTCCGCGCGACCTTGCTCCTCTTTCACACGCACGGCAGCTGCAGCCTCAGCGGCGATTTCCTGCTTGCGTTTTTGAATTTCGGCAGCAACAATTTCGTTTGCGGTTTGAGTGGCGCGCTCGAGTTCTGCGCGCTTCATTTCGGCTTCACGGTTGGCGATGTAGCCGGCCTCTTCAGCTTTGGCTGCTTGTTCGCGCTCGGCCACCAGGGCGATGCGTTGAGCCTCGGCTTGGCGCACCTTGAGTTTCGCATTGGAATCGGCTACCTTCATTTGGGCTTCATTGTTGCCCTCCACTGCGGCGGCATTGGCCAGTGCGACCTGCACAGTTTGGTCGCGCAGGGCTTCAGCCTTGCCGATTTCACCGCGGCGCGTCTCCTCAGCTACCTTGATCATTGCGTCGTTGATGGCTCGTGCGGCCGCCTCTTGACCGAGGGCGGCGATGTAACCGGAGGCATCGCGAATATCCGTGATGTTGGCGTTGATGAGATAGAGCCCCACCTTATGAAGTTCCACATCGACTCCGCCGGTAATGCCCTTAATCAGTTTCTCGCGATCGGCGTTAATTTCCTCAATGGTTAGCGAGGCAATGACGACACGCATCTGACCCATGATAATTTCGGAGGCGAGATCGCGAATGTCCTCGCGCGAGCGACCCAGCAGGCGGCTGGCGGCATTCTGCATGATTTCCGGCTGCGTGCTGATGCCCACAATAAAGGAGGAGGGCACGTCCACGCGGATGTTCTGGCTGGAGAGGGCTCCCTTGAGCGGCACATCAATGTTGATGGGATTCAAATCCATGAAGGCGTAGCTTTGGAACACGGGAATCACGAAAGTTGCACCGCCGTGGATGCACTTGGCTGATCGTCCCGTGCCCACATTGCCGTACACGATGAGAATCTTATCTGACGGGCACATCTTGTAGCGACTCAGAATGAGAGCAACCGTGCCGAAAAGTACCAGGATAATGACGGCAATGGCAATGACCGGCGCTGAGTTGGCAGATGTGGCTAGTGCGAGGATGGACATAGTTTCAATGGAGTTAGTTTTTAACTGGATTGGCGGCTTGCACCGTCAAAAGGGAAGAAGTGGCGTGGGTGACAACAATGGAAGTTTGGGAGGGCAGCGGGGTGGAGCCTGTTTGGATGGCGGCCATGGTGACGAGCTGCGAGGGGTGCGGTACCTGCACTTGTCCGCCCGGTTCGCCATTCGGCGGGATAGTGATGTACACCGTGCCGTGCAGTCCCACAAGTTCTTCGTAGCGCAGCGTGCCATCCGACTTCATGCCGTAAATGAGGCGCATGACGGCTGCGATAATCACAAAGAGAAAGGCTCCCAAGAGCAACCCGATGACGATGGACATGACCACCGAAAGTCCGTTCTGCATGGAGATGTAGCCCCCCCAGCCAAGACCAAGCAGAAACCCGATGACGGCACGCAACGAAAAAGGTCCGGTGTCACCATCCGGTACATCTCCCGGCACATCCGCATCCGCGCCACCTTCAAAATCTGCAAAAAGGGAGAGGATCAGTGAGATGATTGCCAGCAAAGTGGACAACCACGCAATGAAACAAAAAATGCCACGCGCTGAAACGAAATCCGGCATGAGATCGGCCGCGCGAAGAAAGTCCATCAGATGCTCCACGATTTTGAGAAGTGTGTCCATAACCGTCGCTGACTCCACTTTATCATCCTACCTTGGTGAACGTCAATGAAATTTTCACTTGCAAGGCGAGCGGGCAGACGATAAAATGCGAGCCGACATGGGCGAGACAGAAATCCGCACGCTGCTGAATGACGCGCGCAGCAAGGCTTGGGCAGATCAGACGCTTGTTCAGCGATCTATTGAGTTGGCCCGGGAGGTGTATGCAGCTTCGCTGAGCCGAATGCGTGCCGAAGAACACACCTTCATCTCTGCAGCCAAACGGCTGGCTATGGATGAGGAGAGCCGACTTTTTGTGCGTCGTTTATGTCAAGCGGTCCTGCACCCCGCGGATGACTCGGTGGAGGATGTCAAATCTCTGATCGCTGAACACGGGGGAGTGCCCACCTTCTTCAGCTCCATGGCGCGACTGCGCATCAAGGCCGCTGCCATGGCTCCACGCGGTATGCAAAATGCGGCTATGGGGGAGATCAAGCGTGTTTTCCGCTCTACTTTTGGCGAACTGGTGCTGCCGACGCACATGGGCAAGGTGAGTCGTCGCACGGAGGCTCTGGGCAAAGAGAAGATGCGTCTTGTGCTGCGCCCGCTCTCACCGCGTGTGTTCGGGCAGAAAGGTGCCGAGCGTTACGAAAACAATCTGCTTGCGATTCTTTCCAAACAGCCGGGCGTGGGGATAGCAGTGGAGCCTCACCGCCTCTGCCCGGGTATTTCTCCTGATTCCCCGGAGTACAGTGTGCAACTCCTGGCCGATAAATTGCAGCATCTTGTGCTGAAGGCGCAAGAGGTCGGTGGCAGTCCCATTCATATCAAGACTCGATGCAGCGACACCATGGGTGTGATTGCCGGAGCGCTTCGCCGTGCGCTTACGATTTCAGAACTCAATGAAGCCGAGGTGAGTATTGAATTGCCGGCCTACTTGAAAACAAGTCTGAGCTGCCTGCGCGAACTTTCAGATTGGGCCGAGGCGCGCAGCCTTCGCGGAGGACGTCCGTTGAGAGTCCTGTTAGTGAAGGGAGATCATTTAGAGGAGCAGCGTCGATGCAGTGCGCGCTATGGCACGGAAAAGCGCTTGTGTGACGGGAAGGCGGAAACTGATATGCACTTCATTCGTTTGTTGGAGGCTGCCGTGGCGTGTCCCTCAGGGGCGATTAACCCGGTCGTTGGCACACACGAAGTGATGCACCTGTGTTACGCCGCTCTGCTGTGGGCGCGCAGCGGTCGGGAGGGCATGCCTCCTTTATCGCTGATATACGGATTGGGTAACCATGTGGGGCGTGTTTTTGCGGCGTTGGGGAGTCAGGTGGACCTGGTGGCAGGCGTGGCGGCCGAAGAAAGCGAGGCTCGTGCCTTTGAGTGTTACTTGCTTAACACGCTGCATGAGTTGTCGCGTCCGGATAGTTACATGATAGGCGGCAACACGGCAGACGCTGGAGCAATCGACTGGTCCGCCAAGGCAAAGCCCATTATGGCTGCCCATAGCATGCGTGATTCCGGTAACGTGCAGGGCGATTTTGAGCCCGCGCCCGGCGCTTGGCGACCGGGTTGCCTGGATGCTCTGTCAGAGCGTTCGGAAGTGGATGCTTTTTATGCCGCCGCTCGTGCGGAAAAAGAGAGCCGACAGGAGCTTATTTCCCTGCATTTGGGGGGGGAGGATTTGCACAGTCCGCTCACATGCATTCATCGCTCCCTCATTGTTCCGGGACTGGAGGATTACCGCTATGTCGGCGCGGATTATGCCTCGGTGGATGCGGCGTTGGCCTATGCGCAAAAATGCGCCGACACTCCGGAGTTGAGTATGGATGACAGATCGGCGAATTTGCGTCGCGCAGCACGTGAGCTGAAAAAACGCCGCGCCGAGTTTGCGGGGGTGCTGGTGCGTGATGCTGGCTTCACCGTTGCGGATGCTGCGGCAGAGATTCGCGATGCGCAGGATGCCTTGCGCTACGCTGCTACCCAGGACGAAATTTGGCGAGGCTTGCAGGATGGTGCGGAGGCTCGTGCCAAGGGTATAGTCGTAGTGGCTGCGGGATCCGCCCACCCGCTCACAGACGCGGCGGATGGCATTGCGGCTGCCTGGATGACCGGCAACACCATCATCTATCGCCCGGCTACCTATTCTGCGCTGCTGGGGGCGCGTTTTTCCGAGTTGCTGCGCGAGTGCGGAGTGAGGCTGATCACGCTTCCCTGTGCTGATGCTGAAATTAGCCAGCGCCTGATGAGTGACAAACGCGTGAGTGCGGTGGTGTGTGCGACTTCGCCGGATCAGGCGCGGCATGTTGCTGCTTCGAATCTTGGCGCATCGGTGCTGGCTGCTCCGGCGTATGGTCCCAGTGTCTATTTGGCGGAGAGTTGTGATTGGGCTCAAGCCGTACGAGAGATCTCAGCATCTGCTTTCAGCCGTTCCGGACAGGGCCCCCATTGCCCCCATATCATCCTGGTGCATGATTCACTTTGCAAGGACGCCGGTTTCTGTGCCGCAATCGAGGATATCGTAGCATCTCGGGAACCACGCCCCACTTGGCTGGAGGGAGCGCAGGTAGGACCGATTTCAACGCCGCTGGGGGACCGTGAGCGTCGGCTGCTTACGGGTAATTCCTGCGATGTGGAGTGGTGGGTCGCGCCGCGTGCCGAGAGTCCAACTTCCCAGCTATGGAGCCCTGGTCTGTGCGCTCATGTGCAGCCGCAGGGAGACTTTGTGCGCTATGGGCAGCGCCTTCCCATGCTCGGCATTGTACGCGTGGGCAGTGCCCACGAAGCTGCGGAAATCCAAATGCAGCTCTCGCGGAGAGGATGTGTGGTCATATATTCTGATGATGAAGAGGAAATTGCTGCATGGACACGCGAGACGGATTGCCGCCGAGTGTGCGTGAATTGCTGTCCTTCAACGCGCTACGGTTCGTGTCCCATGCCAATGTGCAAGACCACGCAAAGTGGAGCTGTTGGTCCCATGAGGGGGTTAATGAGCAGTGTGGCTGCCCTTTGCCAATGGGTGGAAAAGGAGAGACCTGCCATGCGCAGTCCGCGACGAAATCTTGAATTTGACCCGAAGGATATTCTTCCTTCATCTTCCAATGTGGATGAGGCAATGCGGCTCTCTGCTGCTGCGGACTCTATTTCTTACTGGTGGGAGCAGGAGTTTAGCCAGAAGCACTACCTGCCGCCTGCGGATGGATTTCAGTCCGTACTGACCTATCAACCCGAGCGCGTTTGCTTGCGCGTGGAGCAGGAGTTGAGCGATACCGACCTTGCAATTATGCTTATGGCAGCTACGCAGATGCGCTGTCGAATTGAGCTGAGTGCCGCAGCAGAGCGCGAATGGCTTTCCCTGTTCTCTGAACAGCACGGCGTATCGATCAGTCATGAAAAGAGGGAGGATTTTGAGGCGAGTTTTGGAGCGCTTGCATCGCGTGGGCTCCTGCTGCGTGATCCTGGAGCGGACGCGCAGACTGTGGCACGCGCCGCAGCTTGTGGGCTGCGCATGGAGGCTTCCCCCGTGATTGCAAATGGGCGTTTGGAACTCATGCGTTATTCAGAAGAACGCGTGGTGATTCGTCCCATTGATAGGATTCCTCAAGAGTAACTGTGCGGGAACTCTTCCCGGTTCGGAGAAAATCGGGAAAGGTGAGGAGTTTTCATCACACGTGTCCCGATAAATTGGACTCCAGGCGCGATTTAATTCATCTCCCATGCCCTCGAAAGAGGATGAAAGCAAGGCCGACATGACGGCAACCCATGGACGATTCAGCAAAGCGGTCGACGGCCCCCGGTAAGGCGCACGCGAAGCGGGCGGTAAAACCGATTGGATGACGCGCGAGCGTTGCCCGCAGGGTGAAAGCCTCCGAGGGCGCGCAGGGGGATTAGCCAAAAGCGACCGCCTTTGCCTCGCAGACGTGGAAACTGCCGACGGCTGCAAGGCATTTAGCCAAAAGCATAGCTTTCGCCCCTACGAGGCAGCCCTGTGGGTTGACCAAACGGTCTTGCAGGCGTCAGTCGCCTTGCGCCTCGCACGTAACGTGCTGGCATTCAAATTGTAACTCGTAAATTATCAAAGAATGATCATTATTTAAACGCCATTTTCGTCGCTTGCAGGGTCACGCTTTTCTTGGGGCAGATATGCATTTTCATGGCATAATTTGTACAATTAGCGCATTTCCGAGCGCTAACCAGAGAGGCAGGGTCATGAATGAGCACAACGTGGTGGACAGCAGAATTTGCGTGCCTACCGAGGGTTGGCCACCATAACGTTTTGCCAGCAATACCGGTATCACCGCACTTGGTATCGCACTCTGTATCACCATAATGCGCTTGATTTCCGCTTCTACCGGAAGTATCTGGGCCATCAGCAGAATGAGTAAGGGAACCAGTCCCAGTCGTGCGAGCAGTCCACTGATGAGCATGCGAGGTTGCCATTTGAACTCTGCCAGCATATCTCGCATAAAACAGCCGAAAAGAATCAGGCTCACCGGTGTAGCTACAGCCCCCGCCATTTCCGTCGCTTTCATCACTGGATCTAGCGCCACATATTTTCCCAGCCCGGTCCATACTAACAGCAGGGAAACTACAACAGCCAACAGCGGGCCACGCATGAACATCCCGATGTCCATATCTCGCATGCTTCCGCGCATCAGCATCACCCCGAAACTCCACACAAATACTTCGCACCCCACATTGTGTACAAAAAGCACTCCAAGTGTCGAGTCTCCCTGCGCATTAAAGAGCATCTGTACAATGGGTATCACGAAGAAGGCGTAATTCTGCATTCCTGCCGTGAGCGTGAAAGTTCGCAGCCCGCTTCCGATGTGTAGTCGCAGAATACGCGCGACTATCCAGGCGGCTCCTACTCCCACCAGCATTTCTGCAAACCCGCAGCCGACTGCTCGCAGCGTGAATCCGACTGTGGATATTTCCTCATTGGCCTCTACCACCATGTAACGCATGATATTGTAGAATATGAGGCATGGGTAGGCCACATCCATCGCCAACTGCATGACCGGTTTGTCTTCCTCCGCTTTCAGAGCTCCTTTGCTACGCAGCCAAAAGCCAATTGCAAAAAACACGTAAACCGGAATGGTTGACAGGAGAGCGTGTGCCACAATGCTTGTCATACGATGCCCTCCTGTCTCCTGTTACATTCGCGCCACAGCTCTTCCGCGGGATACCTCATGCGCTTCACATTCTACTGATACGTTCCCATTCTGTCAATGCCTTCTCCGACAAGGCCAGGACAACCGCACATTTGTCCCAAGAAAAAGCAATCCCAACGGCGGTTATCGCCGCATCATGAAGGATAACCCCTTGTCATTTTCGATTTTCGAATGACGAATGACGATTTGGGAAGAGTGCGCGCTGGCGCGCGGGGTTGCAAAAGCTGCGCTTTTGGCTAAAATGCCTTGCAGCCGTCGGCAGTTTTCACCCCACGGGCAAAAGCTGCGCTTTTGTCTGATCCCCCAGCGCGCCCTCGGGGGCTTTCACCGCTTTGCTGAAGCGCCTATGGTTTGCTGTCTCGCCGGCTTCCTTCTTTCGTCCATAGGAAACGCATGGGAAATGGGTTCAATGATCCCGGAGAATATTTTTTGGGGGACACGTGTGGGACAACCGCATTTTTTTGGCAAAGCCGAGTAACGGAGAAAATGTCCGAATAGGTTGACACGTCTCGTTTTTTGTACCAAGAAGATCGTGACGAGCAACGCTTTCATGCTGAGAATTGAGTCGCCCTTTTTCTCGTTCCTGCAGACATATACGATCCGAAAAAAACTGCGCAATGCGCACATGATCAACAAATCGTAAATCGAAAACCGAAAATCGTAAATGGCGAACGCATGTCCCCATGCGTTTGCTGTGCCGACAGGGTGGATTTCAGACTTGCCAGCTGATGGTCCGCATGGTAGGATGCTGACATGAAGGGGATGGTGACGATAGTGACGTTGATTGGGATGATGCTTTTTGTCTCGTGCTCATGGACGAAGCGTACAAACCCGGCGTTGACTGCACCCGCAAATACAGAACGAGTGGTACCCTCGCCGACGCAGCAGGAGGCCGCCATGCAGCTTCTTAAGGAAGAGATGAATGGGCAGGAGGAAGGACAGGAGAAAGGGCCGCTGGTGATCAGGGATCCTCAGTTAGAGGACGGGCGATCTGCGAACGAGGATGAAAACGTTGATATGCTGCCGGATCCTGCGCAGCAGCGCGGATTGCGCTCACCGGCTCTGCCTAAGCTCCTTCCCATGGACATCAACGGAAAACTCAACCCCGGACTGTAATGTCGCTGGATACGCCGCCTCGTGGTTTTGTGCCGCAGCCTTTCGCTTACCATCAGGAGGTGGAGCTGTGTATTGAAGCGCTGAGCAACGAGGGTGATGGTGTGGGGCGCATGGATGGATGGGTGATCTTTGTGCCCTTTGCCCTGCCAGGAGAGAGGGTGCGGGCGCGTATCTTTCGCAATGAGAGCAACTGCTCACGAGCTGATCTTGTAGATGTGGTGCAGGCTTCAGCCGATCGCGTAACACCGCAATGCCCGATGTTTGGTTCCTGCGGTGGTTGCCAGTACCAAAACCTGCGCTATGAGCAACAGTTGCAGTGGAAACGCCGTCAGGTGGCGGATCTGATGCGCCTGCGTGCGGGAGTTGAAGCGCCGGTTTTGCCACCTGTCGCCTCCGCCAAGCTGTATGGCTACCGCTCTAAGATTACCCCGCATTTTCACAAACCGAAAGGGCAGAAAATTGGCAATATCGGCTTCCTGCGCGCCGGAAGCCGCAGCGAGGTCTGCGATATTTCCCGGTGCCCCATTGCCATGAGCCCCATCAACGAGGCATTGCTGCAGTTGCGGCAGCAGGTTCAGGCGTCTGCCGCGCAGTACAAACGTGGAGCTACCTTGCTGATGCGTGTGAGCGAGGGCGTTGTTCTCACCAATCCCCGCGCGGTGTGCACGGAACATGTGGATGGGCTGACGTTTAACTTTCTGGCTGGCGACTTTTTCCAAAACAATCCCTGCATTTTACCCGCTTTCACAGGCTACGTGGCCCGACAGGCGAGCGCCAAAAACGCTCGCTTTTTGGTGGATGCCTATTGCGGTAGTGGTCTGTTTGCAATCACCCTCGCCAAGCATTTCGAGCGCGTCGTGGGGGTGGAGGTCAGCGAGAGCAGTGCCGACTGGGCGCGTGCGAATGCTGTCAGCAACGGCATCACTCATGCAGAGTTTCTGACGGCAAGCGCCGAGGCGATTTTTGCCCAGATCAATTTTCCGGCTCGGGAAACTGTGGTGGTGATTGACCCGCCCCGCAAGGGCTGTGATAAGCAATTTTTGGATCAGCTTTTCGCTTACGGACCGAGTCGGGTGGTGTATGTATCTTGCAACCCTGCCACGCAGGTGCGGGATATCGTTTCCTTTTGTGAGGCTGGTTATGCGGTTACTGAGGTGCAGCCTTTCGACCTCTTTCCTCAAACCAGGCACTTGGAGTGTGTAACTACGCTTGATCGATACTTATGAAACAGGATGAAATGCGTCTTTCTCGCAGCGCAGAAGACTATCTGGAATGCATTGGCCACCTTTGTCGTGAAAAAGGGGCGGCTCGCGTAAATGATATCGCTCGGCGCTTGCATGTTAAAAAGCCTAGTGTCACCGTTGCTGTGCGACGCTTGTCTGAGCTGGGTTATGTGAGTTATCAACAGTACTCGCCTATTGAGCTCACTGCTCGTGGCAAGCAGTACGCTGATCGCGTGATCAGCGCGCATAGTATCCTGCGCCGCTTCATGCGCGAGGTGGCGGGGCTGAGCACCGAGCGTGCCAATGAAACTGCGTGCCTCATTGAGCATATCCTCACTATGGAGGAAATTCAGCAGCTTAGCAAGCGCCTGCCTGTGCAAAGCGATTCCTGAACAATTTGCCGCCCAAATCTATCCCACCATTATGTCTTACGCGAATCGAGATGGCATGAGCATTACTACCGCGCTCATCATTTCCAACATTGTTGTTTTCCTGATCAACAGCATGGTAGAGATTCCAGCGCTCTACGGAGTGGCCAATGCAATGTCCCCGGAGTCGGAGCCTGTGCTTTTTGTGCGCGGGGCGTACTCGTGGTTCACTTGCTTCGGTGAGGGGCAGGTGTGGCGACTCATTACGTACCAATTTTTGCACGCGAATCTGTGGCACCTTGTGTTCAACATGTGGGCCCTCTATTTTTTCGGGTACGCAGTGGAGTATTTTATGGGGGCTCGCCGTTATTTGATTTTTTATCTCTCGTGCGGTGTGTCAGGAGCGCTGTTCAGCTCTCTGCTTTTCGGTTCAGGGGTGTTGGACGTGCCGGATGTGTCGTATGTGGCGCAATACACACCGCTGGGTGACCTGTTGAATTATGCGGGTTTGAGTCCTCAGGAATTCTGGGAAATCATTCCGATGGTGGGTGCTAGTGCGAGCATCTACGGTGTGCTTGTTGCGGTGGCTTTCCTGTATCCGCGTAGCATGGTGCAGCTCATTTTCCCGCCTGTTGCCATGACCATGCGAACCTTTGCGCTCCTGGTCCTGGCGATCGCTTTCCTGACCGTTACTTTCAATGGCAGTAATGCCGGAGGTGAGGCCGGGCATCTTGGGGGCATTATCTTGTCGGCCGTGATCATGTGGATATGGCGTAGCCGCACTCTTAAACGAGGAGAAGGATGACGGCAATTTTTGACATGGATGGTACGCTTTTTGCGGGGGATTCACAGCTTCGTTTTGCGCGCTGGGTGCTACGGCGCCATGGGTGGCGGCGGTTATACTTGCTCCTGGTGGCGCCTGGTTTGGTGTTGCGAGCGCTTGGGTTGTTGAGTACGCAGGGCATGAAGCGGCTTTTTCTTTGCTATGCGTGGGGAATGCGGCGCGAGGAGCTGGCTCGCGAGTGTTCTGCCTTTGTGCAACAGGAACTGCTGCCCGCAGTATATGCCCCACTGCGCGAGCGGCTGGAGCAGCACCTCGCTGCCGGAGATGAAACGGTGCTATGTTCCGCTTCCCCGGCGTGGTGGGTGGGTATGTTGGCAGATCGGCTGGGTTTTGCGCGTGCGATCGCTACCCCGGTTCAGGTGCGAGGCGAACGCGTCCCCTTTTTCCCGCATATCCCGCTCCCCGGCAACAATCGCGGACGGATTAAAGTGGAGCGGCTTGCCGCCAGCGGTATCACCCATGCGCAGGTGGGCTACACAGATAGTATGACGGACCTCCCCATGCTTTCGATCTGCGAGCGCGCCGTGTTGGTGAATCCTTCGGCCCGTCTTGTTCGTGCATTGCCGCACGCCGAGGTAATATGTACGGGGCACAGGCGGGAGCACGGATTGTGTTTTATGCTGCGTTGCCTGTTCGGTCTGTGAGGGCAAACGCATTTGAGAGAAGTTCATCAACGGAGAAAATGCTCTTGTTGGCTGATATCGTCGTTGATACGCATCAAAAAATATGACACCAGGCAGTCGTCATGATGATGGCTCTCAAGAACTCTTCTGCCTACGTTCATGATTCGAGAAAAAACTGCGCAATGCGCACATGATCAACGGATCGTCATTAGTAAATTGAAAATCATAAATAACCAACGCCTTATGCTGTATGATGCGCCCTTAACTGAATATTGGGGGGTGCTTTTTCTCGGGACGGATGTGATTGCGAATGGCCCCTCGTGGATTTTTTGTCTCGCCATGACGAGTAAATTATGGTAAACACGGAAACTGAAAAATCTATGAGCGACACACCCCCCATCTTCACTCATATTGACCGCTATCTGGAGCTTGGTCGCACGATTCTGAGTCCCGCGCTGTACTTGGGCACGGGTTTGCAGCCGTATTGGATGAAAAGCGCGGAGTACATCCCCATCACGGATGACGCCCCGGCGTTGACGGCGGAAAACGTGGAGGCGCTTGTGGAAAGCTGCGCCAGTCCGGAGCAACGCGCCACTCTGGATGAACAATCGGCTGTGGACTTCATTTTCTCCGGTCCCGGCGGCAAATACCATGCTTACCTGTACAAACAGGAGGCCGGACCGCTCATGGTGGTGGTCTCGCTCGCGGTAGACACATATTTGCAGCAGGGGCTTGACTGCGGTTGCTCGGACATTCACTTGCCTACGGCCTGTCCGCCCACATGGCGACGTTTTGGAACCCTGCAGCCCATCTGGCAGGGAGCTCCGGTGCTCACGAAAGAGGATACGCAAGCTCTCACGGAAAGCTTTTTAGGCGAGGAGGAGTGGCAGCGTCTCAAGGAAATCGGCGATGCCGACTTTGCCTATGCCAATGAGCACGGTCGCTACCGCGCCTCTGTGGTGCAGCAGCGCTTGGGCTACGACATTTGCTTCCGTATCATCAACAGCAAAATCCGCACCATGAGCGAGATCAACCTGCCGGAAGAATACATCAAACCCCTCACCCGCTTCACCAATGGCCTGATTCTCGTGACGGGCGCCGTGGGCTCCGGCAAGTCCACTACCCTTGCCAGCATCATCCAATTCATCAATGAGGATCGCCACGACCACATCATCACGCTGGAAGACCCCATTGAAGCTGTCTTTGAGCCTGCCAGTTGCCAAGTGAACCAACGCGAAGTGCACCACCATACCGAATCCTTTGGACGAGCCTTGCGCGCGGCGCTGCGCGAGGACCCGGATGTCATCATGGTGGGCGAGATGCGCAATTTGGAAACGATATCTCTTGCGCTCACCGCAGCCGAAACAGGGCACCTGGTGCTCGGTACGCTGCACACCGGATCCGCCGCCCGCACGATCGACCGTATTTTGGATGCGTTCCCGGTGGATGAGCGCGAACACATCCGCATTATGGTGTCCGAGTCTCTGCGTGGCGTGCTTTCTCAGCAGCTCATCCCGAGGAAGGACGGCTCCGGTCGCGTCATGGCGCTTGAAATGCTCGTCAACACCGCCGCCATTGCCAACTGCATCCGCGAAGGCAAAACCTTCATGATTCCGGGCATCATCCAAACGGGCAAAGCCATCGGCATGCGACTCATGGACGACTCCCTGCAGGAGCTCTACCTCAAGGGACTCATCAGCGCGGAAGAGTGCAACACGCGCAGTACCGACAAAGTCACTATGGAGCGCTTCCTCCACGATCACCCGGAATCTTCCCCAGCTTGACCTGTCTCACCTCACCCTTTTCCCATCTATGGACCCCAAGATTCATACCTACTTTCAGGAACTCATCGAACGCGGCGGCTCTGATCTGCACCTCTCGGAGGGCCAGCCTCCTAAAATCCGCGTGCACGGCGATATCACTCCCATCTCGGAGTACGTCCTCACCCACGAAGACATGGTCGAGCTCATGCAGCCCATCTGCGCCCCAAAAGTTTGGGAGAATTATGAGAAGAGCGGGGATGCCGATTTTGCCTACGAGATGGACAGCACCTCGCGTTTTCGCTGCAATTATATGAAGCAACAGCGCGGATACTGCTGTGTGTTTCGTATCATCCCCACGAAAATTCTGACGCTTGAAGAACTCAATGTGCCCGAGCAAATCAAGCGACTGGCGGAAATGCGCGCAGGCCTCGTGCTGGTGACCGGTCCGACCGGTTCCGGCAAATCGACGACTCTCGCCGCCCTCATCGACTACATCAACTGCAACTTCACCCGCCACATCATCACCGTGGAGGAACCTATCGAGTTCGTCCACCCCTCCAAAAAGAGCATCATCACCCAGCGTGAAGTGCCAACCAACTGCGCCTCATTCGCGGACGGTCTGCGCGCCTCCCTGCGTGAAGATACAGATATTGTTCTCGTGGGCGAAATGCGCGATTTGGAAACGATTTCACTCGCCCTCACTGCTGCAGAAACCGGTCTGCTCGTCTTTGGTACGCTGCACACCAACAACGCTCGCAAAACGGTGGACCGCATCATCGACGTTTTTCCCGCCGAACAGCAAGCCCAGGCGCGCACGATGCTGGCCGGTTCTCTGCGCGGGGTGGTGGCCCAGCTGCTCATGAAACGCTGCGATCAACCGGGTCGCGTTGCCGTGAATGAAATCCTTTTCGCCACTCCTGCCGTGAGCGCCATCATCCGCGAGGGCGCCACCCAAAAACTGGCAGATGTCATTGTGGGCGGCAAGTCTCTGGGCATGCAATTTATGGACGATGCCATCTGGCAAAAGCTGCAGCAAGGCATCGTCTCCCCGCAGGAAGCCTACATGAAAGCCATCGATAAGGCGCGCTTCAAGAACTTTTTGCCGCCGGATGATGCCGCCATGGCCAATGCCGGCGGTGCATGACACTCCCCCTCATTCCTTTGAACCCTGCGTTTCTTTCACCATGTTAAAAGGTATTTCTCCTGTCATTTCACCGCTCCTGCTCAAATACTTGGCGGAGATGGGGCACGGGGATGAGCTCGTCATCTCCGACGCTCATTTCCCGGGACATGCGCTGCACCCGCGCGTGGTGCGTGCGGACGGTGTGAGCGCCGCCAGCTTGCTGGCCGGCATCGCCCCGCTCTTCGAGCTGGATGCTTATGCAACGCCTGTGCTGATGATGGCTCCTGTGCCCGGTGACTCTCTCGACCCGGCCGTTGAGCTCAGCTATCGCAATGCCCTTTGCTACGAAGGGCCGATTGAACGCATCGAACGCTTCGCTTTTTACGAACGCGCCCGAGCGGCCTACGCCATCGTCATCTCCGGCGAATCCGCCAAGTACGGCAATATCATCCTCAAGAAAGGCGTTACTCCTCTCTGAACACTC
Organism: uncultured Akkermansia sp.; assembly: GCA_947588735.1. GTDB lineage: Bacteria > Verrucomicrobiota > Verrucomicrobiia > Verrucomicrobiales > Akkermansiaceae > Akkermansia. The sequence goes on from CANQAD010000031.1 coordinate 25,997, forward strand.
CTGCCAGAAACACGCCGGCTTCTATCTCGGCTCCATCGGCGGCGTGGCTGCAGATCTCGCCAAAAACTGCATCACGTCCATCGAGTGCCGGAGTACCCCGAACTCGGCATGGAAGCCAAGCCATCTGGATGATCACCGTCAAGGGTTTCCCTGCCTACATCCTCATGGACGACAAGGGACACGACTGCTTCGCGGATATCCGCGCCGACTGGGCACGTCCGGGATGCGCCCACTAAACTCCACCCGGAATTATCCTTTCCATCATGATGAACGACAAATTGAAAACTTTTTCAAGCGTCTCTCCTCCACCATCATCATCCTTGCTGTGGCGGCGGCAGCGTTGGGCGGGATGTACTATTTTGAAAACACATGGTACTGCGCGGCGCTCATCTGCGTACTCTGCAACCTGGCCGCCGTCGAGTGGTTCCTGATGTTGCGGGAGAAGAAAACAGAGTGCAATCGTTGGCACATCCTCATCGGAGGTCTGGTGTACCCATGGATCGCGGCTTTAGTTGATACCCGAATTCACCTCGCCGTCCTCACACGTGTTCCCATAAAATTCTCTCCAGGCTCATTGAACCCATTTCCCATGTGTTTTCTATGGACGAAAGAAGGAAGCCAGCGAGACAGTAAACCATGGTCGATTTTCCCAAAGCATCGATCGAAAATTCGCTTGTGTTTCAGCTCCGCTTCTCCTCTTAGCTTTCTAACTAGTCCTGCGCGCGGTTCCATCCTCCCCCCGTCGCTCGCGCTCCGCAGTCCCGCGCACCAGCGCGCCAATTTCCCCAAATCGTAATTTGTAAATCGTAATTCGTAAATAACCAACGGTTTACACTGCATGATGTGTCGTTAATACCTATTGGGGGCGCTTTTTCTTGGGACGGATGTACGGTTGCTTTCGGTCTGCCAGGGCAACCGCATTTGAAAGAAGTTCATCAACGGAGAAAATGGCCTTGTTGGCTGATATGATCGTTGATACGCATC
>CANQAD010000032.1 GCA_947588735.1 uncultured Akkermansia sp.
ACACTATTTTTGTCCAAACGATAAATCTCTTGCCCTCTTTTTCCCCGTTCGGTGCTCTTATTTTTGTCCGATTGCGGGTTGCCCTGCGCTTGTGCGATTTCACTTGCAAAAAAAAATTGTGCTGGTACACTTGCCGGAACACGCTCCGATAGCTCAGTTGGATAGAGCACGAGCCTTCTAAGCTTGGGGTCCCGCGTTCGAATCGCGGTCGGAGTGATCACGTGGGGGGGCTCACATCAGCTCTTTGGTGAGTTTGAAGTGGAGTTTCGCTACATCACCCAAGCGTGCAGCACCGTGGATGGAGACGAAGTGGCGTGCGGCCTCGAGCACGTGCGGAGCGCTGCCCAGAGGCAGTGTGCACCTTGCCGCCTGGGCCGCTAGTTCCATCCATTGCACGAAGCGCGCGCGTGCCAAAATGGAGGCTGCAGCCACGGCGAGGTCCTGCTCGGCGCGCGGGCGTTGGTCAAGCTGTACAGGCAAATTGTATTCACTGAGGGCACGACGCAGCACCCATTCGTTGGCGAATTGATCGCTGAGCGCACGAGGACAGGCAGGCACTTTGGCGTGGAGAGAGGCAATGACTCGCGCGTGTCCCCACGCGAGCAGGCGATTCAGGTTACCCATTTGCGCGTAGAGTTTGTTGTAACGTGCGGGACCAACGCAGAGAATTTCGGATGCTATACCGGGAAGAGCTGTAATTTGCTCGGCCATGCGTGAGATTTGAGCGTTATTGCTGATAAGCTTGCTGTCCCTGCAGCCGATTCGTGCGAGAGATTCGGCAAGTTGAGCATCGGCATACACTCCTGCGACAACAAGAGGACCGAAGTAGTCGCCTTTGCCGCTCTCATCCACCCCGAAATGCGCAGACACCGCAGAGTTTTGCGTGGTGAGCCGCGCCCCCGGCAGCATGAGTCGCAAGAAATTCTGCGTGCCACGCCCTTGCACGAGCAGTCGCCGCCGCTTGGCAAAATAAGCGATGCTGACATCCATTCCACGGAAACAGAAGAGGGCGTGCTCCCGTTCCAGTTCGTGGAAAGCGGGAGAAGAACTCAACCGGGCGTGCAACTGCCTGGCCTCGGCTTCTGATAGTTCGGCATTGTACTGGTTCTCCATCTGGCTTAGAATCTACCTAATGCCTGCCACAGTCAACCCCAAAATTGGGCTCTGGGAACTTAAAATCGGAACTGTTGACACAAAAAAATGAGGTTAAGTCGCTTTTTTGGTGTGACAAATGACTGAAAATGCGCTATCTTACGCGTAGCCTTATTCATCATAAAGCAAACACACCATGTCAAAAACAATTACAAAAAGAGAACTGGTCAATAAGATCTGCACCGAGCTGAATGGCAACCTGACCCAGACAGATGTGCTGGAGGTGATCCAGAAAGCAGTGGAGCTTATTACAACTTCGCTGGGCGAAGGCAACCGCGTTGTCCTGCGTAACTTCGGCACCTTTGCGGTGAAAGAAGTGAAGGCTAAGGTTGGTCGCAACCCCAAGGACCCTGCCAAGGATGTACCCATCCCGGCGCGCAAGGTGGTCAAGTTCAAAGTGGGCAAGACCCTGAAGGAAACTGCCGCCAAGAGCAAGGCCTGATGCCAGGAAGTCTCTGTTCCCAAGAGCGCGGCCTTTATTGGCTGCGCTCTTTTTTTATCTGCGTGGCGATGCGGGGTCGGGCATGGGCTGTTGCTGAGTGAGGCAATGGATCGCGCCACCTTCCAGCACGAAGGGGCAGGCGTTCACGCCAATCACTTGTTTGCCGGGAAGCGCTTCACGCAAGATGCCCAACGCCATGTCGTCCTGCCTTGTCTGGTTGAAAATTGGAGCAAAGACAGCTCCATTGCAGATGAGAAAGTTTGCATAACTGGCGGGCAGTTCGTGCAAACGCCAGGCATTGCGGTGAAGGGGAGAAGGCATGGGAAGAGGGATGATTTCCACATGTGAGCCGGAGAGAGTGCGTAGATCTTGCAGACGTTCGTTGTTTTCCGCGAGTACGCGGTAGTTTGGAGAAGACGGGCTTTTCTCGCAAACAGCTACCACTGCATCTTCACGTACAAAACGCACCATGTCGTCAACGTGACCGTCCGTATCATCCCCTTCGATACCAGAGCCGAGCCAAAACACTTTTTTGATGCCCATCATGCGATGCAGCTCGCGCTCCACATCATCCCGAGTAACGGCGGGGTTACGGTTGGGGTTGAGCAACACCGCTTCCGTAGTAAGCGCTAGTCCTGATCCGTTTCCCTCAATGGCTCCGCCTTCCAAGACCATCATGCTGTTCAAACAGGGGATTTGTTGTGCGGCAGCCATGAGTGGCGCAATGGCGTCATCCTTGTCCCATGGCTCAAATTTACCGCCCCAAGCATTAAAACGCCAGTTGGCCGCCTGCAGTTTGCCACCTCGTTGTTGCACGAAGATGGCACCGTGATCCCGGCACCACACATCATCGCTGTGGTGGTCAAAGAGCTCTGCCTTGCATAGCGGTGAAAGGAGACTTCGGATACGTGTGTGCAAGTGTGAAGCAGCGTTGATGCGTATACGGGCGCGATGCGCGATGGCAGAGACCAGCTGGGCAAAGTGTCGCTCCAGTTCATCCAAGGTGCCGTCCCACAGCTCGGCGCGGTGCGGCCATGTGAACCACACAGCCTCTTGCGTTTCCCATTCTGCAGGCCAGCGCAACGCATCTCCGCTCTGTGCCTCTGCCGTCATATGCCCCATTAGTAAACGAAGTGGGGTCAAAATGCAAGAGAAAAACATCAAGCAATTTTTTCTGAAGGTTCCCCGTGTACATTCCGACGAAGTCAGGTGTTTAAATGAAGCCGAACTACTGAATGGAAGATACCGGAAGACGATTGGCGGTGGCCCGGCATTGTTTCTGTTCTCTAAATCGTGGACTTCCAAGTGAACGGGTGAACAAGGGCTTTCCCGGCAACGCGATTAGGCTGACCCTATCAGCTTTTTTGATGTTCAAATAAGTACACACGACGGAGTCGTGCAATAGATCTTAATTCCATGCCCTTACTCAAATGAGTTTGCCTTGCGGCAGAACATGTTTTCCTTGCTTCTTGCAGGTTGTTGCGTTATGATGGGGCGTGGGGATATGTCAAGCGTATTCGGAGAACTTTTTCGAGTCAGCACGTGGGGGGAATCCCACGGAGCTGGTGTTGGTGTGGTGGTGGATGGATGCCCGCCACGGGTACCCCTTACAACGGAGATGGTGAGCGCTGAGTTGGCGCGCCGCCGCCCCGGGCAGAGTGATTTGACGACCCCGCGCAGGGAGGCTGACCTGCCAGAAATACTCAGTGGAGTGAGCGATGACGGACTGACGTTGGGCACGCCTATTGCCATACTTGTGCGCAATACGGATGCCCGCAGCTCTTCCTATGATGAAATGCGGCACACATACCGCCCTTCCCACGCGGACTACACCTATGATGCGAAGTATGGCATTCGAGCTTGGGCGGGCGGAGGACGAGCCAGTGCGCGTGAGACGATAGGTCGAGTGGCTGCAGGTGCGGTGGCTGGAGCCGTGCTCGCGGAGCTTTGCCCGCAGCTTGAAGTGCTCGCGTGGGTCGAGCAGGTGGGCGAAGTCTGCTGCGAGCTCCCCGCGCAGCGGGTGCAGAGTCGCGTCGTCGAATCCAACCCCGTGCGCACGGCGGACCCTGCTGCGGCTGAGAAAATGCAGTGTGCCATTACCGAGGCGCGAAGCAAGGGTGATTCGCTGGGTGGTGTGGTGGCGTGCGTGGTGCGTCATGCACCGCCTGGGCTTGGGGATCCTGTTTTTGACAAGTTGGAGGCAACGCTTGGCCATGCCATGTTGAGCATTCCGGCTTGCAAAGGTTTTGAAGTGGGCAGTGGTTTTCGAGCTGCTTTGCTCACGGGCTCGCTGCACAATGATGTTTTCTACATATCCGGCGACCGAGTACGAACGCGCACCAACAACTCTGGTGGCATTCAGGGCGGCATCAGCAACGGGGAGGATATCTTCATGAGGTTGGCTTTCAAACCTACAGCCACCATCATGATGGAGCAGAAAACTGTCACGGATGACCGTCAACCTGCAACGTTGCGTGGCAAAGGACGCCACGATCCCTGCGTGTTGCCGCGGGCAGTTCCCATTGTGGAAGCCATGGCTCGACTGGTGCTGGTGGATCATTTGCTGCGCCAGCGTGCGCAGTGCGGCACCGTTTGGTGATCATTTTCCGGGGGCCCGATGTATTGGACGGACAGTGGGGTGCAGCGGCAGTGACTTATGAGCTGTTCTTGTACGGCAAAGAGAGCATCGCGTTGCTCAGCGGTGGCATCCAGATATCCATGAAGATGGGTAAGCCCGTGGATCATGTAGCGGAGCAATTCTTCGGCTTTGGGAATACCGTGTTGGACAGCATAGCGGACGGCCGTATCATAACTCACGATGATTTCACCGTAGGGAAAAGTAATGACATCGGTAACTTCGGGATCGTTCAAAAACTCGGCGTGTACGCGCGCGATGGTTGTATCGTCCACCAGTGATATTTCAACGTCCTGCAGAGTTGAGAGTACGTGCTCCAGTCCATGAGGAACAGCCAGAAGATCGGGCAAAAGCTCCTGCAGAGCGTGCTCGCAGTCGTTCACCCATTGTACGGTTGGCCAAACGGGTTCGCCGTGAAGAAATATGCCGATGCTCGGGAGCATAGAGGGTCACTCGGGTTGCTCTTGCTTTTGATGCGCTCGCGCTTGTTGGAAAAAACCGCGGAATTGCTCGCTGCATTCCTCTGCCAGCACACCGCCCACAGCAGGACATTTGTGGTTGAGCGGTGGATTGCTGTCCAGCAGGTTGATCCATCCGCCGCAAGCTCCGCATTTGGGATCAGCCATGCCAAATACAACGCGGGCAGGACGGCAATGCACCAGTGCACCTGCGCACATGGGGCAGGGCTCTTTGGTGACGTAAACTGTGCAACCCTCAAGTCGCCAATCGCCCACTGCAGCCTCAGCGGCGGTGAGCGCTATCATCTCTGCGTGCGCCGTGGCATCCTTGAGCTTTTCCACCTGGTTCCACCCTCGTGCAATGATTTTTCCTCCTTTCACAATCACACAACCACAGGGTACTTCGCCTGAGCGTTCGGCTTTGGCAGCCTCCAGCAGCGCCTGCTGCATGAATTGCTCGTCTTCGCTCATGCTCGGCAGCAGGGGAAATTAACGCAGCGTAATGCGAGGATCCGTATCCAGCACCTCCTGCAACTCAGCCCAGCCATCCGGGGTTTGATTTTGGAACATGTGCAAGTATAGTGACACTGTACCGGCAGGGTACTGCGCAAAGAGGTCGTCCACCCCTTTTTTTAGTTTCTCAGCATCCAGAGAATCGGGCAAGTGATCTACTACGCCTTGTCCGTTATGAGCAATCCCGAGCGTGTTAAGAAAGGAGACCAGCATATCGGTATGCTTGCGCACCAGCCACACCTGCAGCAAATGGTCGCCTATGGTTTCCGCCGGTTTCCATGCCAGCATTTTTTTGAGCCAGGCAAACTGCTCGGCCGTTGACTTTTGGCGGACATAGATAGGACGCAGCTTCTTGAGGGCTGCCAGCTCGGCAACAGCAGCGCGATATACATTGCGTTCCTGATTGCGCATCCATTCCAAAAAGACGTTCAGCGTCTCTTCATCTATCTTCTCAAAGATGGTGTATGACTTCATGGTGTGAACGGGTGCTAATTAAGCACAAATTACAGTTCATAGCAAGAAAAAACACCCGGCAATCAAAGCAACCGCATTTGGATGAAGTGGAAAAGCAGAGGGAGCTCTCCAGTCGTCAGATCACGCCTGTTTTCGAAAAAATCTGCACAACGCGCACGTTGTCAACAAATCGTAAAGTAACAATCGCCCTCGTAAATGGCACCCGCATTTTCCAATACGTTTGCCCTCAAATGAAAAAGGCCACGCTTGACAAGCCATGGCGAATGAGTTATGCTTCGCGCGGGATGCATGAGCACCCTGCAGTACACACCCCAAAGTTGCGATGTCCAGAGAAAGCAAGAAGATTCCGCAGCAGGAGCAGCGTGAAATGCGCGTCACCGTTGTAGCATCGGAGTACAACAGGCGGTTTGCAGATGGGCTGTTGAATCATTGCCAAAGCGAACTGATACAGTATGCCCCGAAGGCTCGGGTAAGGGTAGTGCGGGTGCCGGGCGCTTTCGAGGTGCCGGTGATGGTGAGCCGGGCGCTTGCGCTGTCTGAGGATGTTCGACCCCATGTAGTAATTGCCTTGGGTGTGATTTTGCGAGGCAGCACGGCACATGCGGATTTGATTGGCGAGGCCATTACGCGTGAGCTCCTGCATGTAGCGTGTTCAAGTCTCACGCCAGTGATTCACGAGGTGCTGCTGCTGCAGGACGAACAGCAGGCGGAGGAGCGTTGCCTAGGTGATGAACTTAACCGTGGGCGCGAAGCTGCGCGTGCCGCGATTGCCATGTTCCAAGCCACGCGGCTTGATTAATGTCTCTGCGCACAGATATGCTCAACCAACGAAAAATTCGCAAATCTGCTCTGTTGCTCATCTACGCTATGGAAATCCAGGGCGTGGTCCCCGAGGCGCAGGAAGTTTTCCCTTTTGATTTGTTTTGGATGCTCATTTCCGAAAATGACGCTCTGCGCTATGCAAAGGCCTTGGCTAAAGCGGTGCTGCACGAAACGCGTTCACTCGGCGAGCTGGAGGAGATGTTGGAACACCGCACCGAGGCCTTCCGCACAGCGGCAGCTGTGCAACCGAAACTTCAGACACTGCAGTCCAGTTCTCAGGAACTGCTGCGTTCTCTCCCGATGCTGCGGGACGATACCCGTTACCTGCATCGGCATCTCGAAGTTGTGGCCAACGAGCGAGAAATTGAGGAGCTGCAGAGTCACAGCAGCAGTGCCATCCGTATCTGTGGTCGTATGTGTGAGCTGACGCAACACATCCTTTCCTTGCTGAAGGGCGAAACTCGAGAGGCCGTTGAAGCCTACGCCGGCGTTTTGCGTCGTGTGCAAAAAGCGACTGCAGGCTGCGCACAATTGACTCATCCGCAACAAAGCGGTTCATGTAATGAGCATGCTAATCTGGCACGCTACACGGAGGATATGCGGAACCGCCGCCCACTTACCGAACAGTATGCACGCGACATCTACGCCCGCCGCGCGGAGTGGGAAAAACTGTTGCATGCCCTTCTTCGCAACTATGTGCCTGAACGTCTCAACGCCATTGACCGCTGCATTCTCTACATCGCCTTCTACGACTTGATGCAGCGCAGGCTGGATCCCGGGATCGTCATCTCGGAAGCCTGTTTTCTCGCCGATGAGTTTTCCGGCAGTAAAAGCGCCCCCTTCATCCACGGCATTATCGCTACGGCATTCATGCAACTCAAACCGGACTCCCCGCAACCCGAAGCTTGATACATGGCCAACTTTTTCAACAAACTTGTCGATAAACTTCTCGGCGAACCTGCAATCGATTGGGATGAGCTGGAGGCTGATCTCATCTCTGCCGACATTGGAGCAGCGCGTGTGGTGCGCATGCTTGGCGAATTGCAAGAGCGTGATGAACATGATGCCTGTGAGATTGTGGACTTCATCAAGCAGCAGCTCCGTTCGGCTTTCCCTGCCTCGCCCCCCGTCCTGCCAACGCCTCAGGATGACCGTCCTTGCGTCATCCTGCTCATCGGAGTGAACGGTGCGGGAAAAACCACCACCTGCGCCAAGCTTGCTCATATGCTCCAGAAACGCGGTGAGAGCGTGTTGTTGACGGCAGCAGACACTTTCCGTGCAGCGGCTGTGGAGCAGCTGGAGCGTTGGGCCGTGCGCCTGAACATCCCTCTTTACAAAGGCCAGCCAAATCAGGACCCCGCTTCCGTGTGCTACGAGGCGCACGCACGGGCCTTGCGCGAGGGCATTCACTTTGTGATTTGCGACACTGCCGGACGCTTGCATACGCGCCATAATCTCATGGAGGAGCTTGCAAAAATTCGCCGTTCCCTGGCAAAGCAAGACCCATCTGCGCCTCACGCCTGCTACTTGGTGGTGGATGCTACCACGGGAAGTAATGCTTTGTTGCAGGCGCGAGAATTCCACAAAGCTGCTCCACTCAGCGGTCTTATCGTCACAAAGCTGGATGGATCTGGCAAGGGCGGCGCTGTCGTTGCCGTGCAGGATGAGCTGGGCATTTCTCCTGTATTTATCGGCACCGGCGAGGGTGAGGATCAGCTGCAGCCTTTTGATGCTAGGAGCTACGTGGACACTTTGCTCTGAGAAATTCCCTCTCCGTCATGCCGCCAATTTTGCCAGCTATCTGCGGATGCACACGCGATGCCTTGGCGTCTGCTCTGTCTGAGCTTGACGAAACTTGCGCCTACCGCACCACGCAGCTCATGGAGTGGATATGGAAAAAGCGAGCGACAGATTTTGAGCAAATGAGCAATTTGCCGCCTGCCTTGCGCCGTGAACTCTCCGCACGTTACACCCTGCGCCCCCTCACCGTGGTCAACCAGTCGCAATCCGGAGTCAATGGAGCCCGTAAATTACTCTGTCGTTTGCAGGATGATGAGCTGGTGGAAATGGTGCTTATTCCCGCTGCCGTGGGTGATGCCGGCACGCAGAGCAGACGCCTCACGCTTTGTGTCTCTTCCCAAGTGGGCTGTGCTTTTGGCTGTAAATTCTGTGCCAGCGGACTGCACGGTCTCAAACGCAGTCTCACTACCGGGAAAATTATCGGTCAGATTTTTGAGGCTGAACACGTGGCAGGGCAGCGCGTGGACAGCCTCGTGTTCATGGGTATGGGTGAGCCTCTTGCCAACACGCAAAACCTCATCCCCGCTTTACGCCTCATCACCGCCCCGCAAGCCCTCGGGCTCAGTCCGCGTCACGTTACCGTCTCTACCTCTGGTCATGTGCCGGGTCTGAAAAAGTTGGCAGACAGTGCCATCCCGGTGCGACTGGCTGTCTCGTTGCATGGTCCCACGAATGAGGTGCGTTCGCGCATTATGCCGGTGAATCGCCGCTGGTCGCTTGGTGAACTCATCCCCGCCTTGGAGGCTTGGCAGGCTGTTTCAAAACATAAAATCACGCTGGAGTATATCCTTATCGCTGGCCTGAACGATGCTCCGCAACATGCGCAAATGCTCGCCTCCCTGGCGCAGAGGCTTCGAGCGAAGATTAACCTGATCCCTTACAACCCGGTGCAAGGGTTGAATTGGCAGCGCCCGGTGGAGGCTGTCTGCCGCTCTTTTTGTCGCGACCTACTGTCCCGGAGAGTTCCCACCACCTTGCGCTACGAAAAAGGTGCAGATATCGAGGCGGCATGCGGTCAGCTTCGCCTGCGCCATTTGTCGTGAGACGTTCCCTCGCTCCTTCCATGCGGTGTGCGATGTGTCTTAATAGCATTTTCGAATGGGCCTCCCATTTTTTGATTCGTTGGTGCCACACTACCGGCTTGCCTCGAGGACAAAGGCTGCTCCCTTGTTCATCCATCCCTGTCACGATTGGTCTCCTTCCGCATCTCTCGAGCCTTCGTGCAGAGCAGACGCATTTGAGAGAAGTTCAGCAACGGAGAAAATGCTCTTATTGACTGATATTATCGTTGATATGCATCAAAAAATCATAACGACAAGTAGTCGTCACGATGATGGATCTAAAGGCCCCTCCTGCATACGTTCACAATTCGAAAAAAACTGCGCAACACGCACATTACAAATAATAATTCGTAAATCATCAGTCGTAAATAGCAACCGCATTTCCTAATGCGGTTGCCCTGAGCCTCAGTGTTGCCAAAATCTCAAATCGTCAATCATCAATCGTCAATGGCAAATATTTTTTCTCATGCGTTTGCTTTGAAGTTGTTCGCTTTTTCATTGACTTTTTGGCGCGGCATGGTAGAGTACGCCCATACAATACAACAGCCGATCGGATTCATGAAACTAGCATTGGATGCCATGGGTGGTGATTTTGCGCCGCAGATCAATATAGACGGCGCGCGGCTGGCTCTTCAGCAGCTTGATTCTCTTGAGAAACTTGTACTGGTGGGCGATGAGCCCACACTGCGTCGCGCGTGCGATGCTTCCGGCTTCGGTGCGAACGCCAGAATGGAAATTTTGCATGCACCTGAGGTAGTTTCCATGGGTGAGAGCGGCCTTGCTGCCGTGCGGCAAAAGAAAAACTCTTCCATGAGTCTTGCCGTGGATCTTGTGAAGAACGGAGAGTGTGACGCTGTTGTCTCTGCTGGCAATACCGGCGCTGCCGTGGCTGCCAGCACGATTAAGCTGCGCTTGCTGGAGGGTGTTGAGCGTGCCGGCATCGTATCTCCTATGCCGAGCGTGCATGGCTATGTGCTGGTGAGCGACACGGGCGCTAACCCGGATGCTAAGCCGAGCCATTTGGTGGGGTATGCGGTAATGTCCGCCATGATGGCACGCTACATTTACAACCGTCCTTTGCCCAATGTGGCGGTGATGAGCAATGGCACCGAGGATTGCAAAGGCAGCGATTTCTCTAGGGAGACTCTTCGGCTGTTGCAGACCCTCAATGATAAGGAACTGCTTCCTTTTCGGTTCATCGGCAATTGTGAAGGGCATGACCTCTTTGAAACTGAGTTGGACGTAGCGCTAACAGACGGTTTTACGGGGAATATTCTTCTTAAAAGCGTGGAGGCCACGGCCAAGGCTTTTTCCCATTGGCTGAAAGCTGGCATTAAACAGAGTCCCGTGGCGATGCTGGGAGCGCTGGCAATGCGGCCGGTTCTCCGCCGCATTGCAAGAAGCATGAGCGCAGATGCTGTGGGTGGTTGCCCGCTGATGGGCGTGAACGGCGTGTCCATCATTGCCCACGGTTCGGCTAGTGCCACGGCCATTTTCAACGCTTGTCGCATGGCAGACGGCATGCTGCGGCACAGTGTGAATGACCGCATTGTTGAATCCATGGCCAAGATCAATGCTGAGTTGCATGCCCGCTGATTCAGCTTTGCTGCCATCTCAGCTTCTAAAATCACCCTCTTCGACGAGATTCCTGCCGCGTGCCTTTCGTCCTGTCGTCCGTGGCGAGAGTGGCGGTGTTGTCTTGCCTCCGGACAAGACGATGTGCTCGCCAGACGTTGTTTGTCGTGATTCAAAAAACGACCGCCACGGGAAAACCGGGGCGGTCGAGAAGGGAACGCATTTGTTGCGGGTTAGCCAAGGACTTCGGCTCGCTCTTCGAGGAGTTCCTTACAAGAAGCATCGATCTTCCCACGCGAGAAATCATCGATGGGCAGTCCCTCTACGATCGTGTGGGAACCGTCCGCATTTGTGCGGGTGGGCTGGGAGCAGATGATGCCCTCCGGCAGTCCGTACCTGGTACCGTCGGAGTAACTCGCCACGGAGAACCAATCGCCTTGCGCGGTAGGAGTAACGAGGTTTTTCACAGTCATGAGCGCGGCATTGGCGGCAGAGGCGGCGGAGGAAGCACCACGAGCTTGAATGATGGCGGCGCCGCGCTGCTGCACGGTCTTGATGAATTCACCCTTGAGCCAGTCAGTATCAGAGATCACCTCAGTCACCGGTTTGCCGTTGATCTTGGCGTTGGTGAAGTCCGGGTACTGGGTGGAGGAGTGGTTGCCCCAGATCGTCATGTTGGTGACGGCGGAGACAGGTACGCCCGCCTTGGCGGCTAGCTGGCTCTTGGCCCGCAACTCATCGAGCATCGTCATGGCAAAGAAGTTTTGCTTCGGCAGCCCCGTGGCGTTGTGCAGGGCGATGAGGCAGTTTGTGTTGCAGGGGTTGCCCACCACGAACACTTTGCAATCCGGCGCGGCGTTCTCTGCAATAGCTTTGCCTTGTCCGATGAAGACCTTACCGTTGATGCTGAGCAAATCTTTGCGCTCCATGCCGGCCTTGCGGGGAACGGAACCCACGAGCATGCACCAGTTGGCATCCTTGAAAGCGACAGCCGGGTCATCCGTGGCCACAATTTCTTGCACGAGTGGGAAGGCGCAGTCGTCCAGCTCCATCACCACACCGTGCAACTTATCCAAACAGGGAGTGATCTCGAGCAACTTAAGAACGATAGGTTGATCCTCGCCCAGCATATTTCCGGCAGCAATGCGGAAGAGCAGGGAGTAAGCGATATTGCCGGCAGCACCGGTCACAGTGACAGTTACGGGAGTCTTCATACGCGCGGTATTATGCTCTTTCTGCGCGGTGGGGTCAATGCTAATCTCGCACGTCCGCACTTTTTTTGGCAGCTCACACACTTTTCGGTTGACGTTTTGGATGACTCCAATTATACTCCCACCACGTATTTGGAGCGGTGGCTGAGAGGCTGAAAGCAACCGTTTGCTAAATGGTCGTACGGGCATAAACCCGTACCGGGGGTTCGAATCCCCCCCGCTCCGTTTTGAAGGAGAGCAGACACATAATGGACTTGCATTTTGGGAGGCATGGGGTACAATGGGCGCGCTTATAACACTACCCCGACATGGAGATCACGCTTGAAAAGAAAAATGATTGTGAGGCAACGCTGAGTGCAGTAGCTACAGCGGAAGAGGTGCAGGAGATGCGCAAAAAGTTGCTGGCTCGCTATGGACGGAACGCCCGTGTGGCTGGATTCCGTCCGGGCAAGGCACCGGCTAGTGTGCTGCTCAAGCACTACGGCAAAGAGATTGAGGAGTCGGTGAAGGAGCAGGTTGTCGATGAGGCGCAGCGGAAGATGTTTGAGGAAAATAAGGAACTTAAGGTGCTCAATTTTTCCGACATGGAGGTGAAAGAGGCTGATGGTGGCGTTTACGAAGTACATGGCAATTTGATGCTTCTGCCCACCTTTGAGTTGCCGGAATACGAGGGAATCGAGGTGACGGAAAAGAGCACCGAGGTCAGCGATGATGAAGTGCAGGAAGCTCTTCAAAAGTTTGCAGAAAGCAGCGCGACACGCGAACCGGTCGAGCGCGCCGCCACGGCAGAGGATACGATTGTGATGGATTTCAAGACCAGTGTAGAGGGCAAGCCAACGGCGGAGTACTGCGGCAAACCGGTAGGTTTCATGGAGGGACGCGAGGATTATCGTCTCTCGCTCACCGATACTTATATGCCGGAATTGAACGCAGGGCTGTTGGGCGCAGCCCCGGGAGAACATCGCGATGTCACCGCTAAACTGTCGGATAACTTCCCCATCACCGAACTGCAGGGCAAGGAAATACAATTTGCCTGTGACGTGAAGCAGGTGCTGGAGAAACGTGTGCCGGAGATCACGGAAGAGTTGTTCAACGGCGTGATGCCAGGCAAGAGTCTCGACGAAGTGCGTGAGGAAGTGCGCAAGAACATCAAGGCTTCCAAACAGCGAGCCAATGAGGCGGCTAAGGCTGATCAGATTACTGATAAGCTGGCAGATCAGTTGGACTTCCCGTTGCCGGACAGTTTGGTAGAGAGCGAGACTGAGGGCGCACTGCAACGTAAGCTGTACGCCGCCATGCAGACCGGCAATTTTGATGCGTCCAAGATCTCGGACAGCTTGCGCGAGGAGGCTCGCAAGGAAGCCGCCCGGTCGCTGCGTGTTTACTTTGCCCTGCAAGAGATTGCGGCTAAGGAAAACATCTCCGTGAGCGATTATGAAATCATGGCCGAAGTGACGCGCATGGCTCAGCGCGACCGTGAGAGCAACGTCAAAGCGTACATCCGCAAGCTGCAAAAGCAGCGCAGTTTGACGGGCATTCGCCTCGGCCTCCTTACTTCCAAAGTGATGGAGTTGCTGTCAAAAAAGGCGAAGGTGACGGCGGCAAGTGAGAGTCCCGGGGCGTGAGACCGTCCTGCCTCGGACTAGATTGCCAGGGAGCGGAAAACAGATATTGTTTTGCGCGAGTTGCTTTGTCTTGCTTTTCTAACGAAAACGTGGTAGAACCGGCGCGAGCCGCGTCATCGTGAATTTCGTTACCACAAGCTTTGTGATCTTTTTTCTACCTGTTTTGTGCATAGGGTGGGGGTTACGGAGGCATTACAAGGCGTACACGTGGTTTTTGCTGGGGGCAAACATTTTGTTTTACACGATGGCCGGGGTGGCTCATCTGCCGTTTTTATTTCTGATAGCGTTCATCAACTGGGGCTGCGTACGAGCGATGGAGAGGAAAGGGAGGAGGAAACGGCTGCTCCTGGTGAGTGCGGCTGTGGCGGCGCACGTGACTGTTTTGGCCTTTTTCAAGTATTACGAAGTAGCGGCGCTGTGGGTAGTGGAGCAGATGGGACCCGGGGTACAGTGGTTGATAAATCCGTATTTAGCCTCATGGGTGCTGCCGGTAGGTCTGTCCTTCTACAGCTTTCAGGGGTTGTCCTACACCATTGACCACTACCGGGAGGATGGGCTGGCGCCGCGCAGCTACGCGCAGGTGCTGTGCTTTTTATCCTTTTTCCCAACGGTGATGAGCGGTCCTATCATGCGTGAGAACAACTTTTTTCCTCAGCTGCGTACCAGTTTCGCCGGGGAGGAAGATTTCCCGGAAGGAATCATGCTCATATTGAGCGGGCTTTTCAAAAAAGTCGTGATGGCCACGTATTTGCAGAGCCACTTAGTGGACGGCGTATTTGCGGCGCCGGATGAGTACAGTTCGGCGGCGGTACTCATGGCGGTGTATGCATACAGCGTGCAGATTTATTGTGATTTTTCCGGCTACACCAATATCGCTATGGGAGTGGCTCAGCTCATGGGTTTTCATATTCCTAAAAACTTTGATGAACCCTACCGCTCGCTCAGCTTACAGGAGTTCTGGCACAGGTGGCACATCAGTTTATCCACATGGCTGCGCGATTATCTTTATATTCCTCTGGGAGGCAGTCGTAAAGGCAACCGATACGTGAACCTGATGATTACCATGATCATTGGAGGCGTCTGGCACGGCAGTTCTCTGGGCTTTCTGGTGTGGGGCGCTCTGCACGGTGCGGGGCTGGTGGTGGTGCACGCCTGGCACCGATGGACGACCGGATGTCAGCTCAACAGCCGGGTGCTGCGCCTGCTGGGACGTATCACGAGCTGGGTGATTACGATGCATGTGGTAGCGTTGTTGTGGGTGTTTTTCCGAGCGGAGACGCTGGTTGATGCGCTGGCAGTGTTTCAGCGGGTTATGGCGTGGGTACCGGAGGGAACGGGTTTTCCGTTGGCCGTGCTCGTTGCGACCGTGTGGGGCGTACTCCTGTCTTTTTGTGGAACGAGTTTGTACCGCTGGGCTGTGCGGGGGCTGAGCATTCTGCCGTGGGCTGTGCAAGGGGTCGTGGCTGGGCTGGTAGTAGCTCTCATCATGAACTTTGGGCCGGATGGCATCCTGCCCTTCATCTATATGCGGTTCTGATGTCCCTTTCTCTTCCGAGATTATCAGGCAACTTCACCATATGCGGTGCAGCTGCTTGCGCTGCGCTGACACTGCTCATGCAGCATACCAGTTCCTGTGCGCTCTGGCTGGAGGAGCACTTGTTTGCGATGTCGTTCTACAGCTCGGCGCATGTGGTGCCGCAAACATTGTTGCAATTCGGCGACATGTTGCACTTGGGAGAGTTGGATCGTGCAGAGAAATGCTTTGCGGATGGGGTGTCAGAGGTGTTGATTCAGCCGTTGGCAGAGGGTTCACATGATATCTTCACGCCCCTTGCTCGGAAAACAATCGATAATGCAGAGGTATCGGAGAAGGACAAAGCTGAGAATATCCCGGCGCAGGAAGGCGACACCTCCGCCATTCCTGCCATGGAAACGCCGTCCGGTGAAGCGTTGACACAAACTGTGGCGCTTGTTGAGACACGGGCCATTGCTGCGACTTCTACGTCAGGGATCACGAACAGTCCATTGCAGGAAGGATCGGCGGCTCAATTTGTGGCAGAATCTTTAAGGATGCCCTTTCCTGGACCTTGCTGCAGCGAAAAGGAGCATGGATGGAATATGCAGCGGATGACGGGTAGTACGCCGCAGAATCCCTTGACCATGGTCGATGCGCTGGAGTATGCGTTGGGGAGCCACGGCAACAGGCGCGCTGCTACCCCTCAACTTGGCCGACAGTCGTTGAAACAGCGACAACCGCTCGTTGAAGAAAAAACAGAGGTTCAGTACACGCCTCGCCGTGATTTTCAACAACACCAGAGCCTGAGAATGGCAAAACTTGTTGCATCTGCCGCCGCAGCATCACAACGACCGAAATCCGTACCGCAGCGCTTGGCTGTCGTGGGGGGAGGCGCCCAAGTGCAACCATCGCCAGTTCGAGGAGACCGTGCTCCCCAAGAAGCCGCCCCGCCATCGTCTCCCGGTGATACTCCGCCCATGCGCTATCGCATTTTGATGTTGGGCGATTCGCTCATGGAGGATCTGGGACCCATGATGCATCGCATGATGCGCCACCGCAAAGGACTGGAATTTATCATCAGTGCCAAATATTCCACAGGTCTGTGCCGACCGGATTATTTCAACTGGCCTCGGCATATGAACAACGTGGTGCGCCGCTATCTTCCCGACCTCGTCATCTTTTTCATCGGTGCGAATGATGGGATGCCCATTCGTCAAGGGAACGGACTTGTGCCGACTGGCAGGGAAACCTGGCGAGCTGCCTATGCTGCGAAAATGGATGAACTCGTGGGTATCGCGCGTAGCGTGGGGGCGGACATCATCTGGGTGGAGCTGCCTGCAGTGGGCGGAACTTACAACAAGCTGCTGCACCAAACACAGGTTGCCCAGCGTACGTACTGTGAGAGCAACGGCATTACTACCCTGCGCACAGACCCTTTCCTCTCCGGTGAATGGGGACGCTTTGAGCCGTACGGAGATTATCATGGAAGCTACACTCGCCTGCGCACCAAAGATCAAACCCATCTCACCAGGCAGGGAAATCTAAAGATTCTCGAGCACCTGTTGCCTGTCGTGGAGCAACGCATGTCTGAATTCTACGCCAAGCACCCGGAGCGCTGGCTGACGGCGGGAGAGGTGTCGCGTATTCACCGTGTGCCGGCTGTGTACACGTGCCAGTACACGTTGTCAAGATCCGCAAAAGAGCGGAATGCCGGAGAGACCACTCAACCGACAGCAAACACGAACCAGCAATGAAACATATCCTACAATGGGGATGCAGGTGGGTGTGGATGATGGTGGCATGCGTCGCAAGTGTGCTGCAGGCAGAGGAGTGGGGATTGAAGCCGGGAGGCAGGGGAAAACTGCCACACGCACAAAAAGTTTTGTTGACCGGGGATTCGCTCATGCATAGCTTGGGTCCGCAGTTGCGCACGGAGCTCAGCGGGTTCTCTAATCTCACTTTCATTTCCATCGGCAAGTCATCCACCGGTTTGGCTCGTCCAGATTTTTATGATTGGCCTCGCGTGTTGGAGGAGCATTTACGCAGCGACAGACCCCAGCTGGTCGTCATGTGGGTAGGTACAAATGATTCGCAGCCCATATACAATATGCCAGGCGCCGGGGAAGTTGGAAGCCGGGCATGGCAGGCGGCTTATCAGAGTAAAATTGCAGAGATCGTGCGGCTCAGTCGGAGTTATGGCGCGTACTTTGTTCTCATGGGCCCTCCCGTGTTGAGAAGCACGAAAACAGACGAGAAACTTGCCATGATTAATAAACTCATGCAGCGCGTTTGCAAGCGAGCTGGCGTCCCATTTATTGACACGCGTGTAGCGTTGGCAGATGCAAAAGGTCGCTATTGCCCGCAGGCGCGTATGCCGGATGGCAGTATGGTGCTGATACGCACGCCGGACGGTGTGCATATAACGGCCGCGGGAAACCGGATTGTGATGAAGTACCTGCTTCCTTGCCTGAGTCGTATTGTTATGAGATATGCTCCCGTCGCCTCACCCCCGCGTGGCAGCCGAGGCATTACCGGGAGAGGATCCGTGCGTGGCATCACGGTGCGCTCAGGGAACGACCGTAGCTACCGCGGCAGCACAACGAATACCCCCCGCCGACACTGATACTTGCATATCGTAGATATTATAACCAAACGGTACAATACCCATAACTCAATACCCGGACGAATACTTGCGCGAACTCCAGATGGCCTTTCACATTCCCAGTTTTTCAAAAAGCTTTACCACGTGCGGCGCGGCCGCCTGTGCCGCGCTGGCATTGTGTTTGCAGAACTCTGACACCTGTGTGAATTGGCTCAGGGAGCAGCTTGATGCCACGGCCTTTTACAGCTCAGGTCGTCATGTGTCACAGCTGCTCCAAAGTATCAGCAAGGTGGTGTACTTGGAAAGGCTGGATCACGAGGAAAAGGACTTGGCGAACAAGATATCGGAAGCGATGGATGTGATGTTGTCGGGAGAGGCTCGAGATCTTTACACAGAGCTGTCGGATATGCCGGAAGCGGGGATAGTGGAAGGGACTCAGGATGAAATCGCGAGTATCCCTGAACGGACAAGTGCAACTCCTCACGCAGCAGAGGAGTCGCAGAAGAAAACACCGACGCAGCATGCGGCAAAGGCTGTCTCTCCGGGCGAGTCAGAAACTGCTCTGGCAGGGCGACTAGTCTCTCCACTGCAGAGAAGCTCGAAGGGTGTGCAGTCCGTAGTGCAAATACCAAAATTACCTCCGCGAGACAGGCACGGATGCGTGCTGGAGGATGAGGAGGGTCCGTCATGCCTGGCAATCAATGAGCCTCCGCAATCCCTGAGTATGGCGGATGCGTTGGAGTATGCGTTGGGGAGCGGAGGCAAGCGGCGTGCTCCCTCGCCCGTCAATCGCTCGCCCTTGCCGAGACCACCACAAATTCCTTCCCCGGACGAGACGCAGCCGTCGCGCGACAGCGCCCGCCGTCAGCCGCCGCAGCACCTCAGTCACGAGACGGGACAGGCCCCTCGCAGTCATTCGGATGCGCGTACCCCGGATGACGGGCGGACCGTCGATGCGGTGCCCGGGCCTTCCGCTGAGCGCGTGCAACCTGAATCGACTGTTGCCAAGTTGCAGATGCCGCCTGCAGCCCCGGAGTCGGTGGCTCCCGGCAAGATTCCGCCGATGCGCTATCGCATCCAAATGGTGGGAGATTCTATGATGGCTGATTTGGGGCATATGGTGCATTCAGCGATGCGTGAGCGCAAGGGGGTGGAGTTTATCTTGAGCGCAAAGCCTTCCACGGGATTGAGCCGCCCGGATTATTTTAACTGGCCGGTACAACTGCGCGGCATAGTGGACCGCTACAAGCCGGATTTGGTGGTTTTCTTCTTCGGAGCAAATGACAGCTTGCCGGTATTGACGGAGGAGGGAAGTGTGCCGATAGGCGGCCAAAAGTGGAGGGATGCCTACGCAAAAAAGATGGCGGAGATGGTAGAAGTCGTGCATGCTGCCGGGGGCGATGTGATTTGGATTCAAATGCCGGCATTGGGCACACAACGCTACAAGCACATGCGCGAAATTCAAATTGCGCAGCGCGAATTTTGCGAAAAAAGCGGCGTTGCATCCCTGTGCGCCGATGACGTGTTTTCTGGCGAATGGGGGAGGTTTGAGCCTTTCGGCAACTTTCACGGAAAATATGTGCGGTTGCGCACCAAGGATACGGCACACGTCACTCGAGAAGGTAATTTGAAGCTCATTGAGTACCTCATGCCCATCATGGAGGAACGCATGACGCTCTTTTATGAGGCGCACCCGGAACGTCGACTCAGTGCTGAGGAAGTTGCTCGCATCCACAAAGTGCCGGCAGTCGTGGTGACCTCCAGCGCCTCTCCCAAGGTGCGGAAAAAAGAGCGTAAAAAGGAGAAAACAGCGACTCAGCCGCTATGACGGCCCGTTACCGCGTTTTTTTGCTCTTGCGAGTTCTGATGCCACTTTCGCGTTCCATCGCGCGCAACTTCCAGCGCGGCACAGCGGGCTGTTTGTGGTTTTTGCGACGGCTCAGCTTTCGATTTGCAGAAGCATGCCGACGCTCCTCTTCCAACTTGCGTTCGTGGGCAAGTCGGGCTTCCTCGATGCGTTTCTGGATGCGGGCGGAGTGTTCATTTCCTGCCGGAAAAATTCTCCACGGGCCGACGCCGCCGGATTCTGTGATGGGCAGGCAGATCATCTGTGGATCGATAAAGCGAATTTGGCGGTAGAGCAGGTCGCGGATGTGCGCCAGCAGGCTTTTCGCCGGGTAGAAGGAGCTGCCTCCAAGTTCAATGGTGAATGCAATGCGAATATGCTTTGCTTGCAGACTCAGCCGAGCCATCTCGCGCAGAGAAATGCCTTCAGCCGGTTCTTCTTCGGGCGCGCAGAGAGCGGCCGTGCGCAGCAAAAACAAGCAATCTCGCACCTTGCGACACAGTTTTTCCACTAAATCCTGCACCTTGGGTCGGGCGTTGAAGCGGTAATCTTTCACTTCGATGAGCCATAGCTCCTTTTTGCCGGGATGGTAGAGCATGAAATCCATCTCCTTGCAGCTGTTGCAAAAGTTTTGCGCGTGGCGAGAGTAAAAGGGGGAGCACTCGGAACGGCAGACCAGATAGCCTGCGTCGAATTGGAAGCGGTACATTCCCTCCACGCAGGACGAGCCGGGCTGGAAGGATTCACTCGGCATGGGGGGCAGGGGTTGGCATGCTCAGGTAACGGTCGGCCTGTTCCATTTCAGCCTGCAAGCTCTCCAGCGGCCCCAAGTCATCAGCGCTTTCTCCCTGCTGCACTTGCACGGAGCCGAAGAGACCCGCCCCGGCATGCAGCCCGATGAAGCGGCGCGAGAGCTGGCCGTAGCTGCTGCGCGTGAGGTGAATCATGAGCTCGCGCAGCAGGAAGAGGCTGTGCGTGGTAATTATCATCTGCACGCCCGCCTCGCACAGCCCGAGCATGATGCCGCAGAGCAGGGGAAGCTGGGCGGTGTTCAGGTTCATTTCCGGCTCATCCCAGAAAAGCGTGTCACCCGCGTGCAGTGAGCCATTCTCAATGAGCAACCCCAACGTGCCCACACGCTTGAACCCCTCGGCGATGAGGCTCATCTCCAGCGGTTCTTCTCTGCCGCGACGCATCAGAAAGCGCGATCCCCCACCGCGCTGGATCTTCCCTTGCACCATCGTGCGGATCAGCTTGAGCACGCGCTGCATCGCTTCGCTCGGCTCCGCGCTGCTCTCGGTTTCCAGCGCGCGGCAGAGGTCCCAAGTGGCGCCGTCCAGCAAGTCGGGATACCGCTTGCCCACTTGCACGTAGCAGGGGAAGAGGGTGAGCACATCGCGGGAGGGGATGAAGAGAGCCCGCTCCTGCAGGAAGCGCTGCGGCATGGAAAGGATGCTGAGGTCATCTTCTGTGCGGGAGCTGAATTGGAAGGCGATGTCGGCCGCGCCCGACGGCGCTTTTTCCCCGCAGAAGGCCGCCCGTACGCAGGCGGGAACATCGCCCGCGCGGCGTGAGATCAGGGAGGAAAGTTGCTGGGCGGCGAAAGAATGCAGCAGGTAGCGGCGCAGGCGGTATTCCTCCGCCCATTTTTCCGGGAAGTCGCGGCGCTGGCTGCGTTCGACCCAGCGGCACAGGGCGTACATGATGCGCATCAAGTGACTTTTGCCCGTGTCATTGCCGCCTGCGATGATGTTGATGCCATCGGCAAAGTCCAAATGCGTTTCGCGCAGGAAGGCCGTCACGCCCGATAAGGTCAGCTCGCGTATCATCAACCACGCCTTTTACCACAGACGGGGCACATCAGCAAGAAAAAAGGACTGCAAACGCGCTGAGCCTTGCAGCCCTCGATACCGGGAAAGACGAATCTTACTGAGCAGGGGTCGCCTCGATGACGAGCACCTGGAAGGGTTCAAGTTTCAGGGTGGTCGCCTTGCCGGCTTGCACGCTCCCGGGAAGTTTGTCGCCCTTGGGAGATGAAAGCGCGTAAGAGGTGGGAGCCCCCACCGGCAGCTCGAACACCGCGGCGGGGTCGAAGGAGAACTCCTGCGGCTGAGAGGAGGGATTGCGCAGCGTCAGGATTCCCTTGCGCGGGGACCAGGCGGCGAAGCCATACACCTGCAATTCGGCGGGGTCGCCCCCCACCCAGTGCGAATCGACCATCACGTCGGCGTTCTCGCGCGTCCATTTAGCGGCGGCGGCGAGCACGTCCCACTCCGCGTCCTTGAGCATGGATGGGGTGATGTACAGCTCCTGCATCTGAGTGCCTAGGCCAAAGCCGCTCCAAATTTCCTTGGTCAGGTCATCGCCCTCCGTTGTTTGGAGACCGCGTGCGCCCTTGTTATAGATGACGCCGTGGGTCATGAGCGAGTTGATGGGGAAGAGTGGGGAGATGGCCACGTTGTTGGCGTAGATTTGGGAATCGCGGAAGGTAATCCACTGGTTGCGCGACGATCCCTCGCCGCAGAAATCGTGATCCCAGTTGCCGCGCCAGATGGAATCGGCGATGCCGAACCAGAAAGGAGAAGCCCAGGTCCCGGTGGTGAGGTTGATGTAGATGTCGGGACGCTCATTGCGCAGCTCTTCGATGAGAGCGATGATGGCGTCAAAATCAGAGCCGAATTGGGAACCTTCCGCGGGAGTGGCCTCGCTTGAGGTTCCATCGAATTTGAAGTGATTGACGCCGTTTTCCCGGATCATGTGCAGGCACATGTCGCGGAAGAATTCGTAGTACTTGGGGCCGGAAAGGGCAAAACCTCCCTCATTGGTTTCGTACTTGCCCTTGGCTGCGGCCAGTCGTTTATCCCTGGGCGGACCGTAACCACCCCAAGCGGACAGCCACACGCCGGGACCTGCCTTGTAACTTTCCGCCAGCTTGCGCACATTGCGAAACTCGTTGGGCAGGTCCTTGTGGAATTGCCAGAGCGTTTCCGTGTCGTCCCACCCGTCGTCAAAGAGGAAGGAATCCATCTGCACGCCGCGCTTTTTGACGAGTTCCTCGCCGAAGAAGCGCACAGCGTCCATCGCCGCTTTTTCGCCGTAAGGTGTAAAATAGCCGATATCGTACCACGTGTTGTAGTTGAGGAAAGGAGCATAGGCACGCGCACGCTCGGAGTTCAGGTAGCCGAGTTGGAAAGTGCGGCGCAGTTGACCTGGCACGCTGAAACCGAGGACGGCGGAGAAGTTGCTCTCAGCGCGACGGGGCAGGTCTGTCTTGCGCGTCAGCGAGCAGGTGAATCCCTTGTCGGTGACCTCGTTGAGCCCCATGGGATGCTCCATCCCGGCAAACAGACGATTGCCGGCAGCCACGACGGGCGCTCCCTTCACCGTGCCCTCCACACGCGCTTCCTTCGCCTGCACATCCAGCAGCGTGATCTTGCGCAGAGGCATGGCGAACTGCTGCGGGACGATGCTTACTCCAACTCGCACGTAGGGCATGCCATCGCGCAGCTCGAGCCACCATGTGATTTGGTTGCCATCGGTGGGCAGGACAAAGGGGATGCTCACTCGCGTGCCGCCTACTCGCTCTACGAGACGCCGTGCCTTGTCATTGGGAGCTATTTTTCCCGCTTTCATTTCACCGCAAATGAGATCTGCCGCGGTGAGCAGGTGGCTCGTTTCCGCCACCTCTTTCTTAGAGCAGGCTTCATCGGTATTTTCATCCAAAACTTCCATGCAGAAGATGCCGTTGCCCAAGTTATAAGTTCGACCGTTGACCTTGTCCTGCACGGTGACGCTGACGAGCTTGCGTCCAGCCTTTTCGATAAGTACGGAGATGAAATCGTTTTCAATCATGGTGGTGTTAGCGTTGGTAGCGATAGGAGTTGTCGGGGCAGCCGCGGCGGGAGGATTTTGCCCGGAGCAAACGCCGCACACAGCAAGTCCAAGCATTGCCAAGCCCGTTACGGTGTGATAAGAGGTCATGTGCGCCATTATAACACAGCGCCCGTCCCTGTTCAAGTGCAATGAAAGAATTGCACGGCAAATTGTGGATTGCAAAATTCAATGCAACAAGGTCAACAGAACAAAGAAGTATGTCCGATGCCTCAACCCTGCATTTCACGAAACAGGTCACACGTGTCCCAATAAAATATTCTCCGGGCTCCCGGCAAGTCGGCAAACCATGGACGATCCAGCAAAGCGGTCGACGGCCCCGGGTAGGGCGCTCGCGGAGCAGGCGGTAAAACCGATTGGACAATGCGTGAGCGTTGCCCGCAGGGTGAGCAGGCAAAGGGGTGCCTGCGAGTCAAAGCGGTCAACCCGGCATTACTCCGGATGCCTTCTCTTGATCTTCGCATCTCGACTGCGAAAATTTCGCTTTGCTTTTACTGCGCACCTCGCGCGTAGCGCACAGGCACTCAAATGTCATCGTAAATTAACTCAACGCCGTCCCATCGGCGTCTTGCTCGCGAAAATCACATCGCATCAGATTTATACATGGATGCTCTGAAAATTGGTATGTCTGTTCTGGAAAAACAAGCGAGAAGTTACATCCATTCAAAATAAAACCTCGTTGAAAAAGTCGAATTTTGCATCAAATTTATCCTAAATTCAACGTAAATTCGAAAGGGATGTTTCACTGAGATATAATATTCAATATATTACGATATACAAAATCATGCTGTCATTTGCTTGATATATTGCCTATGCCGCACCATTGCCCCATGTTTTACAACGGATCGAGTGCAACTGTGCGGACGATGTATTTGAAAACATCTTCTTTTGTCCGCCATTCAGTAACACTGACGTCATCGAGTGCAACTGCAAATCATGCAACATTCTCACAAAAAGGAGCGTACAAATCGCTCTGCGAGCACCTATCGCCCCATCAAAGAAGGGAATAGATAAATTGACTGGAGATTCGCGTCTAACACTCTACTAACCAAGTGCCGCGAGTGCGACCTAAGAGAAAGCGCAGCACTTGAGCACTCGATGATGTCAAAGTACAGAAGATCCCACGAAGGCGGTATGGAATCGAAGTTTTGGACAAAGCCAAGGGACATTTAGCACATTAGGCGATGAATGTCAATCCCATTTTTCCAGCTACTTTCGCATCGCGGTCATTCATCATTCGGAACACCAGAACTCTTTTTACACGGGCAGCAACAACATCCATTTTGTTCATGTTTAAGATATTGGAGAATACATTAGCCGTTACAGGAGGCAATCTCCTCATTGCATCATAAGAAAACAGCCGCCGCCGTAGTGGAAACATACTTCTGCCGCCCGCTACGTGGAGCAGACGGTATGGTCATTTCCAAGAGCCCTACTGCTATCAATGGTGCTATCAATGAACGTTGAACAGTAACACGACTTCTGTCCTTCAATTTCTCCACAATGGTGCCCATAGGCATAGGTTCAGAAGCCCATTGAAGGATCTTGATCATGAGGCGCAATTGTTCATCATTCGGTATATCCGCTACATAGATTTCTCGCATATTCGCCCTCTGAAAAATCTGACGAAGAGTCGGTAACAAGTAGTCGTCTTCCTTACGACTCTTTATCTGCTGCCCCCAACACGGTATATCAAGCATGAAATAACTCCTGTCCGTCCCCGTATCAATACATGCCCTCGCACTACCGTTTTTCATAAGCTCGGACTGAATAGTCGGGAAACCGGACGCGCGCGCCTCCGCTAACTTCAATTCCTTTAAGAAATCTCCCAACCTTCGGTTCCGATATTTTCTCGATCGAATGATATCCGCACGTCTCAAAACCCAGTCCGGTATGGAGCGATCGGGACCTGAATGGCTCAGTATGCTTATACGATGTGGTTCAATAGTGATTTCTACCGGCTCACTAATTTGGTAGTCCCTATGGTAAAAAGCATTGACAATAGCTTCTTCTAAGGCCTGATACGGATAATTGAAGTACCGGATAGATTCCGCACGATCTTTCGGTTTTATCACCGTTTCCTGAATCACATTGGTCTTCATGTAATCCAAGATCCTGTTGATCATTGTCGGCACCGATCCTGTTATGGGCGGCAATTCGATAAAATTACTCGGATCTTCAAGGCGGCCATTCGGAAATCTCACAATTTCTGCCCGCGTACACGGAAAAAACTTCTCCGGATGATCACAAAACATCATGACCGCCACATTTTTAATCATCCGATTTTCTGGCGGCCCCGTTATTAATCCCATGCTATCAAGGATCCCTTCGATACTCTGTTTACTATCGGCCAGCTTGCTTCCCACCTTAATCAAATGATCTCGCAGAAGCGTCGAAGATATATCATCCAGTGTAATTTGCGGGTTCCCTCGTTCATCGAAAGGCACCTGATTTTTCAGGGCCATCAGCTCAGTGAGAACTAACCCTTTCGCCTCTTCCGTCACATTCCCTCTGCGCACGTAATAACGTTGAACCGATTGATCCGCTTTCGTTGAGGCTACATTTTTACTCACCATATACGGTCTTTCTACCCCAGTGGGGATCCAGAGAACCAAAAGATGAGCGCCTCCCACTACCTCTACAGATATTTTGGGATAATACGTCGGGAAAATACAATGACAGAACTCAATAATTTTTTTCTGGATCTTATCAACCTGCGCCTTATCAATTCCTTTGATCGGCATCTTGACAACGCCGTTTTCTTCCGCCACCCCGATAATAATATATCCCCCACCTATCTCTTCTAAGTCATTCGCAAAAGCACAAATACTCCTAAATATAGAGCGAGCCGTCACCTCGTTCCACGACTCTTTATACTCTATCCGTGAACTCTCCACACTTTGTGTAAAAAGCAAATCCTCTATATTAATAGATAATGCCATTTGCTTGCTCGCCTTCGTCGTTTCTCCTTAGTCTTATACACCACCCAGATTCCTCTGTCAACTCGCAATCATGTTCATCATGTTCATCATGTTCATCATGTTCATCATGTTCATCTTGTTCATCTTGTTCATCATGTTCATCTTGTTCATCATGTTCATCATGTTCATCTTGTTCATCTTGTTCATCATGTTCATCTTGTTCATCTTGTTCATCTTGTTCATCTTGTTCATCTTGTTCATCTTGTTCATCATGTTCATCTTGTTC
>CANQAD010000033.1 GCA_947588735.1 uncultured Akkermansia sp.
GCGTGCCGCTTTTTGGGGATGGGACGTTGGCTGTTCCGACGCCGGACAACCGGGGGACGGAGGCTTTTCGCAAGTCGCGGATGCCGTTTTTTATGGTGGAGCCGTGTTTTGCGGGGAGCAATGAGGCGGACTGCCAACTCTTCACGCAGGCGCTGTTGAGCGGGGGGTGGGAGCAGAAGCTGCCGGGGATTATTGACCGGTGCATTAAACAAGTTTACACATCAACCACAACCAACCATAGTCATGGGATTTGAAACAGCAATCGTCGCAGGGATAGGAGCTCTGGCCTCCGTCGTGTCTCAGCAACACGCCGCGAACCAGCAAAAAAAGGCCATGGCGGCCCAGCAGAAAGCCGCCGAGGAAGCCGCCAAGCGTAACGTTACCGTCGGCCGCCCTCAGCAGGACCCGACGCCGGCCATTTCGGACGCTCAGCAGCTCGCCGAGCAGCAACAACAAAATGACCAGCGAAGACGGCGCTCCCTTACGTCAACGGTGAGGTCGGGCAGTCTGCTCTCTTCTCTCGGTTCTGGTCGCTCAACTTTAGGAGGGTCGTAACATGGGGGAATTACACAAAAGAATCATGGAAGCGGCGGCCAAAAAGCATGCCGAAGAAAACGCCGTCGGCCGGGTCAACGGAGACCCCGCCTTGATTGTGACTAAACTCAACGAGAGACGTAAACAAGCCGAAACGCTTGACTCAACCTTGGCGGGAGGACGGCGCAGGTACACGCTGGCCTCCACGGCCCCTCACGCCAACCGCTCTACTCTCGGAGGAGCATAATATGATGACCCAACTTGATTACTACCGCATCGCCTCTTCCCTGTTCGCGCAAGCGCAGACGGGGGACTGGCAGAGGTGTGTGCGTCACGTCATCCCGCGTCTCATCTCCGTTTCCGCGCTGACGGAGCTTCCGGAAGACGGTTTGCCGTACCGCATCTGCTCGCGGGCGAAGACCGACTTGCTGAAGTACGCGGCGGCGCACGTGAGCTTCATCATGCCGCGCGGCGTCAACTGGTTCTCGCTGGGACCGACGGATGAAAACGACTCCGTGGACGTGAAAGACTGGTTCAAGCGCGCCACGCAAGCCGTGCAGAGGGAGCTGGAGAAGAGCAATTTTTACCCATGCATGGACACGCAGACGCTGGACCACGCCGCAACAGGCACGGGAGCTGCGCTCGCGGAGTTCATCGACAACGCGCTTGTCTTCACGCACATTCCCATGGGAACGTACGCCATGGCTGAGAATGAGGTGCATCGCATCGACACCTTCGTACGCAAATTCCACATGACTCCGCACCAGCTCGCGCAAAAGTTCGACTTCAAAAAACTCTCCACCAAAATGCAGTCAGCGTACCGGAGCCACGACAAGCGGTATTCTGACCAGTTTGAAGTTTGGCACCTCGTCGTGCCGCGCGATATCGCGGACCAGGGCAACTATGACCTCTACGCCAACCCGAAGCTCATGCCGTTTGCGTCGGTGTACATCGACCCCACGACCAAGACCGTGCTGCTGGAAGAAGGCTGCCCGGAGTTCCCGTACCTCGTCACCCGCTGGCGCAAGTATTCCAACCAAGTCTTCGGCGAGTCCATTCTTTCAAACTGCGTGGACCAAATCGAAGACTGCATCCAGCTCGAAGAAAGCATCAACAAGCTGGCCAAGCTGCAAGCGGACCCGCGAACGCTCGTACCTGCCGACCTCGTGGAAGAGCTGGACATGAATGCCGGGGGGATCACCGTGCTGCCGCCCAACTACGACGCCTCGTCGGTGCCTCGCGAATGGGCATCCGGCGGGCGTTTGGAAGGGCTGGTGCAACTGAGAGAACAAGACCACTCAGAAATCGACGCCTGCCTCTACACCGATGTCCTGCAAACCGTCTCGCAGGTGGAACGCACCATGAGCGCGACGGAGGTGCAGGCGCGCGAGAGGGAGAAGCTGATGACCTATGCCGGAAGCTTCGCGCAGTACACGGCGGACTTCACGCCGTTCATGGACCGCATTTTCTGCCTGCTGCTGCGAAACGGTAAGCTCCCGCAGGAAAATATGCCCACTGAGCAACTGCTGCGCACGGTTGGCGAGAATAAATTGCGCGTCCTTGCTCCGGGCGTCTCGTACCTCGGCCGCCTCGCAAAAGCCCTCGAAGCGAACAAACAACAGGGCCTCCAAGAAGCCCTTTCCTACGCCTCGCAGATGGCGGCGCAGACGCAAGACCCTGCCTGGATGGACCTTTTCAAGGCAACGGAGTGCATGCGCTACATGACGGACGAAAGCAACGTGCCTTCCGAATGCCTGCGCACGCCGAAAGAAGCCCGCGCGATAGCCGAGCAACGGCAGGCGGCTATCGTGGCGCAACAGCAGGCTGCCATGGCTGCGCAACTCGCGCAGGCGGATAACTCAATGGCGTCGGCTGACGCACAACGCAACGCATAATTATGGCAACGAAGGAAACGGACCAACAAGAAACCACGGCAAAAGACGCCGCCGAGCAGTCCGCGCAGAATTACAACCTGCGCTGCAAGGCTCTCTACGACGGCATCAGCAAGGAGGCATGGGAAATTATCACAGCTCTCGCAAAGGAAGACCTTGCCACCTTCCAATTCCGCGAGCCGGACCCCGCCAGCCCGAAACGCGTCCGCCCCGTGCCGTACGACGCGCAGACCATCTGCCTCATTGCCGCATCGAACGACGGGCGGCAGACCTTTTACAAAACCCTTCGCGCAATGCGCAAGACCGGCAGAGAAATCGCCGGGAAATCATAACCAAACCACACCATGACCGAAGACAACGCAACCCAGACCGCCGACGTGACGCCGGAGACCACCGTTCCCGCCACGGAGACAACCGACCAGCAGACCACAACGGGCAACCCGTTTGACTTCACGGCGACCGCCGCGCAACCGGAGACGCCGCAGAACACGGCCGCGCAGACGGAAACGACCACCGACTACGCTCCGGACTACGGCGCCAACTGGCGCGGCACGGAGGACGAACGCGTCGCCATCACCGGGCTCGCGCAGAAAGCCGGGCTTTCCGTGGAAGGAGCGGGAAAGTTCGTTTCCTCCGTGCTCGACTACTACACCGAACAGCAGCAGCAAAACAACCAGAAAGAATTTGCTGCCTTGCAGGAGCTTTGGGGAAAAGACTTTGACAAGAAACTCGGCGCCACCTGCCAGGCGTTGAACCAGTTTGCCAACGAGATGGGGCTGGACAACGTGCAACGCCAGGCGTACATGCGTCCGGAGGCTTTTTTACTCGTGAACCACCTCCTCTCGCGTCTTGGCGAACACCCGGCCATGGGCGTCAACTCGCCCGCGTCGTCCATGAGCGGCAAGGCGGAGTACGACCGCATCATGAATGACCCTGAAAATGAAGTCCACGAAATTCTCATGAACCCGAACCACCCGAAATACCGCGAGACTGCCGATAAAATGAACGCGCTCGCGGGCTTCCATCTCTACTAATTACGAATTAGCACTTTTCGTCGTCTTTGCACAAGCGGAGATAACGGAAGCTATCTCGTGAGCTTCTTTAAGCAGAGGACGCTCGCTCCTCTCGCTGAGAACACCCGATAATATAAGCAACTCAATCCAGTATTCACTCTCATCAGCCTCCTCTTCGCAGATCTTGAGCTTCGCAAGAAAATCAGCTCGGCTTTTGCCATGGCATGCAGCGCGGAAATTAGCCCCAACGCTTGTCCCGCACCGTAACAACTGCTTGCCTAGCACGAGTGAAGCCCCGTCTCCTTTCTTCTCCAGAGCAAAATACAGTTTTATGATTCGCAATGCAAAATCAGCCGTTCTTTTAATCATGTCTTCCTTGAACATAGTCACATTCTATCCAAGTATCGCGAGCCCTGCGAGCCAAATTTTCCAATTCGTAATTCGTAACTCGTAATTCGTAATTCCATGGAGTGGTATGCAAACTGCTGGGAAAGCAGGGAGTGGCGGTTTAATCATCTTTATTGGATAGAGCGCAAGGACCTCCCTCCCTGCCGCTTCCGGCTCAACTGGGCGCAGCAGGATTTTCTGCGCAACATCTGGTACCGCAACAACATCCTCAAAGCCCGCCAGCTGGGATTCTCGACGCTCGTCTCGCTGTACATCCTCGACGGCCTGCTTTTCAAGAACAACTGGAAAGCGGGTATCAACGACAAGACATTGGTGGACGCGCAGGAAAAGCTGGGCAAAATACGCTTTGCCTACGAATGCCTCGCTTCCCCGCCTGCCAACGGTGAGGACTGGATCATCGACCCCTCCGACCGCGAGAACATCGCCAAGTTTTCCCGCGAGCTGCATGCCGCAGCGAACGCCAAATTCATATCCAACCGCGCCGACTTTGCAGGGCGCAACTCCGTGCGGATTTCCTGCAACATCCGCGGCGGCACGCTGCAATTCCTGCACATCTCCGAATTCGGTGCCGTGGCGGCGGCGAACCCGGGGAAAGCGCGCGGCATCCTCCGCGGATCCATCAATGCCGTTTCGGCGGATGGCATCGTCGTCATGGAGTCCACGCACGAAGGCGGACCTGCCGGGGAGAATTACCGCCTCATACGGGAAGCGATGGACAACTGCGGGAAGAAGAAGCTGAACAACCTGGAGTTTCGCTTTTTCTTTTACACCTGGTGGAGGCACCCCGACTATAAAATCGACTCGCCGCTGCCGCTCGTGCTCTCGCGGGAGCAGACGGACTACTTCGCCGACCTCCAAAAAAACCACGGCATCACGCTCACGGACGCGCAGAAGAGGTGGTACTGCGCGCAGTGGGCGACGCAGGGCGTCGGCGTGTTCCAGGAGTACCCCTCCATCCCCGAAGAAGCCTGGCGCGCCAAAGTGGAAGGCGCCATCTACGCCGCCATTCTCACCGACTTGCGGACGGAGGGAAGGCTCAACTGCACGTTTGAGGCGGACGACGAGCATCCGCTGTATGTTTCGTGGGACATCGGCATGTCCGACAACACCTCGCTGTGGCTCATGCAGCCCGGCGCGGACGGGCGTTTCTACCTGCTGGACTGCCACTCCACCAACAACCAGCCGCTCTCGCACTACATCTCCGTGGTGCGCTCGTGGGAGGCGGTGCACGGGCAGAGTATTTTCAAGCACTTCCTGCCGCACGACGCCGCGAAGAGGGACCCGCAGCTCAAATCGTACGCGGACCACCTCATGGCGCAGGGCATCAACCCCGTTATTCTGCCACGCACCAACGACCTGTGGCTGGATATTGAGCTGACGCGGCGGTTCCTGCGGCACTGCGTTTTTCACGCGCGGTGTGCGGAGAGCACGAAGGTAAACGGCATCGAAGCGCCGTCCGGGCTGGCGTCGCTGGAGAGCTACCGCACCGCCCCAACCGGTTCCAACGGAGTCGTGCATGAAATGCCCGTGCATGACTCCTTCTCGCACGCCGCCGACTCCTTCCGCTACATGGCGGTAGCGAGCGACAGGGGGCTCATCGGCCGCACCGGCGCCCCCTCCATCCCCCACTACAAAAAGCCGAAGCTGGAATACCGCAAGCCCTTCATCGGCCGCCGAGGCATTTAACGCATCCTCAAAACTCCGGCAACCTCCCCGCCGCCTCACGCAACTGCTCCCCCGTCGGCCGGATATACGCCGCATGCACCGCCGCACTCTCGTGCCCCACCAACTCCATCGCCATCCCCTGCGAAACGCCGGACGCCTGTAGCAGCGTCGCCACCGTCGCCCTAAGCGAATGGAAAGTCTTACTGTGCCACGTCCGCCTCCGTCCACCTGCATTCTCCCCCACCAGCCCGATACCGTGCATCCGCACCAACTGCGTGAACTCATAACTCGGATTACTGCACCGCCTCAGCCTCGGATGCACCCACACCGCACCCTCCCCGCCCCTCGCCTGCGCCTCCTCAAACCGCCCTCGCGCCCACTCATAAAACCACCCCTGCATCGGCTGCGCCAACGCCCTCCCAGTCTTCCCCGTTACCAACCTCACAACCCTCGCCCCCCAGTCAAACGCATCCCAGCGTAAATTGAGAACATCCCCCAGCCTCTGCCCGTGAGTCCCGATACAACACCTCACCGCACTCCCCCACTCATCCGGTAACTTCTCCATCAACAACTTCACCTCCGCCTCAGTAAAAGCCTCATGCACCACCTTCTCCCCCTTCGTATCCGTCGGCACACGCACCCCATCACAAGGATTCTTCCCCACCATCTCCGCATCCACCGCCCACGCAAAAGCCGCCCGAATCGCCCCCAGCCCTTTAAGAACCGTCTTCGCCCTCACCTCACCCCTCCGCGCCGCCACCCACTCCTTAATATCCGCACGCGTCACCAACCGGCAAGGCTCCTGCGCCCTCCTCCCCAACCACCCGCAAAACTGCCGGTAATCCGTCCTCGCATTCTCATACGTCGCCACCGACACCCTCCCCAGCTTCCCCGCCAGCATCATATCAAAAAGCTTTCTCACACTCGTATTATCATACGCACTCCACTCCTCCTCCACCTCCCTCGCCATATCCCAAGCCACCATCAACGCCCGCCTCTCCGCCTGCCCAGCCGTCAACCTCTCCCCCCTGTACACTCCCCCCCTCACCGGCACCTTCGTCGACCTCCTCACCCTCCTACCCCTTCCATCTCGCCACTGCCCCACCCAAAACGGACTCTTTCCATCCCTACAAACAATAACATTGCTTACTAAACAACTCGTGCTGCCACTCGTGCTAATCTCGTGCTTCATAACACCCTTATTAAACATCCACCCCCTCCCTAAATCAATAAAAAAGAGCTAGATATGTTTTCTAAACATATCTAACCCAATAGGGCCGGAGGGATTTGAACCCACGACCAAGGGATTATGAGTCCCCTGCTCTAACCACTGAGCTACGGCCCCACCCGCATGGTACAGGAGAGGATGACACGTGGCAAGCCTAAAAACCAATGAGTGCGTCATGCTTATGCTGACTTTTATTCAACTCGTGTTCATTGAAATGCGTGGGCCGTGATCGGACAAAAATAGTGCACCGAAATGTTTCGCGATGTTTGACCGTCATAGTTTTTGATGTCCTCAGGAAGCATTTGCAAAGGGAGCCGGGAGACAGGATGATCTCATCGATTGGCCTTAAACATCTTTCTCCTAATCGCATATGTTCTCTCGCCTCGCTAATCGCTCGTAAAATTCATCGAGCATTACTTTGAGCTTCACCGAGATTTTTACAAAGTTACACTCCCATGCTGTTGCCTCTATGCGTTCTTTTTGCTTTCGTGATAAAAGCAGTGCGCTCCTTGCAAGCGCCTACCATCCTGTACTTATTGCATGCCTCAAGGATGTTCGCGATATTTTCTAGTTCTTTGTCTGTGTTTACCATACAGACATGATGGTACACTATTTTTGTCCATACGATCAATCTCATGTCCGCTTTTCCCCGTTCGGTACACGTATTTTTGTCCGATTGCGCTTTCTGATGCGCGGATGTATTGAGCTTGCCATAGTGGGGAAAGCGTGTTAGACTGCGGGCATGTCCCGATACAATGGAGAGCAGGTTCTGGTGGTGCCGCGGACGGCGTATGAGGCTGTGGGAGCTTTTCACGGGGTACGCATGAACCCGCAGGATTATTTAGCAGCCTTTCTAAAGCCGGGTGTGGCGAGGTACATGGACCGCGATGAGGCGGAGGGTGACCCGCAGTTTAAACAGATTATCGCCTATGCCATTTTCCGGCACGAGGGGCGTATTCTTGCGTATGCACGCACGCCGAAGGGCGGCGAGGTGCGCTTGCATAATAAAATGTCGTTGGGTATCGGCGGGCATATCAACCCGGCGGACGGTCTGACGGACAGTATTGATACGTACTTAGCCGGGATGGAACGTGAAATACGTGAAGAGGTTAGCTTTTCTGGCACAGCTACGCAGCGGCTCTACGCTATCATTAATGATGACACGAA
Organism: uncultured Akkermansia sp.; assembly: GCA_947588735.1. GTDB lineage: Bacteria > Verrucomicrobiota > Verrucomicrobiia > Verrucomicrobiales > Akkermansiaceae > Akkermansia. The sequence goes on from CANQAD010000033.1 coordinate 7,908, forward strand.
TGATGTGGGTAGTGTGCACTTGGGCATAGTCCATCTTTTTGAACTGGATACCGAAGAGGTGGCCCCAAATGAAAAGGCGCTCGCGGAGTTGGCGTTCCATAGCTTGGATGAACTGGCAGGGACACTTTATGACCGACTGGAAACATGGTCGGCCATCTGTGTAGATGCACTGGGAGCGGAGCAAGCATAAGCAAGAGCGTCCGCATATGCACCCGGCAGCATCAGCCCATGCGCGCGCACTGCTGGCAGCCTTAGCTGCAGCGGCACTCATGGGGTCGCTGTGCATTTTTGTTCGCGAGTCTCATTGCAGCGCACAGCTGTGTTCCTTTGCGAGGTTCGGAGTGGGATTCCTGCTGATTGGTTCAGTGGCATGCGGAGCGAAGCTGCGCTGCGGCGAAAGCTTGCGTTTTTCGCCTGCAGCCTTTGCCTCTGGGGTAAGCACCGGTATGTGCATCCTGTTTTACTTTTTGGCGATCCGGTACACATCCGCGGGAATAGCCGCACTGCTGTCCACGACAGGGCCTCTCTTGGCGGCTGTGTGGGAATCTTTGCTCCAAAAGCGACTTCCACCGCGTCGGGATGTGATGTTGCTTATGATTGCGGGGACAGGAATTATGCTGATCACATGCTTTGCTGATGAAGATGTGGCGGGGCATCGTCATGTACTAGGCATCGTATACGGTTTATTGTGCGCATTGTTCTATTCTTTTTATGTTGTACTCAATCGTTTTATGTCCCCAGAAATTAGCCTTTTACGCCGAATTTTCTGGCAATCGGGGGCAGGCATGCTTGCGTTGGTGGCTCCACTGCTGGTCACCGCGGCGCCATTAGCGAATTGGGAGCAAGGGTGGCCATGGTTATTGGGAGTGGGGGTACTCCAAGGAGTGGGAGTATTGGCGCTCGTAGCCTTCGCCATGCAACGACTCACTTCTCTGGAATTTGGAATTGTTTCATGCTTAGAACCCACAGAAGCCACTTTTTTGGGATGGATTGTATACGCAGAAGCGGTGCTGCCCGGACAATGGCTGGGATTTGTACTCGTGCTGACTACCATTCTCGCCAAATCTCAACGCCACATAGGATGGCGCATCTCGTGTTACATGGCACGCCGCTTGCAACACCGTGCTTAATGTTCCGCAAGCCAAGCACAGAATTGCTTCGCCCATGTGTGGGAAATGCCGGGAAGCTCGGCTATTTGCTCCGAGGTGAGCTTGCGTAAGCGTTCTACACTATGGAACCGTGCCAACAGCAGCTGCTTGCGGCGCAAGGTCATGCCAGGGCACCCATCCAGTCGGCTTTCACGCACGCGTTTGCGCATCAGCAGTTCATTATAGTTGTGAGCAAAGCGGTGCGCTTCATCGCGCAGGCGTTGCAGTAAACGCAGGGCTCCGGAATCGCGTGCAAGAACCAACGGTTCTGAATGTCCGGGCAAGTAAAGTTCTTCATCTCGTTTGGCCAAGCCTACCACTGGCATGCTTTGCAGTCCAATTTCTGCCAACACGCGCCGCGCCATGGCGAGTTGCCCCTTGCCACCATCCACCAGCACGAGGTCCGGTACAGTGATGGGTGATTTGCCTTGGGCGCGCAACTCCAGCAGCCATGAATAGGCGTCTTCTCCAGCTGGTTTGTTGAAGAGAGCACCACTCTCACCGAGAATGCGTGAGTAGCGGCGCTTCACCACTTCCAGCATCGAGGCAAAATCGTTCTGTGTGTCAACAGTGCGAATGCGGTAGCGCCGGTAGGCCGAGGTATCCGGTCTGCCGTATGAAAAACGTACCATAGACGCCACGATATGGTTATCGGAGAGGTTGGAAATATCAAAACACTCCATAATTTGCGGCGGAGGCATACGCAGTACCTCAGCCAACTGTATCAAATCTTTTTCCGGATTTACCGTACCTGGCAAATCGGCATCAGCGCGAGCAAACCGGCGCGCGGGCTCAAGCGTTTTTTCCACATTTTCGCGGATGTCGCGCAACTTGGCAGCACGTTCAAAGTCCAGCGCATCGGCTGCCTGCTGCATCTCGAGGAAGAGTTCATTAAGGTATTCACGCAAACCGCGCCCCTCCAACAAATCCAATGCCGCAGAAAAATTGGCACGGTAATCCTGGGCGCTGATACGCCCTATGCATGGCGCAGAGCAATGACGGATCACATCATCATGGCAATGCCGGTAATCTTCTGATCCAGGGCAACGAGCGCAGCAACTGCGCAAACGGAATCTGTGGTTGAGCCACTCCATCGTTTCTTTGAGCGCGCCGCTGTGTACAAAGGGGCCAAAGTACCGCGCGCCATCATCCTTACGCAAACGCACCAATGAAAAACGCGGCAAATCGGTTCCTCGATCTGCGCGTAGCAGCAGGTAGCGCTTGTCATCTCTCAACTGCACATTGTAGTGCGGACGGTATTCTTTGATGAGCTTTTGCTCCAGGATCAATGACTCCTGCTCATTGCGCACTTCGTAGTAATCGAAATCCTCAATCGCGGCGATCAGAGCGCGTGTTTTACCGTTTTCCAGCGTGGCATGCGAAGGGGAAAAATAGTTGGCCAAGCGCCTGTGCAAATCCTTTGCTTTGCCTACATATATGACACGACCACCTACCCCGCGCATCAGGTAAACGCCTGGGCAATGCGGCGTCACTCGCCATTTCTCCTTGAGTTTGCTGTTCGACATCTTGCATGGCCATTGTTGCACACCGTGCAGCCCTCAACCGTGCACCCCAAATGCACGGGACGATGCACACGAGATCAGTCGGTCCTTTCCCTTCCCCGAAACGGTTCACGAATGCATGGGCATGAGCACGTAAAGGAACTCGTCAGCCACGCGCATGACCCCCGGGCTGGACGCATCGATCAGGTCGATGCTCACCTCATTCTCGCCCACTGCCTTGAGCGGAGCCAGTACATAATCCGCATTAAACGTAATGGAAAACTCGCGTCCGCTGTACTCTATCGGCACTTCCTCATTGGCCTCACCCACCTCCGCCGATCCAGATTGAACCTCCAGCACTCCCGGAGTAATATGAAAGAGCACCGTATTTTTCTTCTCGGCAGCCAGTAGTGAAACACGACGCACGGCCTCGTTAAGCTCCTGAGCCGGCAGAGCAATACGTTCATTATAGCGGCTAGGTATCACCTGCCGGTAGTTCGGGTAGTTGCCCGGAATAAGTTTTGTGATGAGCAGGGTGTCACCCAGATCAAAGGAAACTTGGTCTGCTGACACACGAACCTGCACGTTACCAGTATCGCCCAGTAAGCGGTGAAGCTCGGGTACCGCGCGGCTGCGGAGAATCAGGCACACCTGCTGAGACTCCGGGAACTCCAGCTCATTCTCAAAGAGGGCAAGGCGGCGGCCGTCCGTAGCCACCAGCGTAAGTTTACCATCTTGGAAGCAAGTGTAGATGCCGTTAAGCACGTAGCGCATGTCATCGTTAGCAATGGCAAATTCCGTGTAGCGCAAACCTTTGTTAAGCATGCCCTGCGGCACCTCGAACTCTCGAGCTTCCTTGAAAGCTGGCATCTGAGGAAACTCCTCAGCAACAAGCCCATAAAGCTTGAAATGAGCACGGTTGCAACGTACCGTTACTGCATTGCCTTTCAGCTCTACATTCACCTCGCCATCCTTCATTTCGCGCACGATGCTCTGGAGCTTTTTAGCCGGCAGAGTAAAAGATCCGGGCGTCTCGACAGCTGCCGGAATCTTGGCTTGAATCGTCAGTTCCATCGTTGTAGTCGTCAGCTTTAGCTCCCCGTCTGCCGCTTCAATGAGCACATTGGAGAGAATTGGCATGCTTGGACGCGTGGACACCACGCCCACAACTTTGTTCAATCCATCCAGCAATACTTGTTTCGCGAGTGAGAATTTCATGGTCCTCTGTGGGTTCTTTACTGCCTCTATTGTACCGGTTCACATGCTCATTGGCAAGCATTATCTCCTGATTTTTCAAGATTTTCTATACTTATTTTGCAATACACACAATATGTAGTATTTTTCTCAATTGCAGGCATCTACCCCACTTTTCGTGGGGCTTCCCCATGTCAACTAGGGGCCAAGTTATTACACGAGAGCATCCAACACGGCATCTCCCATACCAGTAGTGCTGGTCAACTGTTCTCCGGGAGATCCAGAGGCGATATCGCGCGTGCGGAAGCCTGCGGCGATGGCAGCACGCACCGCATGGTCCACAGCATCGGCCGCTTGCGGTTGGCCAAGGGAATAGCGCAGCATCATCCCCATGGAAAGGATCTGCGCAACGGGGTTGGCAATTCCCTGCCCGGCGATGTCCGGCGCAGAACCACCTGAAGGCTCATATAAGCCGAAAGGCCTACCTCCGTTGCGCGCGCAGAGAGAGGCGCTGGGCAGCATGCCCAACGAGCCGCAGACCATCGCCATTTCATCTGTGAGAATGTCCCCAAAGGTATTTTCCGTGACAATCACATCGAACTGCCCCGGGTTGCACACAAGTTGCATGGCAGCGTTGTCCACATACATGTGGCTGAGCTGCACATCCGGGTACTGCGAAGCCAGTTCGGTCATTACACTCCGCCAAAGCACAGAAGAGCTCAATACATTCGCCTTGTCCACGCTGCAAAGTCTGCGACTGCGATCTTGCGCGGTGCGGAAGGCCAAGTGGCCGATGCGCTCCACCTCATGGCGATGGTACACCATGGTATCAATCCCCACGAGCTCACCCTCGCGCTCGCCGTAGAATTTCGGCTCTCCAAAATACATGCCGCCGGTAAGCTCCCGCACGCAGAGGATATCGAAGCCTCCCGCAATCAAGCGATCCTTAAGTGGAGAGGCCGCTGTAAGCTCCGGCAAACAAACCCCCGGTCGTAAATTGGCATAAAGCCCAAAGTGTGCTCGCAAAGGCAGTAATGCCCCACGCTCCGGCCTCTCATCCAGCGGAAGAGTTTCCCATTTCGGTCCACCCACAGAGCCAAACAGAATAGCATCCGATGCTTCACACGCCTCCAGGGTGTCCACCGGTAAAGCCTTGCCGCAGGCATCTATTCCCGCGCCTCCTACCGGTTTTTCCACGCATTGGACGCTAAAGCCATATTTTTTCTCCACCGCTCTTAACACACGCAGGGCTTCGTTCATCACCTCCGGTCCTATACCATCCCCAGCCAAAACGGCTACTTGATACGCACTCATACGCGTCTCATGATAAAATTCACTCACCGATTCGTCAAGCTCCTTATCGAGCACTCGCGCCGTGATCGGACAAAAATAGTGTACCGAAGTGTTCCACGTTGTTTGACCGTCATAGCTTTTGATGTTCTCAGGAAGCATTTGCAAATGGCATCGCTAGGGGGGGGTAGGATGCTCTCATCGATTGCACCTAACCTTCTTTCTTTTAATCGCATATATTTTCTCGTTCCGCTAATCTCTCGTAAAATTTGTCGAGCATTACTTTGAGCTTCACCGAGATTTTTACTCCTCCGCTGTTGTCTTGATGCACTGTTAATTTTTCCTCGCTTACTTCGGGGTGTGCAGCAATTCGCCGCATGCAAGTATGCAGCATTTTGTACTTATTGCGTGCCTCAATGATGTTCGCAATACCTTCTTGGCCTTTGTCTGTGTTTATCATACAGACATGATGGTACACTATTTTTGTCCAGACGATAAATCTCTTGCCCACTTTTTCCCCGTTCGGTGCTCTCATTTTTGTCCGATTGCGAAGTGGCAATTCGCTAAAATATGGACTTGACAGCCCGGCGTGCGGTCTCTATACTAGCGCGCGGATGCGTGTTGCCCGGGCGAATAAGAGCTCTGGAATCCGAGTAACTTAACTGCGAAAGGGCGGGAGAAGCATACGAGGCAAAGGTTGCATCCTAACTCACCTTTCATCACATGTTTCAGTTTTTTAAGAGACTTATCAGGTTGTTCTCGACTGATATCGGGATTGACTTGGGCACGGCCAATACCTTGGTTTACATCAAAAATCAGGGGATCGTGCTTCGCGAGCCATCTGTGGTTGCCATGAAAGGCAACAAGGTGGTAGCCGTGGGTGAAGAGGCCAAGCGCATGCTCGGGCGTACTCCGAGTAACGTGTTGGCCATCCGCCCGCTCAAGGATGGCGTGATTGCCGACTTCGATGTGGCAGAAAACATGCTGCGCTACTTCATCAAGAAAGCCATCCAGCACCGCAGCGTGCGTGGTCCGCGCATCCTTATTGCCCACCCCAGTGGCATCACCGAAGTGGAGCGCCGCGCCATCGAAGAATCCGCCTACAACTCCGGAGCCAGCCAAGTGCAGCTCATCGAGGAACCGATGGCAGCCGCCATCGGCGCTGGTCTGCCTGTCAACGAACCCCTGGGCAACATGATTGTGGACATCGGCGGCGGCACCACCGAGGTGGCCATCATCTCGCTTTCCGGCATCGTGCATAGCCAATCTGAAAAGTGCGGTGGAGATGCTCTTGACGATGCCATTGTACGCCACATGCAGACGGCCCACAACCTGCTTATCGGCACCCGCACGGCGGAGGACATCAAAATTCAGATCGGATCCGCCCACCCGTTGCAAAAGGAGCTGACGATGGAAGTACGGGGCCGCGACCGCGGGACCGGTCTTCCTAAAACAGTATCTGTCCGCTCGGAAGAAGTGCGCGAGGCATTGCAAGATAAGCTTGATATCATTGTAAACGCCGTACGCCAAACCCTCGATCACTGCCCGCCGGAACTGGCGAGCGACTTGTATGACCGGGGCATCACGGTGGCGGGTGGCGGCGCCCTGTTGCAGGGGCTCCGCGAGTTGTTGCACGAGCAAACCGGGTTGCCGATTGAAATATCGGAGGACCCGCTCAGCGCCGTTGCAGAAGGTACAGGCAAATGCTTGCAGGAGAGCGATGCCTTGTTCCGCAACAGTGATTAACGCAGCTCCCGCCCGAAATGGCGGGGAGCGCACGGCTTCCCCGGGAAAACTGACGGTTGCCGCAAACGTACCGAGTGCCCTCCTGCGCACTTGCTCGTCTCTTAATACGTAAACATTTTGAAAACTTTCAGAAAAATGGTTAGCATGGTGAAACGCTTCTTCGGGTTCGGTCAAACTAACCCGAAGGAAGGCACAACGATTATCGTCAATTCCGAAAAACTTGAGCGCCGGGTCGCCCTTCTGGAAGATGGTGTGCTGGAAGAGTACAGCATCGAACGGGAAGGAGAAGACAACATCGTGGGCGGCATCTTTAAAGGTCGTGTGAAGAACATTGAACCTGGGCTCAAGGCCATGTTCGTGGACATCGGCTATGAGAAAAACGCATTCCTCCACTTTTGGGATGCCCTCCCTCTGGCGCTTGATTCCTCATTGGAAGAGATTCATAAGGAGGGTCGTCCTCGCCGCCAGCAGAAAAAAATTACCAGCAAGGACATCCCGGACATTTACCCTATTGGCTCCGAAATTATGGTGCAAGTCACCAAAGGCCCCATCGGTTCCAAGGGCCCGCGTGTCACCACCAATATCTCATTGGCCGGACGCTACATCGTGCTTATGCCCTTCACTGACCAATTCGGCATCTCGCGTAAGATTGACGACCCCAAGGAACGTCAGCGACTGCGTCAAATTGTGCAAAAGCTTAATGTGCCAGACGGCATGGGGATCATCATGCGTACAGTCGCACAAGGGCAACGTTTCCGGCACTTTGTACGCGATTTAGCCATGCTGCTCCAGCAGTGGCATGAGGTGGAGGAGAAGTTTGCCGCCAACCGCAATCCTCATTGCGTCTATCGCGAGCCTGATCTCATTGAGCGCACCGCCCGTGATTTTCTCACTGATAACGTGGACACCATCCTCTGTGACAATCAGGAAACGACCCAGCGCATGCAGGAAATTGCCGGTAAAATTTCACGGCGCGCTAAACGCCATATTCAATACCATCCCACCACTCAGCCGATCTTTGAAGAACTTGGAGTTGAAAAGCAAATCAACGAAGCCTTTCAGCGGCAAGTACTCCTGCCCTGCGGCGGCTATCTCGTCATCGACGAGACGGAAGCGCTCATTGCCATTGATATTAACACCGGTCGCAACAAGGGCAACAAGGATTTGGATAAAACCATCCTAGAAACAAATCTTGAATCTGCTCGTGAAATTGCCCGCCAACTGCGCCTGCGCAACATCGGCGGCCTCGTTGTCGTGGACTTCATCGATATGCGTCACCGCAAGGACCAACAGGCCGTGTACAAGGCGATGAAGGACGCCCTGAAGCGTGATAAGGCAAAGACACAGGTGATGCAAATTACCCCGATCGGGCTTATGGAGATGACGCGTCAGCGGCTCAATGAATCACTGTTGGACTATGTGAACGACTACTGCCCATACTGCCACGGACGCGGGCGCATCAAGAGCGTGATGACGATGAGCGTGGAGATACAGCGCCAGCTGAAAGCCACGATCATGCGCTACCGCGAGACAGTGGGAGATATGATAGTTGTGGTCAACAGTAGTGTGTTGTCGCGATTTAAGAATGAGGATGCCAATTTACTGGTTGAGCTGGAGCGCCAGTGTGCGGGACGTCTTATTTTCCGTTCCGACCCTTCTATTCATCGAGAGGCTTTCGCCATCTTGGACGCCTCCAACAACAAACCGCTCTATCAAGTTAATATGTAATCCACCCGGCTTTCCGCGTTTGCGCGGAGCGCCACCATCCAGATCGACTCCGGACGGGCGATAATCACAGGCGCGTGCTGATTTCGCAACGGATGAGCGCTTGGGTTTCCTGCACTTCGCCATCGGCCGGTATGCGCCGCCACCATGGCATGTCCATGGCGCCATAGATGCGAGCCACGGCCTGCAGGAACTCTGCCTGTTCAAAAGCATCTTTTCCCTTCCCGCGGTCCTGAACGCGCCGCAGTGCCTCCTGCACCGGGATATCCAACCAAAAAGCCAGGTCGGGAGCTGGAGCAAAGGCTTCATTGAGCCGCCGTATTTCCGCTACATCTTCGCCCGTCGCGCCTTGGTAAGCCATCATCGAAGGGTAGTAGCGGTCCAGCAGCACCCATTGACCCGCCGCCAATGCCGGCAGTATCAGCTGATTCACATGCTCACGTCTGTCCAGCAACAGGCATTTCACCTCTTCCTGCACGCTTAGACGCTGTCCGGAAGCCGCCGCCGCACGCACGCGCATCCCCCATTCGCCATGTGTAGGCTCAAAACTTGTCACGACCTTCCTGCCCTGCTCTATTAAATACTGCCTCAGCAAATCTACCTGTGTGGACTTTCCAGTACCATCTACCCCTTCAAAGACAATGAGCTTTCCCCGTTCCATGCCCAAAGAGTACCATATTTGCCGACTCATGACAAGTCCATGAACCACTCCTCCAGGGCAACCGCATCGGAAAGAAGTTCATCGACGGAGAAAATGCTCTTGTTGGCTGATATTATCGTTGATACGTATCAAAAAATATGACAACATCGTCAACAGCAACCGCATTTCCTAGTGCGCTTGCCCTGATTATTTCTCTGTCTCCATATCAACGATGTCTCGTCCCTGGCCAAACTGTCATGTAAGATTCCAACGGGGATCATGATACCAGGATGGAGAAAAAAAGCCAAGGTCACGGAACAAGGCAGGCACAACCGTTGAAGCGGTAGTATAATATTGAAGGAAGCGCTGCTTCCATTGGTTGTCGGGTTCCAAGGCGCGCAGCATGCGATAGCAGAAGGTGAGAACGGCGGCAGTGCTGCTGGGAATGGCGAGTCGATCCAACTCCATACGGACGGGCTCCGGGGCATCCTGAAAGCGCATGTGGAGCCACCGACTATTCCAGACACGAAATTGGTGCGCACAGGCATTGCGTACCTGGGCAAGCAGAGAGATACCAAACAGGAAATAATCCACGCTGTCGAACTGCATGGCCTCCGCGATGCGTTGCACCAATTCCCGCTCCAATGCACAGCGCAACAACTCGGCCAGGTGACCAAAAGTGGCGAATTCGACAAAACTCCACACAGGCACGGTCTCTATCGTCGCGCCTTGCTTGATTTCCGCATCCCATCCAGCATATAACGGGCGATCCTTACGGAAATTGTCGGCAATACGCGTCATGAATTTTTCCTGCGGTGAAGCGGCGCCCTCCTGAGAGGCCAGGAAAGAGGCAAGCATTCCGCTTTTACTCGTTTGGGGAGTGCTGGAATGGGTGTAAAGCGACCATTGGTGAGCAATTTGGGTGCGCAGAGCAAGCTCCATTTGAGAAATGGCGCTAAAGAGAAGCTCACGTAAGTCACGATCGAAGTCATAAAGGACGAGCACGGTCTCCCAGAATGTACCGGGGCGGAAACGCAGGGGTGCAGCATTGTCGCCGATCTCCAGGAAAGAAGCCCAATAAGCAGAGATACGATAATAATTGATGTAGCGCAACTTGTTTTCAATCTCAGCTTCCAGTTCATCATCGCTTAGCCCGCGGGAACTCCGCATCCCGCGCGTTACCAGAATGTGCGCCTGTTCATGAAACGTTTTGTACGGCTTGGCCATGGCTAAATAATAGCGTTACTATACCTGTTGTGGCGTATCATGTACAGACCTTACCGTATCATTTTCATCACTCCGCCTCCTCGGCCACATCCTCATCCGGCAAATTGTCGGGATCCTCAGCCGGGGCATCATCCTGTAGAGAATCATCGACATCATCTGCCAATGGGTCATGCTTCGTGCATAGCGGACGGGGTTTGGTCAGGTCGGTCATTGTCTCGGTATAGGCCGAGCCTTGGTACTCGCAGCCGGAATGAGCCACCATGCCCGTATCGCGGCAGAGTCGGATGCCCTGCTTTCTGGCGCCAGTCGGGGACGTGCGGATGTCTCCCATCGTGTAACCACGGGCAGCAGCACGTTGCATGATGCCTACCCAGAGCGGGAGCGCTACCGTACCACCGTACGCTTTGTCGGCAATGGTGACGGGGCGGTCAAACCCCACCCACACAGCAGCCGTCAAATCCGAAGTGAAGCCGCAAAACCACGCATTGCGGTAAGCATTGGTAGTTCCGGTTTTGCCCCCGCAAGGGGCAGTGAATCCCATGCGCTGGACTCCGGCTGCCGTACCGCCCGGTTTCGTGATCTGCTGAAGGATCGAGGAGATGGCATTGGATGAACGCGAGGAGAGCACGCGACGCACAGCGGCAGGATTACGCCACAGTACGTGACCATCGGCATCCGTTATGCTTTGGATGATGTAGGGCGAAGGGCGCACACCACCGTTGGCAAACATCGTGTAGGCTGACGCTACCTCGAGCGGCGAGGCTTCCCAAGTGCCCAGGTAGATGGTAGGGCCCGGCTTCTTGGCGGTCTTTGGAAAACCGGCCATCAGCCCGGTGTTAATTACATTGTTCAGTCCGGCACGATTACCCACGCGTACGGACATCGTGTTACGGCTTTTAAGCAAACCCCACTCCGCCGGATGAAGTCCGGTGAATCGACCATCTGAGTTGCCAGGGAACCAACGGCGCGCGCCGGTAATTTCACCAGGCTGAATGCGGTCATCGGATACCAGACTCTGCGGCCTGCCGCCACGCTCAAAAAAGGTGGCATACACAATGGGCTTGAATATGGAACCCACCTGACGTCGGCTCTGGACGGCGCGGTTGAGCGGGGACTCTCGACTATCGCGCCCCCCGACAACAGCCAACAAGGCCCCCGTAGCATTGTCAATGACAACGCAAGCAGCCTGGATGTACTGCGGGCGCGCCATATCCGCTTCTGCCGGGCTGAGGTTGGCAATGGCTGCCTGGAACTGCGCCCGAGTCTGATGCGGCCAGCCATGGCGCTTCTCAAACATATCAACAAGGCGGGTATCCAGCTCCCGCATCACGTCGTCCTGCAGATCCACATCCAAGGTTGTGCGCACCACCAGACCGCCGGAGTAGGTGGCATCTTCCTTCACATGGCGCTGGGCAGAATCCAGCATATCCAAGATGTGATCCACCTCACTACGTATGAGATCCAGCGCATAATTTTCCATGCCACGCAGCGGTGGGCGCGTTGTTACCACGGGCTCTGCCAGTGCAGCGTGATATTGATTGCGCGTAATATGCCCGTGCTCCACCAATAACTTGAGAACCTTATCGCGCTGCACCTTAGCAGAGCTGGGGTTGCGGTAAGGCGAAAATTCATTCGGGCTGCAAACGATACCCGCAAGCAAAGCCGATTCTCCAATCGTAAGATCGCGTGGTTGCTTGTTGAAATAGCCCTTCGCCGCCTGTTTGAGTCCCAGGAATGTATGACCCCAGAATACGCGGTTAATATAACAAGTGAGAATGGTTTTCTTATCGTAGGTGGCCTCCATGCGACGAGCAAGAGCCATTTCAGTCAGCTTGGCATCCATGGTGCGCTCACGGTGATTGTAAGTGTTTTTGGCAAGCTGCATGGTGAGAGTGGAAGCGCCCTGAGTGGTACGGTGGTGCTTAAAAACCTGCGCCACAGCGCGCATCAGGCCGCGCGGGTCAATACCACCATGCTTCCAGAAGGAACGATCTTCCTGCATGATAAGCGCCTGAATGAAATAAGGCGGCACTTCGGTGTCCAGGTTTTCGATGCTACGACGATTTTCACCATGCAGAGTACCAATCTCGTTACCTTTGCGATCCAGCACAATCGTGCGCTCAGGCATGCGCAAAATCTGCGTGATGTCGTAGCGTTCAGCCTTGATGCTATATACGATTGCCAGGATCGCCGCAAACACAAAACCTACGAAAGAGAAGCTGATGGCTATGCGCAGCAGTTTCGGCAAAGCCCGCGTCAGAAAATAAACGAGCCGGAACGGGAAGGTGAAAAGCAGCCAGAGCGCCCTCCACACGCTCATATCCTGCCTGGGTGGGCCACGAAAGTCATCCAGCGGGTTTAATTCGTCCGTGTGGCGGGTGTACCTGCGTTCCGGCAGTGGGGATCCAAAGGCGTCATCCTGCGGCGGAAGCGGCTCATCTTCGATCTTGGCACGTAGTCGAGCTTGAGGTTGAGCCTGAACATAGGGAGTTTCCACATCCCGGCGCGTGTCGCGGGGATCGCGGGTATCCTGCTGCTCGGGCTTGTAGCGCATGGAGTGAGAAATTATGGCACATCATTGCCCTCCGCAAAGAGCTCGTAAGCGATGGAATCAGTAATACGCACCGTGGTAATTTGCCCGACCGGCAAACTCTTATCCACATGTACCACGCCGTCCACATCCGGCGCATCCCAAGCACCGCGGGCAATACCGGGAGCGTCCACCAACACGCGCATTTGACGTCCAACGCAACTGCTGCCTATCTCATCAGCAATACCGGCAAGGATCATGTTGAGCTCGTTAGCGCGCCGTTTACGAGTGGCGTGATGCACCTGGTCCTTCATGCGCGCAGCTATGGTTCCTTCTTCGCGCGAGTAAGGGAACACGCCGGCACGCTCAAATCGGAACTCGCGCACAAAATCGCAGAGCTCGGCATGATCCTGCTCCGTTTCACCAGGCAGCCCGCTGATGAACGTGGTGCGCAGGCCAATGCCCGGCACGGCCTCGCGCAAACGCGTGAGCAGGCGACGAATGTACCCTCCACTTGTACGACGCCTCTGCTCGGCAAGCAGGTGGTCAGCTATGTGCTGAAGCGGGATATCCACGTATTTGAGCACTTTGGCGCACTCGGCAAAGGTGGCGATGAGCTCTTCATTCCAATGCGCCGGGTGTGTGTAGAGTACGCGCAGATAAAAGTCGCCCGGTATTTTATTGGCCTCGCGCAACAGTTTTGCCAGGGTATCCCCGCTTGCCGGGCGATCCAGCCCATAAAAAGTCGTATCTTGGGCTATGAGGTTGATTTCCTTTGCGCCGTTACGCGCCAACGCCTCAATTTCGCGAAGCACATTGGGCAACGGTCGGCTTCGGAATCCCCCGCGTATGCGAGGTATAGCGCAGTAGGCGCAAGCATGGTTGCAGCCTTCAGCTATTTTTACATACGCCGAATGCGCAGGAGTGAGCCGGAAACGCGTTGCTCCAAAATCCGGTACCAGAGTAGAGACCTTGCTGCGGTATATTTTCTGCCCGCCCCCGGCAAGAGATGTTTGGACTATCTGCACGATCCGCCCCACCTGATCCACGCCCACAAAAGCATCAACCTCGGGCAAAAGTTTCACCAACTCGTCCGCGTAACGCTGCGCCAGACACCCGGCCACCAGAATCTTTTGCCCGGCGGGGGCTTTACCCTGCTCTCGCGCGCGGGTAAGCTCAAGGATGGCGTTAACGGCCTCCTGCTTGGCGGAGTCAATGAAAGCGCAGGTGTTTACCACCACCACATTCGCCCTCGGCGGCGACACCTTGCGGTAGCCGGCCTGCACCAATCCATCCGCCATAACCTCCGAGTCCACCAGGTTCTTGGCGCACCCGAGCGACACGATGGCGAACTTTCCCCGCATGCAGCTATTGTACCACAGTCTGCTATAATTACAAGTTTCGCCTGCTTGCTTCAGCCGTTCGTTGTATCAAGGAAGCCCTTAATTTTCTGGATACGCGAAGGATGCCTCAGTTTACGCAGCGCCTTAGCTTCAATTTGGCGTATGCGCTCACGGGTAACGTTGAATTGGCGTCCCACTTCCTCCAGCGTGCGTGGGTTACCGTCGCGTAAGCCAAAACGTTGTTCAATGACAGCGCGCTCTCGCTCGTTGAGCGTATTGAGCACTACCGCCAATTTCTCGCGCAGGGAGTTGAAAGCCGCGCCGTCCATCGGATTCTCAGCCGTCTTATCCTCCAAAAAATCGCCGAAAGATGTATCGTCCGAATCTCCCACCGGCTGCTGCATGGAAATGGGTTGTTGAGCCATCTTGAGCACACTGCGCACACGATCTACAGACATGTTGCTGTGGGCTGATATTTCCTCCGGCGTGGGCTCCCGCCCCAAATCCTGCACCAGCTTCTTTTGAAGACGCATGAGCTTGTTGATCGTCTCAATCATGTGCACCGGAATGCGGATCGTGCGCGCCTGGTCGGCAATGGAGCGGGTAATGGCCTGGCGAATCCACCACGTTGCGTAGGTGGAAAATTTGTAGCCGCGACGGTACTCGAACTTCTCCACCGCTTTCATGAGTCCCATGTTCCCCTCCTGAATGAGATCCAGAAATGCGAGACCGCGGTTGGTGTACTTCTTCGCAATCGAAATGACAAGTCGCAGGTTCGCCTCTATCATCTCCCCTTTGGATTCCTTGGCCTGCTTCATGTGCGAGCGCATCACCTGGTAGTGCTCCAAAAACTCATCGATGGGCATCCACAGCTGCATTTCCAGCTCACTGAGCTTATCCGTGCATGCCGGTTGATTCGGCTCGATTTGCAGCTGGCGGCGCAGTTTGAGGATACGCTGACGCACTTCTTTGAGGTACTCGACAAAGTCCTCATAGATCTTCGATTTGAACGAGAACTTCTTGTAAAGTTCGTGCAGTTTGGCAATATGAGCCTTGAATTCCAATTGCGCTGCATTCACACCCCGACGACGACGGCGCGCCTTGCGCAAACGCCCGTAGGAGAGGTTAGCGGCGTCATAAAGCTCTTGCAGCCTGTTGAGCGCTGCCTGCAGGGTACGGAAATACTGCTCACGATGATCGATATTTTTATCAACCACCACACGATCGAAACGCTCCTTGTTCTGGAGAAGCTTCATGGCGAGTTCGCGATAATAGGACGCTACGAGGCCGAGCTGATGCAGGCTTTTTTGCAAGGCAGACTCAGCCTGATCAATCCGGCGTGACAGCTGAACCTCTTCATCGCGTTTCAGGAGCTCCTTCTGACCCATCTGCTTGAGGTACATGCGCACCGGATCATCCAAATCCGCCATTTTTTCGCTTTCATCCTGCTCTTGCGGAGTGTCCTCTTGTGCAGGAGCCGCCACCTCGCCCATCTCCGAAGAATCAATAATCTTGAAGTTCATGCTGCGCAGGCAGTCCATGATCTTCTCGTGATCTTCCGGATCAATCACTGAGGCCGGCAAAACATCATTGATGTCATCGTATGTCAGGAAACCCTGGTCGTTGGCTTGCAGCACCAACTGCCGCAATCTTCCCTGCACCACCGGATTCTCGATGAGATGTCCGTGGTCACCTTCAGCAAAAGCCTTCAATTCATCCGCCGTAAGCGTCCCGGCTCCCGCCGGTTCCTCCAACACTTCAATCCCGCAAGAGTGCAGACGCTCAAACAAGCGCTCGGTATCCTGCTCCTCAAATCCTTCCGCCGGGAGCGAGGAGATAATGTCGTCATCCGTCACGTACCCGCCGTTTTTCTTGGCCAGCGTTACCAAGTTCTTGAAAGCATTTTTCAGCGTCAAGTCGTCCGGAAAATACTCCTGCAACAGAGCCGGCGTCACCTTCACATTGATGGAACGACGCGTCGTTTTGCCGGTAATTTCTCGGCCCTCAGGAGGCGTCACACTTGCTTCTTTCTTCTTGGGAAGTTTCTGTGGCTGTGCGGGTGTTGCGTGCCCCTTTCCTTCCGCTTTTTTCGTGTCTTTCCTGGCGGACGATTCCGACTTTTCGAGTTTTTTTCCAGGGATCGCAGGCTTTGTGTTCGCGCCTTTTGTGGCATGCCCCTCAGCGGATGCGCCCTTTTTGGATACGGTTTTTTGAACCGGAGTTTTTTGAGGTGCAGATTTGGCGCTTTGTTGCTTTTTCTCTGCTTTTTGGGGCGAGGTCGGTTTTTTGAGCGCCGCCTTCTTGTTTGTCCGGTCAAGGGGTTTCCCGACGTTTCTTTTCTGCGAGTCCCTCTTTTGAGCTATGGCTGGCTTCACCTTCGCAACGGCTTTCTTGGAAACACCGGGGGCAGGCTTTGCAATCACCTTTTTAGAGGGTGACGGTCTTCGGACTGTCGCCTTGTCGGGGGCCGTTGCCTTCCTCAGAGTTTTGGAGGCAGTTGTTTTCTTCGGGGCGCTTGGAGCACGGTTCGGTCCTTTCGCTGTCGTTGTTTTTCGCGTTGTCTTCCCGGCTTCATGCGTTGCAGTGACCTTTTTCCGAACCGTCGCCTTGCCGGACGTCGCAGACTTGGTTTTGGCAACTTGGTTTTGCTTGACCACAACTTTCCTGGCGGGCGTCTCTTTACGGGTGGTCTTTACAGCAGGAGACTTCTTTGCAGGCTGCTTTTTTCCATCCGTCGGCTTTTTACTCTTTGTTTTCGTCGTTGCCACTCCTTTCTCAGGAGCAGGCTTCCTGACCGCTGACTTCCCAGCGCTCGCCTTGGGTGCAGGCTTCTTTGCGGCCGATTTTATTGCTGATTTTTTGACCAAAGGTTTCTTGCTCTTTTTCTCGGATTTCCCAGAGGGGCTTTGAAGCTTTTTTGACATATTGCTGAAAACGTGTGTATAATCCACCCTCTAACCGCCTTGTCAAGGGTCTTGACGTGCGTGCGGCTATATTACCCTTCGTAACGTTCGTGTCAACTCTGTTTCTACAAGCATGACACAAAAAATTTTTTTTCAGACAAACCGAGCAAGCGTTGCGCTGCTGACGTATCAGGGCAACCGCATTTGAAAGGAGGTGAATAACGGAGAAAATGGTCGAAGAGGTTGACAGGTCTCGTTTTGTACCAAAGGTGCGCTCCTCTGCTGAGAATTGAGTTGCCTTTTTTTCTCGTTTTCGCAGGAATTAATGATCTGAAAAAACTGCGCAACGCGCACATTATCAAAAAATCGTCAATCGTAAATGGCAAACGCGTGTCCTCATGCGGCTGCTTGCCACGGTCTTAAAAAAACTCCCGCCGGTGGGAGTAAACACCGACGGGAGTGAAATGAAAAATACAGGTTGCTATCAAATCTTTCCGAAAAGGGACTTGCCCTCGGAGAGCAGGTCGGAGGTAGCAATCTTGAGGCGGTCGCAGATGCCTTGCTCGCCCTTCTTGAGGTAAGAACGCGGATCGTACACCTTCTTGTTGCCTACTTCGCCGTCAATCTTGAGCATGCCGTCAATATTCTGGCACATATGCATCACGATGGGCTTGGAGAAGGCGTACTGGGTATCGGTGTCGATGTTCATCTTCACCACGCCGTAAGAGATCGCCTCGCGGATGTCGCAAAGATCGGAGCCGGAACCGCCGTGGAACACCAGGCGCATATCCTCGCCGTGCTTATCCATCACCGCTTTCTGGCCATCGCGCAGAATCTTGGGCTCCAACTTCACGGCGCCCGGTTTGTACACGCCGTGCACATTACCGAAGGTTGCCGCCAGCATAAATTCACCCAACCCGTGCAGGGTCTCATAAGTGAGCAGCATATCCGCCGGCGAAGTGTAGAGTTTGGCGGCATGCTGTCCGCTGTTGTCCACACCATCTTCCTCACCGCCAACCACGCCGATTTCAATTTCGAGGACGATGCCTACCTCGGCGCACTCCTTGAGCATTTGCTTGGAGATTTCAAGATTCTGAGCCATAGGCAGAGCGCTGGCATCCAGCATGTGAGAGTTGAACAGCGGACCCTTACCGGCAGCAATGCGCTTCTTGGATTCCGCAATCAGCGGGCGCAGGAAACTGTCGATCTTATCTGCTTGGCAGTGATCTGTATGCAGCGCAACGAGCACATCATACTTCTCCGCCAGGCGATGCACAGCCTCAGCCAACACGATAGCTCCGGTGGCGGAATCCTTCACGGCGGTACCAGAGGCGAATTGGCCGCCGCCCAGCGAAATCTGGATGATACCATCGGATTTGGCTTCGGCAAAAGCTTTCAGGGCGCCGTTAATCACTTCGATGGTGGTGACATTCACGGCAGGATAGGCGTACCCCTCCTTCTTGGCCGTGTTGAGCATCTTGATGTACTGTTCTTG
>CANQAD010000034.1 GCA_947588735.1 uncultured Akkermansia sp.
GTGGGGAAAAGTATCATGAATCTGCAACGTTTCATTGATGCCAAGCAGACGGAGCTGCAAGCTCTGCGCGCCCACATGCCGCAGCCGCTTGTCGCCCCGCGTCCGGATTTTTGCGCTGCCCTACGTTCGCCGCTTCCCGCCGGACATGTTCTGCGGGTGATTGCGGAGTACAAGCGCAGCTCGCCCTCTGCGGGGGTGATCAATGACCGAGTGACGCCGCAGCAGATGGCGTCTGCTTACGCTGCAGGTGGAGCTACGTGCATGAGCGTACTCACCGAACGAACCTATTTTCACGGCGGGGTGGAGGACTTGGAGGCGGCGTATGCATCCGGGCTCCCCTTGCTGCGAAAGGATTTTATTTTTGACGAATTGCAAGTGCGAGCGACCTTGGCCACTCCTGCAAGTGCGTTGCTTCTGATCGTTGCGCTGACGCCGGATGCTGGCAAACTGCGCGGTTTGAGGGAATTGGCAGAGCAGCATGGCATCCACGCCGTGGTTGAAATTTTTTCTGAACGGGAGCTTGCTATGGCGCGCCAGAGTGGCGCTCGCATCATTCAGGTCAACGCGCGTAACCTTGAAACGTTCTCCACAGACCGTACGGCGGGTCTGCATTTGGCTTCACTGCGCGCACCGGGAGAAATATGGATAGCCGCAAGCGCCATGAGCGAGCGTAGTCACCTGCAAGATGCCGCCGCCGCCGGGTACGATGCTGCGCTGGTCGGCACGGCTCTCATGACTTCCCCCGATCCGCAACAAACATTACACCAACTCCTCCATGAATAAGAAACTCCCTTTCATCAAAGTGTGCGGGCAGACGCATGCCGGCACTGTGGATGCTTCGCTCGCCTTGGGAGCGCGCTATGTCGGTTTTATTTTTCATCGCAGCAGCCCGCGTAGCATCACGGCAGAGCGTGCGGCTGCCATCCACACCCGCTTTGCCTCGCGTGTGGGCGTTTTTGTACGTCAACAGGCGGAAGAGATTGTGCGTATCATGCAAATTGCCCATCTCGACTATGCTCAACTGCACGGTGCGCAGACTACAGAAGATGCCGAAAAAATCGGAGCAGATCGAATCATCCGCACGATATGGCCAGAACATTGTGGAAGTGTGGCGGCCTTACAAGAAGAACTAGACAAGTGGGAGCCCTATTGCGCGATGTATTTGCTGGATGCCGGAGCGAATATCGGTTCAGGCGGTACCGGAAAATCGCTCGATGTGGAGCAGTTTTCACACGTGAACTTCCCGCACCCGTGGATTCTCGCCGGCGGAGTCAACCCTCGAAACATTCCAAAACTTCTCGCTCATTGTTCACCAGATGGCATCGATTTAAATTCCGGAGTAGAGCTTGCTCCGGGACTGAAGGACCCGGTAAAGCTTCTTGCTTCCGTGCATGCATGCAGAACTGCTGCGAATCGGGATGATTAAGGAAGTTTTCTTATCGGAGCTTGCATAAGCACGAGGTTATGGGCTGCAAACGATTCAAAACAATTTGCGAGTATTGGGGGAGTTTTGCAGGGAGACACCCGCACCTCGCCGCATACGGTGAGAAATTGGCGGATTACGCGCATAATGGAATCATGCGCGATTCGGAGTCAGTGGAGTTCAACGTGCATTTCACGGGACGCATGCCGAGGCTGACATTTTGGCTCACCACGACCGGACTTGCACTGATGGCATTGACTGCTCTGGTAGCGGTGCGCATAACGCTGTGGGCAGTCGCGCAGGTCTTGAACCTCATGAGCCTGCTGGCGGGCGGATTGCTCGAAGATTGGTTGAAAATGTTTCTGCGAGGCCTTCGTGTGGCATGCACTGGCATTGGTTTGACCCTGCTTTATCTTTTTGTCGCGTGGTTGTTGATTGTAGCTGTGAGTGCAGCCGTTCGCAGGATGCATGATATTGGCAAATCGGGATGGCATGCGCTCATTGCGCTCATTCCGGGAATCGGACTGCCCATCTTCGCAGTGATGTGCTGTGTGGAAAGTGTGGACAACGAGGAAGGAAGTACCTCTCCTGATGATGAAGCGCCGCTGAATGACGAAGAGGCAGTCGAGGTGCCTTCTCATTCCGAGAACCCCACAGCGCAGCAGTCTGTTTCTTGTTCACTCTGCCACGGGGAAGGAAAGCTGCCTAACGGATTTCTATGTCCCCAGTGCGGTGGCAGTGGGAAGGCGTGACACACGCTGCAACCATGGGATGACACCCGTTTTGTCCTAGTTGCGATCGCCTGTGGCTTATGGCGACGAACAGACCTCAAGCAGCGCGAATATTCAGACCATGGGAAGCTTCCCCAAGGACGTTGTCGCCTACTTTTCCCGGGGCAGAAGAAGACCAGAAGTCCACTTTTTTGCAGCAGAGGTAATGCCGTCTGCCACATCGGCGTATTGCACCGCGAAGCGCGGAGTGAACCAGGGAAAATAGTGCACCAAGTCATGGAACACCTGCACTTCGCCGTCGCAGGTGCCGTGTCCGGCTCCAATGCCGATGGTGATGATAGAAGCGGTTGCTGTAAGCCGTGCCGCGACATCTGCCCGCGTACATTCGATGACGACGGAAAAGGCGCCGGCGCGAGTGACAGCCTGTAAGTCAGCCATGAGGGCTGCGACCTCGGCATCTGACTTGCCGCGTATGCGGTAACCGCCGTCCTCCTTGATGTGTTGAGGCAGCAGACCGATATGTGCCTGCACGGGAATGCCTGCCTGCACCAAGGCATGAATCATGGGTTCCACTGTGCAGCCACCTTCCAGTTTGACGGCCTCAGCTCCTGCGTCAATGAGTGCACGTGCACTCTCCAAGGCTTGTTTTGGGGTGTCGTAGGTGTGGATGGGCATGTCGCTCACAAGCAATGCTTTCGTCTGAGCCCGCGCTACGGCCGCGGTGTGGTGCAGCATGTGCTGCAGGGTCACACTTGTCGTATCGGGAAAGCCCAGCACCATCATCCCCAGCGAATCTCCCACCAGCAGCATATCCACGCCTGCTTCATCCAGCAGACGTGCTGTTGGGTAATCGTAGGCGGTGAGCTGTGCGACAGGGAGCACCCCCTTACATGCTTGAATGCGTTGAATTTTTTCTTCGGTAGTCATGGCGGTTTACAGATCGAAAAGAGTGACGGAAGGCAATTCCGGAAGGCGTGCGAGAAGCTCCTGCACGGTAGAAGTTTGCCCGGGGAGTACGAGCGACGGGTCGATGTCGCACAAGGGTTGCAGCACGAAGCGGCGTTGTGTGGCGCGCGGGTGAGGCAATGTAAGATGGGGGGAGCTCACTTGCAGGTAGCCGGAGTAGATGAGGTCGATATCACAGGTACGAGCTTCGCCGTAGATGCCGAAGCGAACGCGTCCGAGTGCTTCCTCGATTTCTTGACAGTAACGAAGAATCTCCTCCGGCGGCATCGTTGTGGCCGCTTCCACACAGGCGTTCAGAAAAGACGGACTGTCGGGCGGACAATCTACCGGCTCCGTCTCATACACCTGCGAAAGGCGCAAATTGCCAAAGCACTCAGCAAGGCGATCGCAGGCACTCTCCAGGAACGCCAGACGATCACCTCTGTTCGAACCGAGGGAAAACCCCGTGCGGCGTGCGCAGCAGGAGGAATCAGTCTGTGAAACCGAGCACATCTTGCATGCTGTAGAGACCGGCCGGTTGATTCGCCAACCACAGAGCCGCACGAACGGCTCCGGAGGCAAAAGTCATGCGGCTGGAGGCCTTGTGCGCAAGCTCCACGCGCTCGCCATCAGTGGCGAAAATGACAGTGTGATCGCCCACCACATCGCCACCGCGCAATGAATGCATGCCAATCTGCCGTTGGGGACGTGCGCCAACCATGCCTTCGCGCCCATGCATCACATCGTTCTTGTATTCCATGCCTGTTTCTTGGCATACGACTTCTGCCAGGGAACGAGCGGTGCCGCTGGGTGCATCCAGCTTGTGGTGGTGGTGCATTTCCACGATTTCTATATCGTAATTTTTCAGGATGCGCGTGGCCTTGCGCGTGAGCCAGAAGAGCGTATTCACGCCCACAGAGTAGTTAGAAGCAAAGACAATAGGAATGCTCTTGGAGGCATCGGTGATGGCGGCGCGTTCTTCATCCGTGTGACCCGTTGTGCCGATGACGAGCGGCTTTTTTTGCGCTACGGCAGCAGCAAGCAACTCAGGCGTGAAGCCGTGAAAGGAGAAGTCAATGGCCAGATCAGCCTTGGCAAGCGCGGCAGTAACATCCTGCCCCACGTCATGGGTGGAGGTCAATGTCGTATCGGGACAAAGCTCCACAGCCTGCTTCACGGTCTGCCCCATGCGACCTGAGATACCGGTAACGAGAATATTCATATAGCGAGTTAAAGTAAGAGGTCAGGCAAGCAATTCAAAGCGGCGGAGCAAGTCAGTCAACGCGGCTTTTTTCTCCTCTGCCAGCGGAGCAAGCGGCAAACGCAGTTCCCAAGAAATGTCTCCACGCAGCGCCATAGCCGCCTTAATGGGTACGGGGTTGACATCCAAGCTCATCAGTCCCTTCATGAGCGGGTAATACTTCTTTTGCAGGGCAAGCGCCTTCTTACCGTCGCCGCTCAGAGCCGCATCCACCAGTTCTTTCATCTGCGCCGGCGCTACGTTGGATGTCACCGAAACCAGACCCACTGCTCCGCAAGCGATGAAGGGCACCGTGAGTCCATCATCTCCACAGAGAACGGAAAACTCCTCCGGCACTGCCTGCACGAGGCGATTGACACGATCCACGCTGCCGCCCGCTTCTTTGATGGCAACAATGGTGGGGCAATCCAACGCCAGCCGCGCCGCGGTCTCCACGGCAATCTCAATACCACTGCGCCCGGGAATACTGTAGAGCAGCACGGGCAGGTCAGAGCATTCGGCAATGGCTCTGAAGTGGCGATAGAGCCCCTCTTGGCTGGGCTTGTTGTAATAAGGGCAAACTTGCAGCGTGCCATCCGCACCCATGGCTGCCGCTTCTTTAGTCATGGCAATAGCTTCAGCGGTGGAATTCGATCCGGTACCTGCGATGACCTGACAGCGTCCGGCTGCGCACTCAATCGCCAAGCGAATAACCTCCATGTGTTCGGTATGGGAGAGGGTGGGGGATTCGCCTGTGGTACCCACCGGTACAATGCCCGTCACTCCTGCCCTAATTTGTGTATCGATGAGCGCCCGGAAAGCCTTTTCATCAACTACTCCGTCGCGAAATGGCGTAATCAGCGCTGTATAAAGTCCCGCGTATCTCATAGGTGTCCAAACTATACCCCCTTCTGCCCCGTCATGTCAAGTCTGGTCTCCGACCAGGCAGGGCAAACGCATGGGAAATGCGGTTGCTGGTTACGATTTTCGATTGATGAATTACAATTTATTGATATTGAGCGTTTTTTTGTGTGAAGACTTGTTCTGGACGGCGGGCGTGCTCAGATAAGAGAGAGGGAAAGCTTTATGCGCATCGCGGGGCGTATTGTCATTGCGGTTTTCGTGCTTTGAAACAAGTGTGGTGAGTCGACTGGAGGGTTTCTTTACTTTCCGCCTTCATCCAAATGAAGGCAGCCCAGGAGACTCGGGGCTTGATTTTTTGTCACGAAGTGTTACGATAGGGCGCGGACTTACCTTACTTGAGCATATGAAACTAATCAGCGGAACTGCCCACCCTCAGTTGGCAAAGGATATAGCGGATGTGATGGGACTCCCCCTATGTGATGCAGCGGTCAATACCTTCCCAGATGGTGAGAGTTTTGTGCAGATTAAGGAGAGCATACGAGGTGCAGACGTTTTCATCATACAGCCGACATGTCCGCCGACGAATCACAACATGATGGAGCTGTTGGTGATGGTGGATGCCGTGCGTCGAGCGAGTGCGAGCAGAATTACGGCGGTGATGCCGTTCTACGGTTATGCGCGGCAGGACCGAAAGGATAAGCCGAGAGTGCCCATCACATCGAAGCTGGTGGCAAATTTGCTGACGGCAGCGGGGGTGAATCGCGTGCTTACGATGGATTTGCATGCGGCGCAGATTCAGGGCTTCTTTGAGATACCGGTAGATCATCTGTATTCGCTTCCCGTTCTCCTCAAGCACCTGAAGGAGCACTATGTCAAGGATCTCAAAAATTTAGTGGTTGTTTCCCCCGACATTGGCGGCGTCAAAACAGCTAAAAATTATGCCAATATTCTGGGTACACAGCTGGCGATTGTTGCCAAACAGCGGATTTCTGCCACCGAAGTGGATGCTCATGCGGTGATTGGCGATGTGAATGGGAAAGATGTGTTGCTGGTTGATGATATGACAGAATCTGGCGGTACACTGTGCGCGGCAGCGGCTATTTTGAAAGAGCACGGTGCAGCTCGTATTTTTGCTGGCGTGTCGCACGCAGTTCTGAATGAAAAAGCACGGGTAAGGCTCAAAGCGAGCCCGATTGAGCGATTACTTACATCCGACTCTGTCCCCATGGCTTATGGTGAGCATGTGGATACGGTGAGTATTGCGCCGCTTTTTGCGCAGGCGATAGCAAATATCCACAACGATGATTCTGTGACACACCTGTTTGAGGTTTAAGTCGAGGGAAAAGTCAGTTTTTAGACTTTTTGCTGGTCGGCTTGTCAGTGGGTTCACGGATGAGGCGGCACACGCACACTATGAGCAGCCCCCAGACGAAACCAATGGAGAGAATCATCGTGATGATGCCAGAGAGAGTCATGGCGTCGGAAGGGTCGGTTTGGAAGGGCGTTTGTGGAAGCGGTGAGAGGTATGTACGACAAAAATCATAAAGACATAGATGATCAACATCCATGCCATCGGCAAAAGAGCTCCTGGCTTGCCATCCAATAAATTGCGGATATGCTCGCTGGTAGATTGAAAAATGTTTTTGTAAAGCCAAGAGCCGAAAATGGTGAGCAGAATTGCCGGTGTAATCCAATTGATCACAAAGCCAAGCCCTCGGGGCAGAGGAATGCGCGAACCGCGTCCGAGTTCGCGAATGCCGTTGCGTGTGCCCCACACTGCTCTGAATAGCACCAAGTACAGAGCTGAAATGAGGTAGAGGCACATTGTCCCCATCCAGAAATCCAGCGTGCTAAGGGCCATCATGCCGTCCCCGGTGTACCACGATACGGCGAATGCGCCTACGACGATAATGAGACCGGCCATGACAACACTCTGTGTGCGTTTGAGCCGCCAAAACTCCTCCAAAAAGGCCATGGTGGGCTGGAGAATGGAGATAGAACTGGTGACAGATGCAAGAAAAAGCAAGCCAAAGAAGAGCGTGCCAAAGATGCGCCCGCCGGGCATGGCAGCAAAGACCTCCGGCAGCACGTTGAAGCCTAAGCCAAAGGTGCTGGCACCGGCCGCCGCGGCTACACCAAGCAGCGAAACGGCCGCCGGTACAATCATCATTCCCGCCAAACCTACTTCAACAGCTTCGTTAGCGGCATTCGCCGTGAGCGAAACAAGTGCGATATCCTTACGTCGTGCCACATAGCTGGCATAGGTGAGCACGGTGCCGAACCCGATGGAAAGGGAGAAGAAGATCTGTCCGGCGGCGGTAATCCAGAGGTCAGGGTTCGACAAGCCTCGGATGAGCGAAATGTGCTCATGTACGACTTGTTTGCTCGGGTAAGCCTGTTGCACTTGGTTGTAAATGTGTCTCGCTTGCTGCTCGGAGGCGGTCACCGGAATCATCTCTACCGTTTTATCATCCACCATCAGTACTGTTTTTGAGGGGTTCCACATGTAGGCAAGACCCTGTTGAACGTTGCGATAGGGGTGGGTAGCATCCGGTGTGCCGAGAGTAAGCACGCGAATCAGTATAATGAGAGCAGTAATAAGCAGTACCGGCACGCTCCATTTGCAGAATCGCTCTATACCCCGCGTGATACCGCGATAGAGCAGGTACAGATTGATCACGATTGCCATGGCGAAGAAGTACGGCAGGTAGCTGCCATCAGTGTACGCTGCACCGTCTGCCGCGCTGCCGGTAAAACGTGTGAAAAAATCGGTAAACTCCTCGCTGCTGTGCAAGCTGAGTGCACCGGTGGCGGTACTCCAACAGTAGCCGAGGGTCCATCCTTCCAAGTACATGTAGTACATCCCGATGCCAAGTGGGGCAAGCACACCGGCAATCCCGAGATATTTCCACACCGAAGAGTGACTGATGAGCATGAAGGCAGAGGCGCAGCTGTGTCCGCCCAGTATGCCGCCACGGCGTCCAATGGCCCATTCGACCCAGCAGAGCGGGACTCCAAGCAGTAAAAAGGCGCTGAAATAGGCAATCATGAACGCACCGCCGCCGTACTGAGCCGCTAGTCCGGGGAATCTCAGGAAGTTACCGAAGCCTACAGCGCTGCCAGCCACAGCCAGCATGGTGCCCAGCTGTGAATTCCAAGTGACGGCAGGTGGGTAATCACTCTTGGCGGTCATTCCCAGGCGCCGGGTTCTCCGGGGTAGTTACAGGCGCCACAAGCTTGGGCGCAGCTGGAGATTCAACGGATGCGGCCGTTGCAGTCGAAGGCTGCTGCGTTGCTTTTCTCTTTACGATTCGTCCGCTGCGTTTACGAGTGGTGCGCTTTGACTTTTTTTGCCCGGCAGTGATTTTTCCGGTCTTGCTTTTTCGGGATGATTCCTTTTCCTCTGCCTTGTCGGGTGCAGCGGTCTGGGGTAACGCTGCCTTGCGCGGTCGCCCGCGGCGTTTTACAGTGGGAGGCTCTTCGTTTTTCAGCGCTTTTTGAGAGGAAGACGGATTCGCTTCGATGCGTATTTTACGGGGACGTCCGCGGCGCCTTACCGCGGGGGGCTCTGAGGTGTCGGAGAGGAGTTCCTGCATTTCTTCGATGGAGAAGGGCAGACTTGCAGTCATACTTGCCATATTGGCTTTGCGGCGAGTTCGACCTGTAGTCGTCAGATCCGGGAAGATATGCTGATAAATTGCCCCAAACCATCTGAAGATCTCAGAGAGAGCTAGGACAGCCAGCACTCCCTGAGCCATCTGCATGCGGTCGGCGATTTGAGTGAGTGCTTTCATGTCCTTGGGGTTCATCAAAACAGACAGTTGTTTCTCGCTACGTTTCAGGGCAGTTTTTCGACTCCGGGGAGCAGGGCTTTTTTTCGTGGTAGTCCGGCGTGGTTCAGGACCATCGGTCGTTGTTTTTTTCGGTTTTCTTGGCATGGATGTATGGGGTGAATGGTCGAATATTAATTCCACTCGCTGATATGGTCGGGAATGTCGTCGAGGTAGTCGGGAGTGGTAGGTGGTGTGGATGGAGAAGAGGGAAGAAAGGCTGGTCCATTCGAGGGAGACGCGTCGCGGATTGCTCGAATGTCCTCAGGGGTCGAGGGAGCGGTGGTTGCGTTGTCAGGCTCGGCTTCTGATTGCAGAGGTGTGGTTCCGCTCGTGCGTATTTGCAAGGGAGGCTGTTTTGAGGTTGCTTCTGCGTTGTTTTCACCGGGCGGAGAGGTCAGGGTCTCGGTTCCTTCCGGCGGTGTTACATTGCGGTACAGGAACACGCGGTCACCGCTCATCACTGTGCCGGATCGAATGTCAACTACAAGCATGCCTTTACGCGGCTTGCTGTTTTCTGAAACCATGAGGTTGCCTATGCGTGATGAGGAGCCATCCGCCGGGTGAGAGATAAGCGTGGTTCCCGGATCAGGAATAGGACCAATCATACGCAAAAGCGCGAACTTTTGCGAAGGGTACACTTGTTGGATAGCTCCCAAGTGCAGGGGCGGCAGCGTCTTTGGTTTCGACTCCTTTTCCTGAGGCCTGTCCTGGGCCCACCATGACATGCAGGCGCCACACAGCGTGGACAATAGCACGCACATCATCATTTTCCCTATTCCCTGCATACTTCATACCTTATACCATGTCGGGCAGTACGTCAAGCATTTGCCACGGGCCAACCAAGGCAAGTGCATTGAAAATGCGGTTGCTGTTTACGATTTTCGATTGATGATGACAATTTATTGCCAATGTGGGCATTGCGCAATTTTTTTGAATCATGAACGTATATTCAAATCGTAATTCCGTAATTCGTAAATCGAAAATTATAAATGGATTATCCTTCATTATGCGGCGATAAGCACCTGATGGGATCTCTTTTTCCTGGGACAAATGTGCATTTGCCACGGGTCGGGTCTCGCCACACTTGCCAGAGAGGGGAAATTATGGTACAATGCCTACCCCATGATGGCTTTTTATGAGGAACTTCAATGGCGCGGGTTAATTAACCAGATCTCGGACGAAAAGCTGGTTGAAAAGCTGAATGCGGGAGGGATGACTTTCTACATCGGCACCGACCCAACAGCAGACAGTTTGCATTTGGGGCATTATTCAAGCTTCCTTATCACCAAACGCCTGCAGCGTGCGGGGCACCACCCGTTGCTCTTGGTAGGTTTGGCTACCGGGCTCATCGGCGATCCGCGAGGTACAGTGGAGCGCGACTTGCAGCAGAAGGAGCTCGTGATGAAAAATTACGAGAGCTTACGCGCCCAAGTGGAGGCGATTTTTGGATTCGAGGTCGTCAACAACTATGACTGGGTCAAGGATCTGAATGTCATTGATTATCTCCGCAACTACGGCAAGTACATCAATATCGGCTACATGCTCAGCAAAGATCACGTGCGCCGACAGATGGAAACGGGTATCTCTTACGCCGAGTTCTCCTACATGCTGATCCAGGCTATCGACTTCAAATATTTACACGAGACACGTGGCGTGGATCTACAGGTGGCCGGCAGTGATCAGTGGGGCAACATCACCACGGGCATTGAACTCATCCGCAAGACGACAGGAGACGAAGTTTATGGCCTGACAATGCCGCTAGTAACCGACAGCCAGGGCAACAAGTTTGGAAAGAGTGAGGGGAACGCTCTATGGCTGGATAAGGAGAAAACAAGTCCATACGAGCTTTACCAATTTCTCGTAAATACGGAGGATTCTCAAGTGATAAGCTATTTGAAGAAGCTTACCTTCCTCACGCCGGAAGAAATCATGGACATTGAAGCCGAACAGACGGCCCATCCCGAGCTGCGTGTCGCTCAAAGGGCCTTGGCGCGCGAGATAATCACGGATCTGCATGGTGTCGCAGAGTTCGAAAATGCCGTGCAGATCAGCACCAAACTCTTTGCTGGTGAATATGCAGACATGAGCATGCGTGATATTCGCACCGGGCTGCGCGGCGCTCCACAAGTGAAGCTGCCGGTGGGTAAGCAGATCGTAGATGCACTCGTGGCGGCGGGCATTTGCTCATCCAAGCGCGAAGCGCGTGAGTTTGTGGGAAACGGGGCAGTCTCGGTGAACGGGGACGTCATCACGGATACCTCTTATGCTTTCACACCAGAGAATGCCCTGCACGGCGAGCTGTTTATTCTACGCCGCGGCAAAAAAAAGTTTTATCTGGGAAGCTTGGAATGAGATACATCTTACCGCTGATCTTTTTGCTGGGGTGTTCCGCTGCGACAGGGCAAGATCCTGTGTCTCGGGCCGACGCAGAGAACATAGAGCAACAGCTGAAGTCTATGCCGGAACACCAGACGGAAGCCGCTCGCAGCGCTATTAAACGCGTGGTTTTACTGCGCATGATGTTTCTCGTTCAGGCGAGCCATCGCAACACTCCGGAGCATGATGCGGAATGTCTCGCCCTGGCGCGACGTTTGCAAGCTCCAGAGGCTTATGTGAGCCTATTGGAAGCAGAGACCCTCGGTCCTCTCTCCGGTCGCGACTACTATGAACACAACAAGGCGGTGGATGAGCTGATGAGATCCTACAGAGTGGATGCTCTTTCGGCTCGATTGCTGGCAGAGCGTGTGCGTTGCAATGAGCAGCAGGCTCGCGAACTCATGGAGTGGCTTCCCGTGCAGTTTGTTTTCAACACCATTCCAGATGCGACATTGAACGCTCAGGATTATGGGAATCAACTGCGCGCTCTGCGAGATCTTTTTGAGCGCATGCACCAACAGTATGCCAAGGTTATGGATCGGGCGAGTGCCGATACTGCGGCGGATTCCTTGCTGGAGTGCCTGCCGTGGATTGCAAAGACCGGTGGTTTGCGCCTCCTGATCAGCGAACGTCGTTCCACTGACCTCCCCGGGTATCGGCAGATTGTTCACCCGACGGAGTCCAAATTGAACGAGCAGCGTTCACGGCTTGTTGAGTCGAATTTTTACGGGTCCAAGAAGCTAGATGCTTTGGATGAGCTGCTGTGCTTATAAACGGTCGCGTTTCACAGAAAACTCAATGAACGCCGGGGTGTTGACGATTTGGAAGAATTCGGCGATTTCTGCTCGCTGAAAGCAACTGATGGCTGCAGGGTCCCGGCGGCGGGAGCGGGCAACGGTACGAGTGGTGATCGGTTCGAAAGCGCAGCGAATTTTGCAGCGTTGTATTCTCAGCTTGGCCAGATTGGAAAGCGTAAACGCTCAATGTTCCCTGGCTCGGGAGTTTTGCATTTGTCTCAGCCATCAGATTTCTTCCGGGATTAAAGCTTTTTCAGAGTGAACGCATGAGGACAACGATTGACCATGGGTCATTCCATGTAAAAAAAATAAAAAAAGAGTCAAGCGCATCTTGAAATATTCAAGGGATCGTGTTACAATGAAATCAAGCCACAGTGGAAATGCGGGGCTTGGAGCAAATGGGCTCCGAATAAAATCAGCAAGGCAGGTGTAACATGTTAAATTCGTCACTTAATCCGGATCGAGCTACGCTCAATTTCCTCAATGCATACACAGAGAACGTGCGCGATGAGGGTGAAAAGTTGCAAAAAGAAGGGGCCGTGACCCAGATCTTCGGCAATCATCTCTTTATCCAGGGGCGTGTAGAAACGAAAAAGGGCGTATTCCGTACGAGTCTCAGACTGCAGGGGAACCGTTGGTACGGTTCCTGTACGGCAGAGGACGAGGAGATAGCGGGGATGTGTCTGGTGGCTACCATGATAGAGCGTTTGTACCGCGGTACGAACATGCCGGAGAGTCCGAACGAGCTGAACGAGATACCGCTTACCGATGTGCTGGAAGAAAAGCTGGGGCGTGATTTGGATGCCCGGGAAGAAGATTACGTGAATCGCCTGGAAAAGCGTTACCGCCGCTTCTCCATTGAGCAGGAAATCCACGACCACGACCTTGTGCGCCTCAACCCGCGTTGGGAGATCTCCGGCTATGAGGCACTGGAGCTTTGGCCAACTCCGCCACGCAATATCTTGGAGTTTTGGAATTACATAGCCTACGCCTTTGCGAAGAAGCGCATCAGTTTTCCCACCTTCATGAGCGTGGTCACCGACCTTGGCAAGGTGCAGACACGCATGCGAGAGTGGGAGCACGAGAAAGAGATCAATACGTGGTACGATCGAATCCGTAGTATCAATGAGCGCCCGCCCCAGCCGCCGCGCACCAATTTGCACATGCGTCTCATTTCCACCATCAACGAGGCTCACTTCGAGTACCGTCATCTGGATGCCGACGAGTGGCAGCCCATCCGTGAAAAGGCGCAGCTGGATGAGCTTATGATCGGCTTTATCCGTGGTTCGTTCAAAATGGATCCGCAGTCGGATATCCTGCTCAATGTGCTGAATGATTACAGCGAGCGCGAGGGTGCGGTGATGCTGGATCTGGACAAGGACGAAGCATGCCGCGTGATGAACCGTCTTTTTCACCAACCGGCATTGAAGGGCTACCTGCTCAACTTGGATGACTGCTACTTCAAGGTGGTCAAGGAGCCGCTGAAATGGATATGCATCGACGACCCCATCGTACCAGATTGCTACGGCTTGCAGCTGGTCACCGCAGCAGGGGTGCACGTCACCCACTCTGTGCGTCAGTTGCCGGGGCAGGAAGAACTCTACCAGTCCGATGAGACCGTGTTTCCCGGTCCGCCGCGGTGGATGGAGGGCACGGAGGTAGAGCCGCGCTATTCCATCCCGAAAGCCGTCATTGACAGCCTGGACGGAGTGGAGTTTCTTCGCAAAATTGGCGCCACGTTGCCGCCCAGCATGGAGGAACGCGTTGTGGATATCGAGATGATCCCCACGTTCCACATGAAAATTGCGAAGGGGCTTACCAGCGTAGATACCGAGCACGTCCTGCTGGAAGTGACTGCTCAAGATAAACCGGGGCGCCGCAGAGAGCGTCTGGGGAAAGATGATTGGGAGGTCCTCGAACAGGTACGAGTGAAGGACGGTACGCTGCTGCGCTTCATCCGCGATTTTCTCTATCCCATCCCCTCGATGATTGAGGAGATGACCTTCACATACGGTTTGCCGCGCGCCAAGGAAGACGACCTGACGGACGAGACGGGTAGCACGCATTACACGCAGGAGATTGAGAAGTGGCTCAAAGGGATATACGGCAGCAAGGCTGACCTGCCTGGCAACGTTTTTAAGACTCGCATCACGAAGCAATTCCCGGAGAAGTTTGCAGAGTGGGTGAAAGCCATCCCGGAGACGGTTCATGTTGAGATGGACAAGGGGCTGCAATCCTTGCTGGCCGACCCTGTCGCGGCTTCCATCCGCTTTGAGGTGGTGAAGCAGGAAATAGACTGGTTCGATTTGCGTGTTGTCTTTGATGTGGAGGGACTCACCCTTTCCAAAGAGCAAATTCGCTCCCTGGTAGCAGCGCGCGGCGGCTATGTGCGCATGGATGACGGCACTTGGATGCGCTTGGAAATCAAACTCAACGACGATGAACGCGACGCTGTGACCAAGTTGGGGCTTGATCCCTATGACCTGTCCGGGGAGACGCACCGCATGCATGCTTTGCAGCTTGCAGACCCGCGAGCGGCAGAAGTTTTCGATCCTCAGGCATGGGCAAAGATTAAGGAACGCACGGCGGAGATTCAGATTGATGTGCGGCCAGATGTTCCGAGCTCTCTGCAGGCCACGTTACGTCCCTACCAGGTGGAAGGCTTCCACTTCCTTGCTTACCTTGCGGTGAATGGCTTTGGCGGTATCCTGGCAGATGACATGGGTTTGGGTAAGACCATTCAGTCCATCACCTACATTCTCTGGTTGCGCGAGGATTGGGCACGCAAACACTCCGGCAAAGGCAAGGGCAAGAAACAGGAACCTACCCCGCCGGTGCTCATCGTATGTCCCAAGTCTGTGCTGGACGTGTGGGCAGGGGAGACGGAGAAATTTGCTCCCGGTGTACGCGTGATGGTCATTCGCAACAAGGAACAGGCAGATGTGAAGCACATCCTCTCCGAGGTGGATATGGTGGTCATCAACTACGCTCAACTTCGCGTGTGCGGTCAGCAGATCAAT
Source organism: uncultured Akkermansia sp. (assembly GCA_947588735.1). GTDB lineage: Bacteria > Verrucomicrobiota > Verrucomicrobiia > Verrucomicrobiales > Akkermansiaceae > Akkermansia. The sequence continues at coordinate 15,230 of CANQAD010000034.1, forward strand.
TCCATCAAGTGGCTCACCGTCATCTTGGATGAGGGGCAGCAAATCAAGAACCCGGATTCCAAGGCCGCCAAGGCTGCGCGAGAAATCATCGCGTACAATCGTTTGGTGCTCTCCGGCACTCCCATCGAGAATCGGCTGCTGGATATGTGGTCGCTTATGGCGTTTGCGATGCCCGGTGTACTCGGTAGCCGCGCCTATTTCAAGAAGCGTTTTGACAAACGCAAGGACTCACAGAGTCAGAATCGTTTGGCTGCCCGCCTCAAGCCGTTCCTTTTGCGTCGTACCAAGCAGCAGGTGGCCAAGGATCTGCCGCCGCGAACAGAGGAAGTGGTGCTGGCGCGCATGGAGGGCATTCAGCTGCAACTCTATCGCCATGAGCTGCGTCAGATCCAGAAAGCGCTGCTCCGTCTCGACTCCAACGAAGAAGTGAAGAAGAACTCTTTTGCCATCCTGCAGGGGCTTATGAAGCTGCGACAGATATGCTGTCACCCGGCGCTCTTGCCCGACTTCAAGGAAATTGTGGAGAAACGGGGGCTGAAGGCCGATTTAGGCACAGCTGAACTTAATTACCGCGATGTGAGCAGCGCCAAGCTCAACGCACTCTTTTACCTGCTTGACCAACTGCGGGAGGAAGGACACAAGGTGCTGGTGTTCTCGCAGTTCGTCAAAATGCTCGATATCATCAAGGATCGCTTGGTGGAGGAAAACCGTACCTTCCACTACCTGACCGGGCAAGTGAAGGATCGAAAAGGCGTCATTGAGAGTTTCCAGACGACAAAGGAGCCGAGCGTGTTCCTGCTTTCGCTGAAAGCCGGCGGCGCGGGCTTGAACCTCACTTCTGCATCCTACGTGGTGCTCTATGACCCTTGGTGGAATCCCGCTGTGGAGAGCCAGGCCATCGACCGTACGCACCGTATCGGCCAGAAGAACAAGGTGATTGCCTATCGACTCATCACTCGTGACTCCGTGGAAGAGAAAATTCGCAAGCTCCAAATCCTCAAGAGCCAGCTTGTCACCAATGTGCTGGGCGATGACGGCTTCGCCTCCAGTTTGGATCTCAAGGACCTGCAATTCATCCTGGCACACGGCGGCGAGGATGACTCGGATATGACTGAGGAGCCGGACGCATCAGAAGATGAGTAATCCGCGGCTCAGGCGGCATACAACGCCGCTCAGGCGGATCGCACGCGTCCTGTTCGGTGTCTTGCCATTTTTTTTTACGGCCTGCGGGGATCGCGACAGCAGTGCGGTTGATGCGGCACGGCAGGGGGTCCTTCTTTTGGGCAATAATACAGAAATCCAGAGTCTTGATCCTCATAAAGCCACGGCTGTAGCTGACGGCAAAGTGATTTCGACGATCCTAGAAGGTCTGGTGCGGCCGGATGCACGTGACTCCGGGGCGGTATTGCCGGGAATGGCGGAATCATGGGAGGCGGGAACGGATGCTCGAGTGTGGGTGTTCCACCTGCGTTCTGCGGTGTGGAGCGATGGACATCCCGTCACGTCCCGTGATTTTGCATATGCCTACCATCGTTTGTTGCACCCGAAGTTTGGCGGTCGTTATGCCGAGATGCTCTTCCCGCTGCGAGGCGCACGTTCTTTCAATCGTGGTGAGTCGGGATGGGAGCACGTAGGCGTGCGTACGCCGGACGACCGCACGCTCGTACTGGAGCTCGAAGCCCCGGAACCGCAATTATTGCGCCGACTCCTGCACTTCACCTGGTTCCCGCTTCCCGCGCATCACGTGGAAAAAATGGGCGGTATGCTTGATCGACGCAGCCTTTGGTCGCGCGTGGCAAATTGGGTGGGGAACGGGGCTTATGTGCCGCAAGAGCATCGTCTGAACGATTTTATGAGCGTGGCGCCCAATCCTCGCTACTGGCGTGCGCGGGAAGTACGCAACAGGGGAATCCGCTTTCTGCCTGTTGTGAACGGCTACACGGAGACGCGTATGTACTTTGGCGGCAAGCTTCATATCTCCAACAACGTGCCGCCGGAGATGCTTGACTATGCCCGCACGCGTGCACCGCAGGAATTCTGCCGGGATGCCTATTACTGCACCATTTTCTACCGCCTCAACACCACGCGCGCCCCCCTGAATGATGCACGCGTGCGCCGGGCTCTCTTTCTTGCGGTAGATCGTGAGGCATTGGTGCAACGAGTTGTACGCGGCGCGGGCAAAGTGGCTTATGGTTTCACTCCGCCCACGGCGGATTACGCCAGCGCAGCAGATGTCAATGTACAGAACATGTCCCAACCGCAGCGTGAACGGCTGGCACGTGATTTGTTGGCGCAGGCTGGCTTTCCGGAGGGACGAGGCTTCCCCACCATGCAGATTATGACGACCTCGCGTGACGTTCAGCGTGTAATGGCTGAAAGCATCCAAGCAATGTGGGTGCGCGTGCTCGGTGTGCCGGTAGAGATTCGTGCATGTGAGTGGACTGCTTATAAGGCTGCGTTGCAGAATGGGGAATACGATATATCTTCCTGTTCATGGAGCGGCGATTTTCTGGATCCCGCCACCTTTGTGGAGCTCTGGCAGACCGGCGCCGGCAATAACTGCACCGGTTGGGGCAGCCCCGTTTGCGATGAGCAACTTGAGGCTGCTCGCCGAGCTGCTGACCCACAGAGACGTCTGGCCTGCCTGGCCGCTGCTGAGCGGGAGATGCTGCGTGCATGCCCCGTCATCCCGCTGTATTGGAGTGAACGCACGTATATGAAGTCTCCTTGCGTGGGCGGCTGGTTCCCGCTCTTGCTGGACAATCATCCCTTGGATGCCGTGGAGGTGAAGCCATGATACGCTATATGGTCAGACGTCTTGGACAGGGGCTTCTCGTGCTCTTTGTGCTGGAGTCTCTCACCTTCTTTTTAGTGCACGCTCTGCCCGGCAACCCGTTTTTGGGTGAGCGCAAGCTGCCGGAACATGTGCTTGCTCAACTCAATTCACTGTACGGCCTTGATGCCGGCATTTGGGAGCAATTTTTTCGCTACTGGAAAGCGATTCTGCTGCACGGTGATTTTGGCCCCTCGCTGGTACGTGAAGGGGTACAGGTGTCGGAGATCATTATGCAGGCATTTCCCGTATCACTGGAGCTGGGGTGTCTAGCGATGCTGCTGGCCGTAGTGACGGGCATCCCGGCGGGTATGTTGGCGGCCTGGCGCCGCAATACACGCACGGATGCATTGCTGATGTTCACCGCCGTAGCAGGCATTTGCATTCCCTCTTTTGTATTGGCGCCGATATTGGGTATCACGCTGGGCGCGCATGTGCCGGGGTTGAGTGTAGCCGGGTGGGACAATCCTCTGTGCATCCTGTTGCCGGCGGTGGCGCTGGGAGCGGCAAATGCGGCGTACGTGGCACGTCTCACCCGTGCGGGGATGTTGGAAACGCTCGCCTCCGATTTTGTGCGCACGGCACGGGCAAAGGGCGCCGGCTCCGGTCGCATACTGTGGGTGCATGCGCTGCGCAGTGGGCTGCTGCCGACGGTGTCGTATCTGGGACCGGCCTTCGCAGCGCTCATCACAGGCTCTTTTGTCGTAGAATCCTGTTTCCAAGTGCCGGGATTGGGGCTGCACTTTGTGAATGCTACGATGGATCGCGATTATTTCCTCATACAAGGACTTGTCTTTTGCTACGGCGTACTCATCGTCATTGCAAATCTCGCCGTCGATGTCTGCCAGGCATGGCTTAACCCACGACTTCGCGCATGAGCTCCGTAACTTCCAGATCACATGGTCATTCACTGCTGAGGGACGCTCTGCAGCGGCTGTTGCGCAACCGTGTGGCGACGGGATCGGTCGTGTTTTTGGCGCTCATGGCGCTGGCGTGTTTTGTCTTACCCCTTTTCCCCTGCATCGCCAGCCCGAATCTCACGGATTTGGACCACATTGCTGCGACGAGTAGTTTGCAGCATTGGTTGGGTACAGACCATCTGGGACGCGATATGCTGTCGCGAGTGCTCTACGGCGGTCGCATTTCGCTGCTGGTCGGTGTTCTGTCCACGGCAGTTGCCGTGATGCTGGGCGTGGTGTACGGGATGGTGTCCGGCTACGCGGGCGGTCGTACAGATGCCGCAATGATGCGCACCGTGGACGTGCTTTTCGCTCTGCCCTTTATCGTTGTCGTCGTCGTGTTCTCCTTGAGCATTGAGGAGCCGTGTCGACAGATGACGGACTACGTGGTTCAACTGACGGGATGGAGCCGCGATGCCGTGGCGCCTCTTTTTGGCCTTGCTCCCGTCTTTTTGGCGATAGGTGCGCTAGGCTGGCTCACACTGGCGCGCATTGTACGCACCCAAACGCTCGCGCTGCGTGAGCAGGAGTTCGTGCTTGCCGCCCGTTCGTTGGGACTCAGCCATTTTTCGATCCTCTTCCGCCATATCGCGCCGAATTTGTTTGGCACCGTCATTGTTTACACGACTCTTGCCGTGCCAGGCATCATCCTCACGGAGTCCACGCTTTCTTTCATCGGCTTGGGAGTGAAAGCGCCCAATTCCTCTTGGGGTACGCTCATTAAGGAAGGGGCAGATCGCTTGGAGGTGGCGCCGCAGCTGCTCGTTTACCCGGCTATTTTCTTCTGCCTCACGTTGCTTGCACTCAATTTCCTGGGCGATGGGTTACGTGATGCTTTTGACCCCAAATCAGCCAAGGACTGAGGTCTGTCAGGCTTTGCTCAGGGCGCGCACGGCTGTGCACACGCAGTGAGGGCAGGGCACGCGCCCGTTGCGTTTCAGCAGCGCGCATTTGTCTGCCCCGAGAGTGCGAGTGAAGAGCTCGCGCAACTCGGCTTCACGTTCCGGGGCCATGGTGATAGCCGCGTAGAGTGCTCCGCACGTGCCGCCGGGCGCTTTGCCGACATTGCAGTTCTGCATGGAGGGGACCAAATCCTCGCGCTCCATGGCGGAGCATACCGTTTGTGCGCAGTTGAGTCGTCTCGGTGGCTGGCGGAAGATGGAGAGAGCTTTTTGCTCGATAGGGGTCAGCTGTGTATCCATAGCGTTTTCAAATAAGTTTCCGGTGCAAAATCAAAGGGCATGGGGACCTCTTCCAAGTGCGTTGTTGGAGGCGTTGCAGCGTTTACCATCTTCCTGAAGTCGGCTGCACTCACGCTTCGGCAGTTGGTGGTGCAAAGAATATGCCCGTCAGGCGCCAGACAGGACATAGCGCGACGCACCAGTTCCGTATAATCGCGGTCGGCACGCCACACGTGGCCTTTTGCATCGCGTGAAAATGTGGGTGGGTCCAGCACAATGACATCAAATTTTCTTCCTTGTCGCGCGAAGGTGGTGAGCCAGTGCATTGCGTCACCTCTGCAGAAGAAATGTTGCGCCGGGTCGATGCCATTGGCGCGCATATTCTCGCGGCAACGCCCCAGACAGACCTGCGCGAGATCCAGGGTGGTTGTCGTCGCGTCGGCCAGGGCGGCGCATACAGAGAAAGCGCCAGTGTAGGCAAAAAGATTCAGCACGGTCATGCCAGGGTGGCAGAGGCGGCGCAGCCTGGCCCGGTTGTCGCGTTGGTCGATAAAGAGCCCCTGTGAGTAGCCGCTGTGCATGTCCAGCAGGTAGCGCACGTCATTTTCCTTCGCCGTGAATTGCAGGGGCTGTTGAGGAGTGCGCAGCGGCTCCGGCGCACTCTTCTCACCTTTTGAGAGATGTTTGACAAATACATCCGCCCTGCTTGCCAGCAGCCATTCGCCGAGCTCCTCCGGTAATTCTCGATCCCTCAACGACACCACAAAACGTCCGGCGAGCGCATCCACACTCACCCCCGGAAAGAGCAGCCCTTCGGGTAGAACCCTGCAGGTGTTCGTAGCAGGTTCAAGCGCGGCGCGGCGTTCTGCCAGCAGCTGGTCCAGACGAGCATGCATGGAGGGAATTTCAGGCGTACTCGGCTGCGGCCCGGCGGATGGTGCTGGCCATCGTGGTGAGGGCATTTGCGCGAGTAGAAGCCAAATGCTCCTTCAGTCCGGCCGTGTCCAGCCTGCCCAGGTCGGCCGCCAACACTTCTTGCGGAGTGAGCCCGGAGAGCAGGCGCACAAAAATAGCGATAAGTCCCTTGGTAATCAATGAATCGCTATCGGCGTGAATGATGAAGGCTCCATCCACGACTTCCGTGCCCACCCATACCCGACTTTGGCAGCCTTGGATGAGATGTTCCGGGCGACGATACCGTTCCGGCATGGGAGGCAAGTGACGTCCCAGCGAGATGAGGTATTCATAGCGCTCCTGCCAATCCTCGAAGACAGACAGGTCGTCCAGCAACTCTCCAATACGTTCTGCGTAGCTCATGACTGGGCAAGGGTGTAGAGCACGGCTTTTTGCGCATGCAAGCGGTTTTCAGCCTCGGTGAAAATGGCATCCGCATGTGCCTCCAACGTCTCATCGGTGATTTCGTAACCACGGTAGGCGGGTAGACAATGAAACACACTATGTCCCGGTGCGGCATGCGTCAGTAATTCACGGTTCACCTGGTAGGGAAAGAATGCTTTCTCCTTGGTCCCCTTCTCGCTCTCCTGTCCCATGGAAATCCACGTGTCCGTGTTGATAACAGTGGCGTCGCGCACGGCTTCCACAGGATCAGTCGTACAGATGATACCGGGGTAATCAAGCTGAGCAAGCACATCCGCACTCGGCAGGGCATGCTGAGGTCCGCCCAGTGCCAGTGTAAAGCCGAGTCGTTTAGCTGCCCACATCCACGAGCGCCCCATATTGTTGTCCGTGTCACCCATGAACGCAATTTTCATCCCCCCCCAGGCACCTGTGCCGTATCGTTCCTCCAGTGTGAGCAAATCCGCCAGGATCTGGCAAGGGTGTTCCTGATCGGTGAGAGCGTTGATGGTCGGTATACCCGAGTATTTGGCAAAATCCGTCACATCACCCTGCGCATACGTGCGGATGATTGCCCCGTGCACCATGCGCCCCAGCACACGCGCCGTGTCTCTCACCGGTTCGCCACGCCCGAGTTGCGTGTCGCGCATGGAGAGAAACATAGGCCGCCCGCCCAACTCACTCACCCCAACCTCAAACGACACGCGCGTGCGCGTGGACGATTTGGAAAAAATGAGCGCCCAGGTTTGCCCGGCGAGCGGTTGCTCTGCGTGGCGCCCGCGTTCTGCTTTCAGCCTGTGCCCTAACGCCAGCAGCTCCCTGATTTGTTCGCCGGTCAGTTCTTCAATCGATAGCAGGTTTTTCATGAGCTCTTTTGGAAAGCTGCGCATTATACCACATCCTCTTTTTTTGTAAAGCGTGGGAAACTTATCCAAGGGGCGACCCTCATTTGTCCCAAGAAAAAGCACTCCCAATAGTAGACAACGGTATATCATACAGCATAAGACGTTGGTTATTTTCGAATTACGATTGACGATGTAGAAGCTAGCGCGTTGCGCAGATTTTTTCGGATTGTTCAAACCTGCCGGAACGAAGAAAGGGTCAACTCAATTCTCGTCATGGGGACCTTTCTTGTCGTGTCCTTTTTGGCACAAAAACGAGACCTGTCAACCTTTTCAGACATTTTCTCCGTTACTCGACTTCTTCCAAATGCGGTTGCTGTTGGCAATTTGGAATATTAGCGAACCGGGGGGCTCGAGAAAAGTTTCCTTGATATTTAAATCATTGATATTCACATGGATGGATATAGTTTCTCCCGCGGTATCTGATTTTTTTAGTTGACTTCTGCATCCGACTTCGTCCTAATAATATGCGAAAAGAACTAGGTTCGATCATACCACAAAATCCGCCGGGGCGCTTCAGCGCTTAACCCGGCGGATGCTTCTTCAGGATCGATTCTTTTATTGACGACGTCTGCGATTTGGCTGAGGCATTGCGGACCCCAAGAAGGTGAGGACGCCCTCGGGACAGCACACTCGGCTCGTCCGAATTCTTTTTACTCACCCTTTTTGAGCGAATCTCTGATTTCGCGCAGCAGGAGAATATTTTCTGGCGTGGCCTCAGGTTCCTCAGGGGCGGGTTCCTCTTTTGCTTTTGCGCGGAACGAGCAGAGGATGCGGATGGCGAAGAAGATGGAAAGCGAGATAATGAGGAAATCCAGTACGGTCTGGCAGAAAACGCCGTACTTGACCTCGGCCGCGCCATCGGCTTCGCTGAGTTTCCAGGAGAGAGCGGCAAGGTCTTTTGTGCCGCCGGTGAGGATAGAGACAAGCGGCATGATGATATCGCTCACGAGGGAGGAGACAATCTTGCCGAAAGCGCCGCCGATGATGACACCGACAGCCATATCCATGACGTTGCCTTTGAGGGCGAAAGCTTTGAACTCATCGACCCAGGCCGGTTTCAATTTTTTGATGTCCATAGTGTGTGTGGTTATAAGGTTAGCTGTTCAGAAGATTTTTTTGAAAGCTTTAATGCCCCATTCGGCGCATTGCCATGGTTCACCAGGCCGAGCCGTAAAAATGCAGACGCCTCCGGTAGGGACCTTGATGTCATGCGTAGCGCAGAAGCCGACGTAATCTCCGGTAATATGCGGCGCAAAACGAATGGCGCCATTGGAGGAGACGCACAGCAGAGTTTCGCCCTCGACAATGGAGGCGGCAATGCTCTGCCAAGTCTCGGTCAGCGTGGCGGGATCAGCCACCCAGCCATTTGGCACAACAGCTTGGGTGTTCCAGAGATCAAGGGCGAGGACGCCGAGGGATTCCAACTCTTTTTCGGTGAGGTCAGAGGGATCACGGCCGACGGCCCGGGCGGCGACGCGTCCCAGACGGAGTGCAACAGCCTGCTCAGTCTGGTTTTCGTCTGGTCCGTAATCAATCTCGACGAGTCTGTTTTCAATCTGCACGGGGCAGGGGTTGCCGAGGACTTCGGCTGCGAGTTCGGCAGTGCGGCGGGTGCGCTGTAGGGGAGCGGCAAGAATGCGGGAGGGAGTGAGTCCAAGTTTCTTCAGGTAGAGACCGATGCCGCGGGCGCGCTCTTCTTCCACGAGGGGGAGATCCGTGCGAGCGCCGACTCGGGTGGGAGTCTCCCCGGGTCGGAACGTGTTGCCGTGGCGTGCGATGATGAGTGTTCTCATGGCGGGAGTGCCGGGTCAGGCAAGGTCTTCCTCAATGCGCAGGTTATCGATGATGTACTGGCGTCGGTCATCGGAATTGTCGCCCATGTAAAAGCGCAGCACATCGCGCAAATTGTGGGCATTCTCCAGAGTGACGGACTGCAGGCGGATGTCATCGCCGATGAAGTTCTTGAACTCGGCGGGAGAGATCTCGCCAAGGCCCTTGAAGCGGGTGATCTCCGGAGCTTTGCCGAGCTTTTTCACAGCGCGGTCGCGCTCGATCTCCGAGTAGCAGTAGATCGTCTTCTGCTTGTTGCGCACGCGGAAGAGCGGCGTCTGCAGGATAAAGAGATGCCCTTCGCGAATCAGCTCCGGAAAATACTGGATGAAGAAGGTAAGCATGAGCAGGCGAATATGCATGCCGTCCACATCTGCATCCGTAGCGATGATGACCTTGTTGTAGCGCAGATCCTCGATGGATTTGTCGATATTGAGAGCCAGGTGCAGGAAATCGAGCTCTTCGTTGCGTTTTTCCTCAAAGAGCGCCGAACGGTTCATCCCGTAGCTATTTGCCGGCTTGCCGCGCAGGGAGAAAACGGCTTGAGTTTCGGCATCGCGTGCAGTAGTGATGGAGCCGGAAGCCGAGTCGCCCTCGGTGATGAAGAGCATCGTGTCTTCAGCTCGCTTGTGTTTGGAGTCGTAATGCACCCGGCAATCGCGCAATTTTTTTGTGTGAACTTTAGCCTTTTTAGCGCGTTCTTTGGCAATTTTTCCGGTGACGCCAGCCACTTCCTTGCGCGTTTTCTCGTTTTCTTTGATTTTTTCTTCAATGGCGGCGGCAATGTCCGGGTGCCTGTGCAAGTAATTGTCCAGTTCTTTGGCCAGAAAATTACCGACAAAGGTGCGGATGGTTTCCTTGCCGGGCCCCATGGTGTTGCTGCCAAGCTTTGTTTTGGTCTGCGACTCAAAGACAGGTTCAATCACCTTCACACTGATGGCGGCTTCAATACAAGCTCGGGTGTCGGCAGCTTCGTAGCTTTTCTTGTAAAAGTTTTGCAGGGTTTTGGCAATGGCCTCCTTCAAAGCATTCTGATGGGTACCGCCCATCGTGGTGTGCTGCCCGTTCACAAAGGAGTAATACGACTCGCCGTAGGAATCCCCGTGCGTGATCACCACCTCAATGTCGTCCCCTACCAGATGAATCGGCTCGTAGAGAGGCTCGGCGCTCATTTCCTCGCGCAGCAGGTCGAGCAATCCGTTCTTTGACGAGAAGCTTTTGCCGTTGAAAACGATGGTGAGACCCGTGTTCAGATAACAATAGTAGCGGCACATGCGCTCTACAAACTCAGCGTTGTATGCCGCTTCTTCCGGGAAAATCGTACGATCCACCAGAAAACTAACGCGAGTGCCGTCTGCCTCCTTGGTTTTAGTGGTGGTGTCTGTCCCCTTCACTTTGACGCCCTCACGGAAGGTGATGGTTCGCGTTTTCCCCTCACGATACGCCTGCACCGTGAACTCGGAAGAGAGCGCATTCACCGCTTTGATGCCTACACCATTCAGACCGACGGACTTCTTAAAGGCCTCGCCATCATACTTGCCTCCCGTGTTGATCTGTGCGGCGCATTCGTAGAGCTTGCCCAGCGGGATGCCTCGCCCATAGTCCCGTACTTCACATGTCCCGTCTTCATCAATGTTGATGACAATTTTCTTGCCGTTGCCCATCACGAACTCATCAATCGAATTGTCGATCACCTCCTTGAGCAACACATAGATCCCGTGATCCGATGCCGACCCGTCCCCCAAGCTCCCGATATACATGCCGGGACGCAGTCGTATGTGCTCCCGCCAATCCAGCGTTTTGATATCCTCCTCCGTGTAGTTGTTCTCCATACGCGCTCCCCCTCATTTTACCTGTCATACGTCTTTTTGTCAATCATATGAAATAGACCCCCAGGGCAACCGCATTAGGAAATGCGTTTGCTGTTTACGATTGACGAGTTGTTGATCATGTGCGCATTGCGTAGATTGATGATGAATGTCACGTTGCCTAATTGATTTTATAGCCGTTGGTTGCTTTTCCGAGTTTTCGACTCGCCATGGCCCCGGATTAAAAATAGTCAAATGAAAAGCGTCAATGAGTTATAACGTTAATTGTTAATGGTCTGGAGCGATTGCTGCTTGCTCATCTCTTTTCAAAAGAGATG
>CANQAD010000035.1 GCA_947588735.1 uncultured Akkermansia sp.
CCAGCACACCTCCCATGAATTTCAGTTTCGTGGTGTCTCTTGCTTCGCCCGTACCGGCCGTTGTCAGCGCCCCCTCGGCCGCTATGACTAATGTGCCGCGTGCTCTCAATTCAATGGAAGGCAAGTTCGTATTTGCCAAGTCAAGCGTCAGCCTCGCCTCCTCCTTGAATCCTCCCACCTGCAACACGCCCGTGGAGTCCTCCTTAAATTCCAGACCGCCGCCTGGATCATCCGGGTCGCTATCTTCGAATCTGTATGTTCCACTCTTGACGGTCACCTTGTTCGGATGAACCGGTCCGTCTATGAGCACCGTACCTTCATAATCCTCCGAAAAAGTCAAATTCTTGCCTCTCGGATCGTCCGTCCCCTCCCACTGGTCGCTACCATCTTTTTCCGACCACGTGTCTCCATCTCCACCGACCCACTCAACTCCGGACACACTCTTGAAATGCAGCCAACCCTCCTCATCCAGGCCCTCCAAGTCCCAGTCCGTCCACGTTCCCCTCAGATCGACATTGTCTCCTGTGAAGAATTTCTTGAACTGATTATTAGTGTTGTCGAAAAGTTGCTGCTCCTCTCCCGTTGGATCCCCGTTCAACTCAATCGTCAGTTTGCCATCTCTCAGCGTGATGCTGCCGAAGTCCAGCACGACCCCTTCCGAAAGATTGACGCCCAACACAGCGCCGCTCCCGAGCGTCACATCTTCCGCTCTCAGCTTCCCTCTGTCCACTGTCAGTTTGGCGCCATCTCCCAGTGTCAGGCTGCTCAATCCGCCCCCGTCGCTTACCAGCTCGCCCAAGATTAAGTTGCCATTCACCCGCATGGCGCTCCCTTCTCCCAGCGTCAATGTCCCCAGGAAGGAGCCTTGCCGCACGGTCAGATTCACTGTCCCCTGCAACGTCAGCTCGGAGGCATCATCCCCCGTCAGACTCGTCAAGGACAAATCTCCCGAGGCATTGGTCACGGTCAACGCGCTTCTGTTCAGGATCAGCACACTGTTGGTAGCGCTCATGCTCTCTGCCGTTCCTGCGCTCACACCGGACAATTCCAGCTGAGCCCCACTGCCCAGTGTCAGCGCCCCGCTCACATCGAAATTGGTCGCTACTCGGGCCGTTGAATTTTCGTCCTGACTCCAATCAGTACACCGCACTTGCAAGCTGGCTCCTCCCGATGCCAGGTCCGCATCGCTCTCCACTTGAACATTGAGCGCCTCGATAGTCACTGTGCCGCTGTATGCAGACCAATCTCCGGCCCGGAAATGAATGGTAAGATCGAAACCGGTTCTGCCACTGAGATTCAAATGCAAATCGCCCGACCCGCTTACGTTTTGCAGAGAGAAATCTTTTACATGGGCGTTATAGGCGCCTACCGACGAAATCGTTCCGCCACCGGAACCCACGACGACATCATCAATCATCACAGTTTCGTGGTTGGCGGCGAAACGGCCCGTTCCCTCAATTGAGACACTACCGCCGTCCAAAGTAATTCGGGATGTTACATGAGTAACACGCCAGCCGTTGGAACCCTCAGCATTGATTTTCAGACTGCTGCCACTTTTCACATCAATATTCGTTGCCCAATTTAAGCCATTCCCAGAGACACCACCACCTCCCGCGAAGGATGTCCCCTCCAAAAGCTCAAGCCTGGTGATCGTAGAACTCAGCACCACGTTGTCAGCCAAATCGCCTGCGTTCTCAAACACCAGCGTGCCCGCCCCCTCTCCTTCTACCGTCAGTTTATTCTCCGCGCTCAATCCCACTATTGCCCCGCTCACGGTCATGCGGGCGCCTTCTCCCACCAGCCTGATCCTGCCGCCGCCGGAACCGATGCTCAGCGCATGCGGCGCCAGGGCGGAGTGAAGCGTGAGCCCGCCCTGACCCTGAATGGTTAAATCGCCGCTCCAAGTGTGCGTCACCCCGACGCCTTCAAGATCCAGTTCGCCGCCCGCATCAATCGTCAGGGCCCCGCTCGAAGATTCGACTGCAGTCAGGCTGCCGTCCACAGTCGCCTTCACCTGCAGTGTCAAATCACTGCCAACCGCCAAATCATTCATCAATTCAAGCGTGGAAGCGCTCTCCCCTCCTTGCGTCCTGAGCACGTAGGTCCCTTTTGCCTGCACGGTCAGACTATCGGCAAACACGCTCTCACTCAATGTCACGTTGACGCCCACGCCCAGCAGCTTGACTTTATCGCCGCTTCCAAACGCCACATCATGATGATCCGCATCTTGCCAATTGGGCGTTGAGAAGTCCCAGGTAAAGTCCCCTCCTTGCACTCCGGTGTGCGTAACCTCTTTCGCCTCCGAGCCGGATTTGATGATCAGACGTCCATCCTCCGTCAGACTGATTTCAAACCCGTTGTAGTCTCCCGCCTTGATAATCAACGTTCCGTTAATCAGCTTATCGTGAAGCCCTCGAAGGACTTCCTCGGACATTTCATCCTTGTCAAACAGCTGGTACCCGGCGTCCCGCAAGCTGAGCACATGACCTACGCCACCGGTCACATTGATGGTCAAGGCGCCGTCCCCGACTATGGCATTTGCCAACGAAATCACCGTCTGTGTGTTTTCACTCAGGTCCACGCACAAGGAGCCGGCGCTTGTCATCGTCAGAGTGGTGATTGCCAACTTGCCTCCCACCCAATTCAGGCTGCTGCCTGCCTGTTGACAGGTCACGCTCGTCAGGGTAGCGCCCCCGGTCATGTTCAGGGAGAGCTGGACAGCCTGCCCGGCAGAAGAAGCGCCGAGCTGCACATCTCCTACGGTCAGAACCGATCCCGCCACCCCGTTCACAGACAGACTTCCACCCGTGATGCGCATCTCTTGCACGCGAAGCTGCTTGTTTTGCTGCTCCATCTGCAAGGTGTTCTCACCTGATTCAACGCTCAGTGTGCCACTCAGGGCGAATGCATCGTCCGTGAGCGAGTGAAGCGTCAGCGTGGACGCCGCGCCCCTCATTGTCAGATTCTTCAAGCCCACTCCCGCGCCGATATTCGACAATGTCAGGCGGCTGCTCTGCAGGGTCAGACTGGCGTAGTCGCCTGTCTTCGCACCACCTCCCTCAGACTCCGGCCTGGCGTCAGTCACCATGTCTGCCCGCCCGTTGACCACGTCCGCCAAGGTCAACTCCGCCCCGGCTCCTAAACTTAGTCCACTGTTATAAGACGACACAGCAAACTCATCATTGAACCTCGCTTTTGCATTTGCCCCCATGCTCATGGAGCTTGCGCCGGTCAAGATGAACTTCCCGCTGCCTCCGGTTGCGTCCGCTCCTGCTGCAAAGGAGAGTTTGCCGTAATTCCCATTCCGGATGGCTGCATAGGTAATCGTCCCCGTGAACCCCGAAAGATCGGTGTCCGCAGAAAATTCCGCATTGGCTAAACTGCCGGCCAAAAAGTTGATGACTCCTCCTCCGGTGATTGTATGAAAACGGAAATGGGTGGTGCCGTACGTACCGCCTTCGAACCTCACCGTTCCGTCCACCTGGAGAGAAGTAAAAACAGCGGTCATTGCCGACGGATTGCGAAAGGTGTTCTCCGTCTCTTCGGCCACATTCAATTTTTTAACTTGGAATGTACTCACTGAACCTACACTGGTCACCCGCATGGTCCCGCCGCCGAGCGTCAGCTCGCCAATTTGAGGAAACATATTGTACGCCAACTCGACCTTCGCCCCCGATTTCAACTCCAGCGCGCCCAGCGTGCCGCCGCTCGCAATGTCTAACCAGTTGATCGCTGCTTCACCCTCCTCCGCGTTAACTCCATCCAACACCAATTTGCCTTTCCCGCTCACATGGAGCCTCCCGGCGCCATCACCGACTTTCTCCAGCTGACGCAGGGTAAGCACGGCATCTTCCTCTCCGTCCACTTTGCCCACCACGATGTTGCCATCCCCTTCACCAAGGGTCATTTCCTGGACCGTCAACTGTCCGGACAACTTGAGCGTCGCTCCTCCCTGCATAGTCATGTGACCGGACCATTCGTTGACCTCATGCACAAGGTCAAGGGAGCCTTTCTCCCCTGTCAGGATAATGTCCCCGCTTTGCCCATCCTTCCCCTTCATCCCTCCGGCCACATCCACTCCCACCCCGATTTGCAAAACGCTGCCCACCACCAGGTCTCCAGTCACGGACAAACTCCCCTCTCCATCCTCGGCGCTGATCAGCTCGTACGTCCCTGAGTCTGCCTGCACCGTCACCGTTCCGGCCACCAGTCCTGCTTCGGCCAACTGCACAACGCCTCCCGTACCATGCAACGTCACCTCCGCTCCGGGGCTGTAAGTCACCCCATCGTCCCATGTTCCGCCGTTGTTCCATACAAACGGGGCCTCAGCGCTCTCCCCGGTGCCGGTATGAACCACCGGTTCCGCTTCTGTTGCCGCAGTGACGACAATTTTTCCTTGATCATTCAACTTCACGTCGAAGCCGCTCGCGCTGCCGTTCACGGTAAATCGGAGTTTCGGGACGTCCAAGTTGAAGAGGCTGTACAAATCACCCCACAAGCACTGCATGTCTTCGGAGAACAGTTGGTATCCGGCCTCTCCATGCGACACCACATCCATGATATTGCCCGTCAAATCGATCGTCAGGACACCACCTCCGGTCGGTACGGCTCCCAGCGAGATTTGCGTATTCAAAGTCTTGGTCACATCCACCGCCAACACTCCATCCTGCGTCATGGTGATGCCGCCAAGACTCAGTTTCCCTCCCGCCCAGCTCAAACGTGCGCCGGTTCCGCTGTACTGCAGCGAGCCGACCGCGGAAAGCCCGCCTTTGACATCAAGAGTCAGCTCGGTGTCCTCTCCGCTCAGGGAAATGTTTCCGCTCACGGTGATCGTTTTCGAATCCTGACTGTAGGTGAGGCTGTTTTGTCCGCTGCTTGCAGTGATGTTCCTTGCCAAAGCCAACGCCTGATCTTCCGCATCTGCTATCGTCCATGAAGACCCACCGCTCATTTCAAGATTTTCCAGCGCGGCAAAGTTTTCCAGCACAGCGGTCGTCACGCTCAAATGGCTGTTCGTCAGTTTCAGCAGTTTCCCACCCGTCCCTTCGCTCTGCATGCGCAGCATCGTTCCCCCCTCCACATTCACCAGCTCCAGCTCACTGTTCGTCCCCATTTTCAGAATGCCATCAACGACGCCATCGCCATACATTCCATGTCTCACCAGATTAAACTGATCCGAAACCTTCAGCCTGGCGCCTTCGTTCAAGGTTATTCCTGTTGCTTTCTGCATCACGAGTTTTCCCGAACCGGAAAAATCAGCGGCATTCGCCCCCGCTCCCAACGTTACGGTACCTATATCCGGGTAGCCTGTCTGCTGGCCCGCTCCGATACTAATCGTGAGGGTCCCTGAATACGAGCTGAAATCAATATCGCTCGCTATGGTTCCGTTGAAATTGGAGTAAGTCGGAGCGCTTTCAATGGTCAGGTTGCCTGCCCCAGTGACGGTTCCGCCTAAGTTCCAGCTCTTGGCAACGTATGTCCCGTGAGTCGTCGTCCACTTCGAATCTCCGCTCTCCAGTGTCAATCCCTTCACGCTTATGCTACCGCTACTGTAGACAGCCAATCTCAAAGTTCCCCCCGCCATTGTGAGCGATAAGGGATCCCCAGCGCCATCATGGGCAAATGTATTTGTAACCAGCTCTGCCCCCTGCCCGATGACCAAGGAGCTTATGCCGGTTATCCCATCCAACCGTATCGTTGTGCCTCCCTTCAATTCAAGCTTGCTCAGGCTTCCTGAAAAAGTGACATTGCTGCCCACATTCCCCACGCCGTCCAGCGTCAAGCTGCCTCCTGAACCGCGAATGGCAAGCTTGTTTGTGTCACTCAACCCCGTGATTGCAGAGAGCGTGAGGTTTGTATTGCTCGTCAGGCTGATTGTTGCTCCACCCCCGCCCAAGGTGAATTGACTGAATGTCACCGTGCCCTTTTCAATTTCCAAGGTGACTCCTTCGCTGAGGGTAAGTCCGCCGGACCAGTTTCTCTCCTCCACGTTCCCCAGCGTCACGCTGCCCGCTCCGGAGAATGTGACCGATGCCCCTGCCGCCACCGTCGTGTCGCCGGAGATCGTCAGAGAATTGTCCTCAGAAAGACCGTTAAAGGTCCAATCTCCCTGCTGAACGGTCATGCTGGATGCCGAAATGTGTCCGGAAATCGCTACGCTGTGGGAACCCGCAGTGTTAAAAGTCACATGATCATCCTCGTAAAATGCTCCATCCCCCCCTTCCGTATCACTCCAACCCGTCCCTTGTATCGACCACGTACTCACCCCGTCCTGCCAAGTCAGCTGATGCGGTCCCCCGCTTATCGTAATTTGCCCGGTGTCATCAACGCTCACCGTAGATCGCCCCAGGGCTGTTTTGTCCAGTACGGCATCCAGGAAACTCTGCAAGACACCCTGATCCACACCGGTCACATCGAAGAGGTCATATATCGCATGTTCCTCAATGTCCGCCAGGCGCAGACTCAATTGACCGGCCGTCCCCATCTGGGTAAGCGTAGACATGCTATCGCTGTCCAATTTAATTTTGGCGCTCCCGTTGAGAGAAACCTCCAAAACGAGACCGGAGATCGTGGTGGCTTCGGTCAAATCCAACACGCCGCTGTTCAACGTCCACGCAGAGCTGCCGGAGGCAGTCACGTTCACCAGCTTCAGCGCACCGCCGTTCAGGGTGACGGAGGAGTTGACCGTAGCTGCCGAACCATTGCCAAGCACGAGCTTCCCGTTCGTGCCGACCTCAATGCTCACCCCTGCCTCCACCGTGCCCGTAAAGGCGGTCGGGGATTCTTCTTGAAGACCGTCTGCACTCAGCACGAGAGTGCCGATGCCACTCCCCGCCGTGACCGTTCCGGCGCCGCTCAACGCTGTGATGGTAGATTTTGAACCGATTTGCAAGACGCTGCCGCTGGCCAGTTGAACGGCGCTGTTGAGTTCACCTTCTCCCGTCATGCCACTCACATCAAGCTTGCCCCCCTGCACATCAAACACTGAAATACCGCTGACCGTGCCGTCGATCTGCAAAGTACCGGCGCCCTTTTTTGTGATCCTCACCTGAGCGCCACTCTCTCCCGAACCGGCAATGCTCCCGCTGGAAGTAACGTGAATCTTCGCCTTCTTATTTTCAGTGTTGAATTCAGCATCTTGGGACAGACTCACCTGAGCTTGAAACTGGAAGCAGTCACCGAGAGCCGCGTCATTCGATCCGTTACTTATCACGCCTTCTACGGTAAATGTGTAGTACCCGCTTACTTCCCCGGTGAAATACAGTCCCTTGATGCCCCCTGCACTCGACACCTTTGAAATTTTGAGCGTATGTTGGTTTGTGCCAGTTAACCCGCCATGTACTGTGACGTGCCCGTACCCTTTGCTCACGACATCTCTTAAATCGACAAGACCAGCGTAGATGTGCGTCTCGGAGGACTGGCCTATTGAAAGGGTCAACGTATGACCGTTCATGTTAATCGTCCCGCCGAAATTGTAATCCAGGCAGTTATTGAAGAGCAGTGCGCCATGCATATCCAACGTCCCGCTAAACTGCGTCCCCTCCCCTGTCCCGTAGTCTCTCGCCGTGCCGGCGTTGACGCCGACAAAAGTCAGCTGCTGTCCCCAGAACTCAACCGTACCACCGCCTTCCATGACATAACCCTCATTGAGTTGGAGTGTGTACGACCCGTTCGCAGCCGTCTCTCCGTTTTTTCCGCCAAAACGGAGCGTCCCTCCCTGCTCAACATTGACCGAATGGGCATACGTTGAGAGACCGGTTGCGGTAAGGGTCGTGCTGCCTCCCACCTTGATCCCGGCCAGAGTCGGACTCGCTGAAAAACTCGCCGACACATCCCCAGTGTACGTAAAATACAGCGTGTCCGTAGAATCAAAAGACGTTGCTCCCCCGCCTCCGCTCCCCGGGATGACTTGGCTGCTGTCGATGGTGTAGCTTGCCCCATCCAAGGGGATCTCCGCATTGTTGACAAGCATCACCCCATAGTCATCCGGCTCGAGTTGATCATCCTCATCATCGGAAAGGGAAGCGCCGTCAGGGAGAGAGGGGTCGGAAGCAGTCGGTTCATCGGCGCGCGCGGGGGAGAAGGCTGCCAGGGCGGCCAAACCGGAGGCCGAGGCGAGCGTAGTGGGCAGGGCCGGACAAGCCAGCGAAGCCAGGCAGGCCAAAAGAGCCGCGCGTAAGCGAGAAGGTAAGTGCAACTTCATGTCAGTTCTTACGTTGAGGTGTTGTTATGCGGAGGCCTGTGCGCGCACGCGCCTCTCCCGCGTGCACTGTTCACCCTCCGAGCAGAAACCAGTTTATCTCTTTTCAAAAGAGATAAGCGGGTTTCAGTCGACAAATAGGCTTATGATAAGCAAATTAAGTAATTCTCAATTTTCTCCGATTCTGGAGCTGTGACGGCTCTTTTTTTCTGTGTCATACATGCAGTATGAAGGGCATCAAAGGCCCCGTCCGTCATCTCTTTCAAAAAGAGACGCACAGAAAAATGGACTCCTTTATCCTTTGCTCGTCAACTTTTTTGATTGCGGAACAATTTCGAGCATTGTCCGTAAGCTCTCCGCTGCTGATTTGCAAGAATAAAAAAAAGCAACTGGACTTCTCTTTTGAAAAGAGATACGCAACCGAAAAATACATTAAACCCATTGAATATTTATGAGTTACGAGTTGCGAGTCAGGTTTTTTTCGATTTTGGATTTTCGAGTTACGATTGACGATTTGCAAAGAATGCGCGCCGCCGCTGAAGCTCCGCAATTGCCTCAAGCTCGCCTCACGAGCTTTCGCCCCTTCGGGGCAGCCCTGTGGGCTGGCCAATCGGCCTTGCAGCCGCCGACCGCTTTCCGCGAGCTACGCTCGCCGAACTTTCCCAAATCGTCAATCGTAATTCGTCAATCGAAAATCAGAAATCCACTCTATACCCTGCCGATGCGTTGGCGCTTGTCCAGCCGCTGCGGTATTCCAGCGACGCGTCCAAGAACAGACTGCCGGATTGCGACCCCAACGGTACCGTCAGGCCCGCTCCCACTTCCACTCCCACTGCGCCCACTTCTGCACTCTCCACCTCCGCCATCGTCGCCGAGCCGATGATCCCGTTCCTGGCGGTGCCGGAACGGTCGCCCGCATCCGCTTTCAGCAGCAGACGCGCCTCAAAGATGGAAGCTCGATTGAAGGTGTTTCGACCCACAATACCCTGCATCCGAGCGCCAACGCCGAACGTCACGACGCTCTGCTCCATGTCGTCCACACGCAACCCGGCATCGCTGCCCGTCTCGTTGTATCCGCTGATGCCGGCGTGGCGCACCTCCACATTGAACACAGGCTGCAGCGCCAGGGTTCCCTTCTTGTTGGTGAATCCGGTGTAGCCGACCTCATACAGGGCGCCCAGCGCATAGCCATCGGTGCTGCCTTTCGTGCGGTAGCTGCCGCCGCCGTAGTTCACCGTGCGATCCAGCTTCACATCCGCCAGACCCCCGCTGACCACGAACGTGTGGATCCAGCGGCCGCTGCCGGCGCGCAGGAATGCGCTCAGGTACATCGTATCCAGGTGCCCGGTCGCCGAATCGGCGGAATCCGGCTTCAGATTGCCGTACATCGCGGAAAGCGCCAGACCCAGGGTCCGCTGCGCGCTCACGTCGACATCCACGCCCACCGTGCCGCCCCAGTTGTTGAGCGTGTAGCCCGGCGCAAAGCTATCCGCGTCCATCTTGTGATAGCCTCCCTCGCCGCTGATCCAGGCGTGCCAGAGCGGCAGATTGTCGTAGCCGTCGTAGCGCATCTCGCCGCCCATGGTGGTTGTGCGGTTGCGCATGGCTTTGAGCTGGCGATGCATGTCTTCCGCCAACGCCGGACCAATCGTGGAAATGGAGGAGCCGGCGCCAGCCGCCAGTGCGTGCGCCAATCCATTGGCATCCCCGCTGTCCAGCATCATGGAAAGACCGTTCACCATCTGATGGAAATCAGAGTTCGGATTCATCAGCGCCTCATACAGAGCCTCATCAGGAGAAGGAGCAGAAGCCGACCAGAACATCGTGGCGCCGGCAACCGGATTCTTTTCCATTTTCGGCAGGGCTCGTGCAAACTTGTTGTACTCGGCTTCTTTGAGCTTGAGCACCACGGCATTCCCGGCGTCGTTCATGCCGAAGGACTCCACCTCACTGTGCAGGAAGGCCAATCCCTTCACCTGCACTTGGACGCTTCCGGATATGCTCGACTGATCGGGATTCTCCACATGGGCAAAGCGCACCTCGTTTTCACCGGTAAGCGGCATATTTCCCGTTGATTCGAGAGTGATGTTTGCTGCATCCCCCACCAGGAAACTCGAGAAGGTCGGCGTCCCTCTTCCGGAGGCGTCATCCGTGTTGACGCGCAGCGTCGTGTTCGACCCTCCCTCAAGCGTCACGGCGCCAAAATGAGCCGAACTCTTCGACTGCGAGCTGTCCAGAGTGAACCGACTGTCCTCTTCTGCAGTCACACTCCAATAACCGGGGGACGATGCACTCGTTTGCGTCGTGACATGATCGAGCACAAGCTCGGCGTCCTCGGTCACAGTCAACTGGCCCCCGCCCTCCAGAATGCCGGAGAAGGCCTTGACGTTACCGTCCGCGTCCTTTCCGGGTTCTCCGATGATGGAAAGGGAGCTGCCCTCCACTGCGGGGGCGTCCTCTTTCTCCGGCGTGGCGGCTTTGCCCGTCAATTTGCCATTCCCCACGAGGCTCCTGGCGCTGTGTTCTTCGGTAGATTGGCTCAGGTCGAGCGTACCGAACTTCGATACCGGCTCGTTTCCTGCGCCCGTGGCTGCCTGCAGATTCACCTCGCCGACCTCCTGCAAAAGGGCGTCACCCGTCAGGGCAAGCGTTCCGCCATAGCTCAGGCGCACGTTTGCATCACGGATGTCGGACCCGTCCGCGAGCACCAGCTTGCTCGTCTCGTTTTCTACGCACAGCGTACCGGTTTGGTCACTGCTGGCAAAGTGCATGTTTTCAAGCGCTGCGCTCTCGTTGTTTCCCGCGAAAACGAGCTCGCCTCCCCGCTTCATGTCCACCCGATTGGACGTTGTATCTCCAGTGCCCGGGGTGATGGAGTTCACGGTCAGGCGAGCGCCATCGAGGGTCAGCCCGCGCTCCTCGTCCGCTTGTTGAGCTCCCTCGTCGTAGCCGAAGACGAGCGTGCCAAGACGGCTGTTGCTCTTTTTCTGACCCAGCAGGTGCACAGCCCCTTCTTTCAGCGTCAACGACCCGTCAATCTTCAGACCGCCGGGTGTGTCAGCGCTCCCTACCGTGAGAGTTCCCGCACCCTTCTTGGTGAAGTTCACGTCTTCGCCATACCCCACAATCGTGCCGGCAAACTCCGTGTCGAGCCCCTGCAGCTTGTCGTAGATGGCCGGGTCGCCCGTCTTGTCATCCAGCCACCCGTCATTTTCCCTCTCATCCTGCGCCGGCAGCACTGTGCTGTTGTCCAGGGTAACTTCCAGTTTGTCCGGATTGTCCGCATCCCCGGCTTTCAGGGTCGAATTCCCGAGACCGACGAGATTGTGCAGGGTGAATTCCTTGGACTCACTGGCTCCCGCATCCTCATCGCGCAAGGTCAGCGTCGCGCCGCTGTCCACCAGCACGGCTTTCTTCTCATTGATGCTGTCCGGATCAGTGACAGTATCCGGATCGCTCTGGTGCAGGGTGTCCGTCTTCGGGTTGAAGACGATATACACGTCCTTGGAGGAGCCCGCGAGCGTCAGATCGCCGCCCTCCACACCGACCGTGAAGCCAATTCCCGCGAGCAACGGCGTGTAATTTCCGCTGCGCATCAACTCATCCAGATGCTGCTTCTGATCACCCTCAAACACGATGTTGCCGCCGGTTACCAAGTGCAGGAAGGTCTGCACATTGTCATTGCGATGTCTCTTCAATGTCTCAACGAGCGCTTCGCTGCTCAGGTTCAGCTCGAAAACATACGACGTCGAGTCATCCCCTGCCTTCTTCACCTGCTGAACTCTCAGGTCGCCCCCAAGATCCATCAGGTATTTCCCCTCTGCGCCCGCCGCATCGTCCAGATTGTCCTCGGAAATAGTCAGGTGCAATTCATGATCACCATCTACCGTGAAACCGCTGCTCACATGGCGCAAGCGGCCGTATGCGTTGATCGTGATGTCGCTGAAGCAACTGCCCTGAGTATCTCCGGCATTCACCCAAGCCAGGTTCTTGGCGTCTCCGCGGGCAGTGTCCACGCGCATAGCCACTCCCTCAGGAGCCGACACCACCGCCTGCGCGAGCACACCGCGCCTCAGCACGAAAGCGCCCGCCGCCCCACCGCTGCTCTCGCCCGCACTCAAACCTCCCGACCAGCTGCCGGCGGAATCGTCGTCACCCAGCCAAATTTCATGTCCGTTGAAGACGAGATCACCGGTGGAATCATTGACGGCCTGCGCCGCCATCCCTGCGCCACGCACGCCGCCGGCCAGCACAAGCACGGCGCCATCCATCTTGTGCTCCACATCCACGCTGCCGCCCAGAGTTTCATCGCCCACTTTTCCGGTGAGTCGCACCAGCTTCTTCTCATCTGTTTTTTTCACCTCACCCGTATCGTACTCCAGAATGACACGGCCCGTACCGGCCAGGCTGGCTGCAACCGTCCCGGTCTGCCCGAGCTTGCCGGACAACGTCCACGTAGACTCGGCTCCACTTCCGCGCCCGTTCATTCCGGCCACAATCACGCCCTCGAAGTCGGCCGTATCACCTTCGAGCGTGCCCCGGAAGCCACCTTGCGCATTCCCCAACACACCGCTTCCGCTGATGCTCTCCGCAGTCAGGGTGTACTCTTTCTGACTGCCCGATGCGCCTCCAATCAGGGTCGTCGTATCGGCCGCCACGTTGATGGTCTTCGCCGTGATGGATGCGGCTTCTGTACCCTCTGCAACAACATTGCGACCGGCCAGCTCCAGCGTTGTGCCTTCGCCACCCAGGGCGTTGGCGGTTTTGAGCGTTACCGAGCTCGTCGTGCTGTTGCCGGTAAGCCTCACAGTTCCCAAGGCATCCTTGCTATTCGCTGCCAGTTCATACGTTCCTCCATCATCGTCAGCCGACCCGATCTCGATGACACCCGTGCCACTGAACGCACGGTTCACCGTGATACCGCTCCCCTTCCCCTGCGCCACAAGCCGGATCCGTGCGCCTTCCGCCGCCGAAAGGAGAGATCCTCCCGATTCTTCCGGCGCTTGAATGCTCGCCGTCAGCCCGCTCACGCGCAGCTCCTGGGTGCCTTCCTCGGCTTCCAGGGTCCCCTTGATTTCTAACGAACCGCCAGCCGAACCGCCGGCAGCGTTCAGATTCAGGCTAAAGATGCCACGTCCCCCCGTGATGAGCCCGTGCTCCACAATCTGCTGCACTCCCGTCGTGGTCGCAGTGCCGCTCCATGTTACTTTCGGAACGGCAGCGCCTGCCGCGCGAGCCTTGCCGACGGCGGCTGCACTCTCCCCCACCTGGATGCGCACGGCCTTCGCGTCGTTCTCCACGGCTTTCACCTGACCCGCTAAATCAGTATCCACGACAAGCGAACCTTTCTCGTTTTCGCCGTACATGAGGGTGCCGCCCTTGAACTGCAACTTTGTGGTTTTCCGGATAGCCTGCGCATGACCGAGCTCCAGAACGCCGTCCTCCAGCAATTCCACCGTCGGGATCGCCTCATTGGCCAGTTCGAGTCTCACGTGCGCTTCGCCACTCGATCCGCCGACCGAACCCACCACCAGCGCTCCCGTCAACGCGATTCCCTTTCCGCTGCCCTTTTGCGTGAACACGTAATCACCACCCTGCACCCTCACCTCCGCCGCTGTCACACTGCCGTCAACCTGCACATTCATATCCTCGGCTCCGGCGGTAAAGTAATAGGTGTCATTTCCGGGATCGTCATCCACATTTCCCGCCTCCATCGTCCAATCCTCAACCATCTCCTCCTTCGGTTGAGACTGCGTCCAGGTGTTCCCTTCGCCGCCTTCCCAGTACCACTGATCCGGGGCGTCTTTGTGCACGCGCAGCACAAGCTTGTTCCCATCCTTCACTTCCAAAGAGAAGGACACGTCGCCGCCCGGCCCTTTCAGCTCTTCCTGGTTGAAATCGAAGTCCTCCTCTGATTCGAAATCCGTCATATCCAGTCCGTCCACCAGGTAGTACACGCCGATGTCGAGTTGCGAACCCTCAGTGAGCTGCAGCTTCACCTGAATCTTGCCGCCATCGCCCAACGCACCGCGGGTGAACTGCATGTTCTCGCCGCCCTTCAGGTAGGCGTCGTCCTTGTTGCCGAAGCTGCGGCCATCCATCTTGATCGTCAGCCCGCCCTCCAGACTCTGCTTCGTGTAGCCCATGGCCGTGTCGCCGACGAGGGTGAGGTTCCCCTGATCCAGGATGATCCGACCGGTGTAGTCGGAGCGTTGGCCGTTCTCCCCTTCCTGGGCGTGCCAGCTCTTGAGCGCAGCCAGCGTCAGATTCCCCTTGCCGGTCTTGGTGAAGGTGTCGTGTCCGCCCTTATCCCCATCGCTGCTCAGCTTGTGCATCACCAGCAGGGTTGAACCGTGCATATCCACATTCAGCCCCTTCTCCACCTCCACGGCGTCAAAATCCTGCAGGTGCAGGTGCGTGCCCAGATCTGTGAGCGATGAGAAATCGCCGCCGATCTCCCCGGCCCCGGCCATGAAGGCCAGCGTCGCCGCCTGCTCCGACCACGTGCCGAAGTCTTCATCGTAGCCCACGGTGGAGTAGTCGTTGGCGTTGCCGCTGCCCTGGCTGTACTCCGCGATATTGCGCAGGTAGCCGCCGGATATTCCCACCTCCGCCTTCGTCTCCCCGTACTGCATTTGGTACAGCTTAAAGCCGCCGTACACCTCCACGCGCGTGCTCTTCGTGCGCACGTTCAGACTCGCCTCATCGCCGGTCTGGTAGTGGTTGCCCGCGGCGTACACGCCGCCCCACAGCTTGCCGGACTTCAGGCTCACGGTGATCTCTTCCTGCGTGGGCGCCTCCGCCGCGCTCGTGAGGCAGCGGCGCATGCTGCCGCCGAAGATGTGGCCGGTCACCGTGCCGCCGTCCAGGGTGATGTTCACATTGCCCAGCTTGAGGGTATCCGGGCTTCCCGTGTTGGCGGAGAAATGGCCGCCGATGATATTGCCGTTCACCGTGCTGCCGGTAATGGTGATGGAGCTGTTGCCCTCAATGTTGAGTTCATTGGGGGTTCCTTTCTGCGAGAGCGCGCTGTAACTGCCGCCCACCACCAGGCCGTTGATCTCGCCGCCCTTCAGCTCAATCTCCGTGCCGCCGTGGATGTTCAACGTGTGCGACCCGCTGCTCTCACCCGCACTCTCGTCAATGAGCACGCTGCCGCCCACCAACGCCACGCCATCGTGCAGGCTGTTGCCTTCGCTGTCTGTCTCAGCGTTCAGCACCACCCCGCCGTTCACGACCACATGCGTCACCGCCTGGGTCTCCCCTCCCTCCTCCTCCGAATGAATGCCGATGGAGGCGCTGCCGCCCTGCGTCGTGTCGGACACAAAGCTGCCGCCCACCACCAGACCGTTGACGATTACGCGCGAGCTGTCGCCGCCCAGCGTCAGTTCCGTGCCGCCCTGGATGCTCACGTTGTAGGTCTTCTCACCCGCCGCATCGCTGTAGAGCACATAATCGCCCGCCACAATGTGGGCGTTGTCAAAGCCGCCGTCGGTGACATTCAGCGTGGCCGTTCCCGTCTGGGTGTGGCTGCCGGTGGTGTTCTCCAGGAAGCTGCCGCCCACCAGCGCCGCCACGGCGCTCTGGCTCGTTTCCGTCGCCTGCTCACGCGTGGACAGGTCGTAGCCCAGGCCAAATCTCGCCCCGTCCGTCACCGTCACCACCGTGTTGCCGCCCAAAGTGCCGCCCGCCCCTTCTCCGTCGTCGGCCGTCTTGTAAGCGCCGCCGTTGCTGTAGTTGCCGCCCGCCACGCGCCAGTACTCACCGCCCTTCAGATTCACGGTGACATTCCCGGTGAGGGCGCCGCTGTATTCGCCGCCTGTATCCGGCGATCCGACGTCTCCGCTCCTGGTGCCGCCGAACCAGAATCCGCCCGCCACCATGTTGCGGTACGCCCCGCCTTTCAAGTCAATGAGAATGCCCTGGCTGCCGGTGGCGGTATAGTTGGTGACGCTGCCGCCCGCATTGTCGCGTCGGCTCGCGCCGTTGATGCCGCCCCAGAATGCCACCTCCCGAGTCTCATCTTCCTTGACGTACGTCCCTGTAATGTCGATGACCGTAGCGTATCCCCCTTCGCCGTTGTAGGAGAACGTGGTGGTTGTGCTGGCGCCGCTCGTGGCTTCCTCCCCGCTGAAGTTGCCGCCCACAATGGCTTTCTCGAAACTATCCCCCCCGCGGTCATCGGCTCTCTCGTAAAAATCCTCGTATTTGCTCAGGTCAACGGTGATGGCGCTGCTGCCGAAGAACACCATGTTCTGCTGCTCGCCGCCCGTTCCGGCAGCGGTGCTGCCAATCCATGCGTTGCCGCCCACGATGTGGTACAGCTCCGGATCATTGGCGGCGTTACTGTCGCCATTCGGAATCGTGGTGGCCTTGTGCGTCGTCTCATCCCGGCGACCCTTGAGCACGGTGTAGATGTAGATGTGCGAGTGGCCTTCAAAATCGTACGTGCCCTCTTCCCCGGATGCGCCCGAGGCCGTCACCGTGCTGCCGCCCACGATGCCTCCGCGCACATCCGTACCGCAGCCCTGCTGCAACTCGCCGTTCGGGTCGCCATTCTCATCCAGCCCTTGAGCGCCCTCAAAGATGGAGATGTAGGTGTCGCCCGTAAAGGTAGCGGGTTTGTTGGTCACGTGGTTGCCGCCCACAATGTGGTCCACCGTGCCGCCCTGCACCTGGATGTGCGTGTTGCCCTTGAAGCCGAGGTTGGTCGCTGCGTCTGCCGTCTGCACAAAGGAGCTGCCGCCCGCCAGCAGGTGAAAATGCTCACCCTGCTGCGCCCAGAGCGAGATGTACACACGGCGCTCCAGCATGCCGCCCGAAGTCCCGGCGCTTGCATCATTGTACAGCTTGCCGCCCAAAATGGTGAGCTTGGTGCCCTGCTCGTTGATGCCATCCACCGTGCTGCCTTTTTCCAGCCGCACAAAAACGGTGCTGTTGTAAAGCCATTTCCCCTCCGCATCACCCGAGAGATCCAGACACTTCGCCGTAAAGCTCCCGCCCGCAGTGTCCTTGTTGTTACCCAATATCCCGTACCACGCATCGCCTTCACCTCCGCTAGTGTACCACTTTCCCGCCATGAGGCTCATCTGCTTGTTGCTCGGACCGTTGTCAACTTCACCCTCGCCCCAGATAGGATCCCAGTAATGCAGAGCCTCCTCATAGTTGTCCAGCGAGAGGTAAAGCTTCCATACGTCGTCTTCCTGCTTCCAACTCAGATTAACACCACCGCCGGCGCCATTATCAAAGAAATCGCTGAGCTTCTCTGCGGTCCAATTGGACGTCGGATCGTTTGAGGCAGTAATGCCCAGGAACAGCTCATCTGCAAGCTCCGCGGAGGCAGCAAAATCCAGCCTCAACCCTACCTTGCCGCCAAAGCCATCGGTGAACAACGAGGCCAGATCACTCCACGGGAGATTCACCAGATTGGCGCTCCCTCCATCTTGAACGGCTTTCTCGGTGTAAACCAGCTGTGACCCCGCCGCCAGCGTCAGTTTTGTGATACTCAGCGCCCCGCCCTCGTAATCCATCTGCAAGCTCTGCGCACTCGTCAACTTCAAGTGCGAGATGGTGAACGTCCCCGTACCCCCCGTCTTCTTCACGGTCGAGCTGCCGTTCACCGTCACTGCACCGTCCCCCGTTACGCTGATGCTGCCGGCTGAATCACCGGAGATAATCTCTCCGCCGATGGTAAGCACGTTGTTCTCATCGGTCGCCGCCACCGTGAAGGCGCCGCTGTAGCCGTTGATCTTGCCCAAGTTGATGACACGCTGCTTGTTCGCATCCCCTCCCATGGCGGCGATGCTGATACTGCCGTTGCCGGTCAATCCGTTGAAGGTGAAAGTTTGCCTCGCGTTAGCACTTGCGGAGAAAGTGATCTCTCCGGCATCTGATCCCTCGCCAATGTTCAGCGCGCCGAAGTTGTAGGTCGTCTCCGCCGTCCCGTTGTAGCTGCTCTTCAGCGTGCCGCCATTCGCCAACGTCACCTGATCGCCCTCGCCTCCTACCGTCACAGCCGTCCCACCCCGCCCAAACTCCAACACACTCCCGTTCCCATCCACCGCCACATCATGCAGACTCACGGTTCCCGTACCGTCAAACTTCAGGACGCCATCCTTGACCTTCACATGGGATCCATCCTCGCTCGCATCAATGAAATCCAAGGTCTGCACGGCATTGCCTTTTTTGAGAAGGGTAACACCACTCATCAATTTAAGGCGCGCTCCCGTTGCTGTTTTATCACTTACCACATTCAGCGCCAACGTACCGTTGCCTTCAATCTTGTTGCGATTGTTACCATCTTGCCTAGTAGTTTCGTGGTTCAAACCGGCTACAACCAACCACCCTTCCGAGCTCTGCTTGCCCAGTTTTACGCCGTTATTCCCCGCAGTTCCGAGTCGTAATACTCCCTTGTACTCACCACCAGTCTCAGAACCGCCCTCCACAATGAGCTTGCCTTCACGTACGATGGTGATTTGGTCGCCACCACTGGTGCCTTCGCCAGTGATCGTTCCTCGGACTATCACCTCACCCTTATGGATGTAAAGTTCTCTTGCTGATGGGCTTCCTTCTAACACTAGGTTTCCGTCAACTGTAATTTTGCTGCTTACATTTGAAACATTATCCCCATAGCCCAAGAAAATCGAACCGCCGTTTGTGGTCAGGTCTCCACTGACCGTGAGTTCGCATACATTAGCGCCATTGTACACGTGCAGCTCCCCTGAAATCTCTGCGCTTGCTATACTGTTGGTATCACCAGCATCCGGTCCGTTATGAAGATACAATTTGGAATTTTGACCTAATTTCAGTTTGCCGCCAGCCGCACCTCCCACACCACACAGGTGGGTGATTGTTTGAGTGGAGCTCGCTGCCAGCTCCAGCGTCACCCCCGTCGCGAGATGGATATTCGCTGCACTTGCATTCGTCGCGGTGCCGGTGGTATTTTTGATGGTTATCGTATGTTCCTGCCCATCCTTCAGGATGATATTTCCCCAGTACCCTGCGTCACCCTGTGAGGTCCCTGCCAGATAGCCCACGGAGACATCTGCCCCCAGAACCACGGTTCCATTCGCCGAGAGGTACAGTCCCCCCGTAAAGTCATCCGCGCCCCATGCTGCATCAACCTCCAGTTGCGTTCCGTCCCCCGCCACTTTCAAGGCGTTGCTCCCCTTCACCGTCCCATTCAACTGAACTTTTCCTCCCCCTTTCACCACACCGGCGCCCTCAGTCAAATCCAATGCGACGGCAGAGCCATCTTCTTCCTTCCCACTCACTACGAGTGTGACCCCGCTCCCGACCTCGACATTCGCCGTTGGGCTTATTCCCGTGCTGGAAGCAGTGGCCCCTAAACCGGCAAGCTTCAGCTTTTCCACCGTGTAAGTGCCGCCGCTCCCGCTCAGAAGAAAGGTTGAGCTGACATTGGTGCTGGCGGCATTCACTTCCACATCCGTAGCTACCTTGACGGTCTGACTGCCTGTGCCGGACGCAGAAGTTATTTCTACCCTCCCTTGCGCGATGCTGATCGTGCCAATGCTTGGACCACTTTCTGAGAATCCAGAAAGCGTCAAGGTGCTGTCACCATCCTTTTTTTCAAGACACCCCATGCTGAGCTGACCGCTCAGACTCCCGTTAGTGGTGGAACTCTCATAGACCACAGAAGCAACGGAAATGGAACCGATGTACTGGGCTCCGCCAGCAAGCGTGAGGGTGCCCTCTCCACCGATGCTGCGAGATACACTCCCACCACTGCTCCCGGTGAGGACACCTCCGATTGTTAAATTCACCCCACTGTCAACTGTGACACAGGCGGTCTCAGCGACTGAAAGACCCATCGAAACGTCAACCGAAGCCTCTGCTTCATCGGTACCGTAGGCCTCCAGAGAGAGCGAAACACCATCAATGGTGAAAGTGCTGTCACTGTTCCCCTCAAAAGTAAGCGCTTTACCCTTTCTCACCTTCCAATCGCCATTGTTCTTCAATATGACACTTTGCCCCACCAATTTTGTGTCGGACCCTATGTATGACTTGACAGTCTCTCCCGTTCCCGCTAAGAAGACAATAGACTGCTTTGTAGCAGTGCTACCTTCCTCACGACCCACTCTGTAACTCTTATCTGATTCATCAACAATCAGTCCCCCCAAATAAAAATAACTTCCCCAATTGCATTTAATTAAAACGTCCCCTGTCTCACTTGACAAATTTTTAATTTGGAAGGTATTATGAAGTTGAGTGCCATTGTTTTGAGACCAGAATAGCCCGTACGAATCAGGACCAACTGCTTTTTTACTTTCCGGTGTGGAAGAAGCATCAGTGACGCCCAAGCTCTCCAGCCCTCCACTCCCACCTTCCCTCCGATAGTACACTGTGCCGGAGAAGGAGTCGGTATGACTTCCATCTTCATCTTCCCATGTGTATGAGGTTTCAGCCGCTTGCGAACCCGCCCCCGCAAAGAAGAAGAGCGCCAGCGTCCCTGCACCCAGGGAGGCGGAGGAGAGGGTGGAAGGCAGAGCGACAGCAACCGCTGCAAGACAAGCGAGGAGAGCCTTGCGAAGACCGAACGGAAGGTGAAGTTTCATGATGGGGGGGACGGGGTTGTGATTTTGCACCCTGATGGGCGTGCGCCATCAGAGTTTGTCAGGATTCTCTTCAGATTATCGCTTTTTGAAAGAGATGTCCAGTTACTTTTTCAAAATTTAAAAAAAATTTGACAGAAGGCATATTCGCTCGCGCCGAAATTGCCCTGAAATGAGGTAGATTGACGAGCAAAAGATTAGGAATAACCTGCCGTATCTCTCTTTCCTGAAGAGATGGTCGGACGGGAATCCCGATGCCGCCCCGGCTCGGTGTATGACACAAAAAGAAAGACAGGGGCGTTTTTTCGACAAAAGGACGGCCGAAAATTGCTTGATTCAATCATTATAAATGCATTGCAAAATAAAAGCATGCCCATCTCTTTCAAAAAGAGATGCGCACTTTGTGGAACACACGAGGGGATTTTCGATTTTCGAGGGACGATTGACGATTTGGAAAGATAGCGAGCCGGAGGCTCGGGAAATGCGGAGCGTGAGCGGAGGGAGTGGGAAGCATCACGGGCGCTTGTCAGTGCGAAAGGCAAGCGAAGGAGGCAAAGCTCTTCCACGGCTCGTCAAGACTGCCCTTCGAA
This sequence comes from uncultured Akkermansia sp., assembly GCA_947588735.1. Lineage (GTDB taxonomy): Bacteria > Verrucomicrobiota > Verrucomicrobiia > Verrucomicrobiales > Akkermansiaceae > Akkermansia. Next base: position 21,363 of record CANQAD010000035.1, read on the forward strand.
CCGACACTCCGCATCACTTAAGAATTCCGCTGCATATCAGCTCCGCTTCTCCACGACCTTTCGAACCATGGACCACCCACGGCTCCGCCCGCCGCCGCCGCTGAAGCGCCGCTGCTCCGCGAGCTGTGCTCGCCGAACTTCTCAAATCGTCAATCGAAAATCGTAACTCGAAAATCAAAAATGGTTCAAACAAGCACGACGGCATGCTTGGCCAGCTCATCGCGCAGTTTTTCCGCCTCCCCGGCGCGGAAAGGAGTACCGTTGCGAATGCGGGCGTTGAGCGTACGCGGCTCCATTCCGAGCAAGCGAGCGACCTCCGTTTTGTTGAGTACCTTGCTGGCTTTTTTCAGCGTGGAAATATCCGGCGTTGGCGGGATGAAAGAGGCGCTCACCCCCAGTTCTGCTTCGAGGTAACATGTGATCGCTTCATTGATTTCGCGCAAGGCTTCTTCCTGCGTTTCACCGTGCGCAGAGCACCCGGGGAGCACCGGGACTGTAGCAACCCAGATTTCATCGTCCGAGTCCCAGTCGAGTTGGATTTGGTAGTGATAGGCTTTCATCTTCTTATTTTGTGTTGAAATAATCTCTGACTTGTTTGACCTGATAGCGTTTGACTTTTCCGTTTTCACTGACCTGCAAATTGAAGGGCTGCGCTCCTTCTTTTTGGAAGTGGTAGTGGGAGCCTCTCACCCGCTTGACGCTGTACCCGCGGGAAAGCAAGAACTGCGTGAGTTCCTCGAAGGTGATGTTCCCATCGGAGTTGCCGTCGAGGATTTTTTGGGTGAGTTTGCCGCGTTTTGTCACGAGCTCATTTTATTGCATTTTCTTTTCTAAGTCAAGAAAAAGTTTTCTTTTTTCAGAAAAACGCTGATTCCCGCGCGCAGGCGCGCATCCCTACCAAATCGAAAATCCCCTTATGTTTCAGCTCCGCTCCCCGCCGCTTTCTAACCACCTCCGCCCGCGGTTCCACTCTCCCCCGTCGCTCCAGCTCCGCCTCCCCGCGCGCCAGCGCGCAAATTTCTCAAATCGTCAATCGAAAATCGTAACTCGAAAATCGAAAATGAATTTGCTGTTCCGACCCTGGTATGCTATATTCGGAGAGCAGCTCTGAGGGGCGGGAATCAGACGGAAACAATGAGAATCGGGATTGTGCAGACAGAAGTGGCGACGGCAGATTTTTCCGCCAATCTGCGGGCGGCCGTGCAAGGCGCGCGAGCGTGTGTGGATGCCGGCGCGGAGTTGCTGGTGGCATCCGCCCAAGTGTTGGATGGCGCGTTTCCGGGAGGATTGAGCGAGCGCAGCTCTTTCCTGCTGCAGGCGCGTGCGGCGCTGCAAGCGCTGGCGGATGAGCTGAGCGCGCCCATGCTGATGGCCAGCTATGCAGGGGAGCCCGGGGACAGGCAGACCCGGCCCCGCCCCTACCTCGTCGGCTGCGGTCGGGTGCGCAGACTGACGGCGCAGCGGGTGTTCCGCATGTCGGGCGCGCGCATTTTGGCGCACGTTGGGCCGCAGACCGAGATCGCAGCGCCCGAGGCCGATCTGCACGTGTTCATGCCTACGCAAGCTTGGCACGCGCAACAGCAGAGAGAAGATGTCACGCAGGCCACACAGCTCTCGGTGCAAGGACGAGCGGCAGTCGTGGCGGCACGCTCAGTAGCCTGGGCGGACGGCTGTGTGCTGGGCGGGGGATCCCTGGCGGCGGCGCGTGGCGTCATGCGTTGTCGTTTGCCGTTGTTTTCTGCGGGCAGTGCGGTGTGGGACACCGAAACGGACGCCCCGTCTGCGGCGGCGCACCTGCCGGACGTGACGCGTCTGCTGTGGGAGTGCGTCTGCTTTGCGCTGACGCGTGCCGTGCGGCAAGGTGGATATCGCGGAGTAGCCGTGGAGGAGAAAGGGGCACGGGCGCGGCTTTTGCGAGCGGCGGCCGACGCGGCTCTCGGCGGGCGGCGGGTGCACCTGTTGAGGGCGGCGGCCGGGTCGGTTCGCGTGCGCTGCGCTCGTTTGCAGGATGCTGCGGAGCGGCGCGGTCTGTTGCTGCTCAGCGGCGCGAGTCGGGAAGATTTTTTGTGCAACGCTGTGGACACGGCGCTCGCGGGGGAACTGGCTCCCTTTGGCGACATGTACGAGAGCGAAATTGCCCAGCTTGAGGCGTATGCCGGCTTGGGGGAGGCGAACGACAGGCAGCCCGCGCCGGAAGAACTCGCGCTGCGCGCTCTCGTGGACGAGAATCGCAGCCCCGCAGAGATCGTCTGCCAAGACGGCATGGATGAAAATACCCTGCGCGCGACACTGCGCCGCATTGCCCGAGCGGCGGCTCTGCGTCACACAGCGTCTCAACCCGTGCCGCTGCTCGTTCATCATCGCGCGCCGGAACTGCCGCGCTTTCATCGCCTCATGGAATAGCGGGGTAAGCAAAGGGCGCGACCACCGAAAGGGGTGATCGCGCCCGGAAGAGACGAAGCGGACGAGGCTTGAACTCGCGACCTCAGCCGTGACAGGGCTGCGCTCTAACCAAACTGAGCTACCGCTCCATCCGACACCGCGTTGGCGCAGGTGCCGGGGCATTGTATAGGCAACACCTTTACTTGGCAAGCTTTTTTTGCAATTTTTTTACGCAAGGCGAGCCAAAATGCGGTTGCCATTGACGATTGACGAGTTGGGAAGAGTGCGCGCTGGCACGCGGTTCCGCCCTCCCCCGCCGCTCACGCTCCGCCTCCCCGCGCGCCAGCGCGCGATTTCCCCAAATCGTAATTCGAAATCGTAGTGAGTTGGGTCTATTCTGAGGCGTTTTTGCGGGGCTTGCGCTCACCGAGGGCGAGAGAGCGGAGCAATCGTTCCATGCCGAATGGCGTGGAGGCGGCTCCCCACAGCTCTTTGACCTTGCGAAGCTCACGGACGGAAAATCGCACGGAGTAGGCGGCGACGGCATTGTACTCCGGATGCGTCTCCTGGGCAATGATTTCCTCAAGCACGCGCTGCTTGCGGGCGGGGATGGGGTCCAGCCCGGCGAGCCAGTGGGCGAGTGTGCCCTTGCTGATGCCCATGCGGTCGGCGATTTCGGTGCGTGGGATTTTGCGTTGCTTTATGGCGGTTGCTAGTTCTTTAGATGCTTGACAAAAGCACCACTCAGCGATAGTATGATCTTGATTTCCGGATCGAAATCCTCGTAAAGGACACCTCCTTTCGAACCGCCCGCCGGTGGGCCAACACCGGCGGGCTATTTTTTTATGTACGATTGACGATGCTCCATAAAAATTTCACGCTATGCCAAATTATGGTTGACTTCGTCAATCAAAAATCCCCTCGCGTTTCAGCTCCGCTCCCCCGCCGCTTTCTAACCACCTCCGCCCGCAGTTCCACCCTCCCCCGCCGCTCCAGCTCCGCATCTCCCGAGCCTCCGGCTCGCTATCTTCCCAAATCGTCACGGTTAATTTGATTCGCTAAAATGAGGGGGACTGCGGTAGAATAGACGCAGTTGCGGAAGGGGGGGTAGAAGCATC
>CANQAD010000036.1 GCA_947588735.1 uncultured Akkermansia sp.
TTTCTGAGGAAACAAATCAACCTTCCTTTTTTTTGTCTTCTCTTACCCTCTCTCTTAATTTTCTTGGGACGGATGTGCGCGCAATCATTCCTTGCGTCAATTGGTTGCTATTTACAATAAACGATTTACGAATTTCAATTTGTTGATAATGAGCGCATTGTGAAGTTTTTGTGAATCATGAACGTAGACAGAGGGGGCTTCAGGGCCATTGTTGAGATGAGCGCTTGTTGTCATGATTTTCAATGCGCATCAACAATGATACCAGCTAACACGAGCATTTTCTCTGTTGTTTCACTCCTCTCAACATTGCACTTGACGCAAGGTGGAAATCAGATAGAATGAAAGCACAGCCGACACACCGCGAAGAATATGACTGCAAAGATCTTACTTGTCATCCCGGCGCGCTACGCCTCCACACGCTTGCCCGGGAAACCGCTTGTGAAAATAGCTGGAGTGGAAATGATACGGCGTGTGGCAGACATCGCCGCCTGCATCTGCCGTCATAACGCAGACTGTGACTACGTGGTGGCTACGGATGACGAGCGCATCGTGAGTTTTTGCAAGGGATCCGGGATGCCTGTGGAAATGACGGCCGACACGTGTCGCAGTGGTACGGAACGCTGCTGGGACGTGGTGCAGCGCCGTAAGGATCGCCCCGACTTTGTCGTGAACCTGCAAGGGGACAACCCTCTCTGCCCGCCGTGGGTCATTCAACAGCTCATTGATGCCTGCCGTACTGAACAGGCGGATGTGTTTACTCCTTGCATTCATCTGGGCTGGGGGGAATATGACCGCTTAGTGGAAGCCAAAAAGAAAACTCCTTACAGTGGCACGACAGTACTCGTGGATCACGCGGGCTACGCGCTCGCTTTTTCTAAACATGTCATTCCTGCGGTGCGCAAGCCGGAGAAAGCGCGTGAGATGATGCAGCTCAGCCCGGTGCGTCGGCACGTGGGCTTATATGCCTACAACACCGATGCGCTGCAAGCCTACTTCACGTTGCCTGAATCACCCTACGAAACCGGCTGTGTGGAGGGACTGGAGCAGATGCGTTTCCTCTTCAACGGGTTCCTTGTCAAAATGGTGGAGACTGATTACCGCGGGCGCAAAACGACTGCCGGAGTCGATTCCCCGGAGGACGTGCAGCGCGTGGAAGCCATTCTGCGCGAGTACGGTGAGTTCGATTTGAGCTGACCATGCCTAACCAGCGTAACAAGACCCCGCAACATGTCGCCATTATTATGGATGGCAATGGTCGCTGGGCCCGGCGACACGGCTTGCCACGTGCCAAAGGTCATGAAAAAGGTGCTGAAACGGTGCAACGCGTAGTGCAAATGTGCTTGGAGCGCGACATACCATGGCTCACTCTCTATGCGTTTTCCACGGAAAATTGGGGGCGTCCCGCCGCCGAGGTGAAGAGGCTCATGGACATGCTATACGGCTTTCTGGATAAGAATCGCGGTATGCTCACGGAAAAAAATGTGCGTCTGCGTGCTATCGGGGAGCTTGAAATGCTGCCGGAAAGGAACCGACGACTGCTGAAGGAGTGCATACAGAGCTCCGCATCTCACACAGCGCTCAATCTCACCCTTGCCCTCTCCTACGGCTCTCGGCAAGAAATTACTTCTGCAGCTCGGCGCTTGGCTGAGCAAGTGCAACGCGGAGAGTTGCAGCCTGCTGATATCTCTCCTGAGCTCCTGGCTGCTCAGCTCTATACCGCCGACATGCCTGATCCTGATTTGCTCATCCGCACATCCGGAGAAATGCGCCTTTCCAATTACCTGCTTTGGCAAGTAAGCTATGCGGAATTGTGGCTTACCCCCGTGTTGTGGCCGGATTTTTCAGAGGTTGTTTTTGACGAAGCGTTGCGCGATTACGCAGTGCGCCATCGACGTTACGGAAAGCACTAGTTGCGCAGTGCGGGTGAGTTTTGGCGTGGCGGTTGGGCGGCAGGACCAGGGCGTCGGATGACAGTCTCGCCGTCTTTGGCTTGGTTAGCGCGGTCGCGGGCAGTTTGTTCAAAATACTCCGGATCCATCATCCAGATATAACGGTTGTGGGTTTCTTCCTCCTCTTCTTGGGCTTTATTGAGGCGGCGAATTACCGATTCTTTTTTCTGTTGCAAACTTTGCAATTCAAGCCATGCGGGCAGTACCAGGATAAACCCCAAAAAAGCTGTAAACGATAAGAAAATAAGCCCGCAAACACTCAGCATGTGCCAAATGGCTCGCATCTGCTCTTCACGTCGGCGATCTTGCTCTTCCTGGTTACGGTGTCTTTTGGATAGGAACGGCATGTTCTACTTTCTCATCAGCGTTCAGCAAAAGGAACAAAACGCCCCCGCCTTGCCAACACCAGGGTGTGCATGTGCGTTTGTTTCCCTTTGTTTGTGGTTGGTATAGCAGATATGGATATCTCAAACCCGGCGCGTTTGAGCGTACCGTTCAGCCTGCTGTCCGGTCGCGCCAGCAGGACAGCCAGCAGACTGCCACCCTTCAGCGCCTGAAAATACGCCTGAGCGTCTGCCAAATTCATACCGCAGCGTGCGTGTGTATGGCGTATAATGATGGCGTGCAACGAACCAAGACGCTTGCGGCACAAATTGGCAACGTGCTCATTTTCTACCGTCACGCGATCATCTTCAAACATCTCCTTGCAGGGACCAAACTCACGATTCCAAAGCACGATTTGCTCCACCGGCTCAGCGATAATGAAACGTGCCCTGGCACGCGGCAGAGCTGCCATGACCGCCTCCGCCCCACGCCCCAACCCCATCCCAGCGATCATAATGAGCGGCTTATTCGCCCGAACTATGGGAGAAACAGCCAGTTGCGCCATGCTCACCTCACACGCACTAGGCCGCGAACTCGCCACCGGTATGCCATCTTCCATCAGGCGCAACTCACCGTCGCGCATCCATAGCTCCCACTCGTGTCCCTCGGAGTCTGTCGTGGGCTCTCCAAGTTTAATCAGCGGCTTCATGCTGTCTGAAATATAGCAGATTCGCCTACGTATTAGCAAGCCAATTCATGGAGCTGCCTGTGATTTGACTTGACGTAACACGGCGAAACTGGCAGAATAACGCGCGATTACCATCCGGTGCTGCTATGCTCTCTTTCCTGTACGATCTGACTCAATCGCCGATGTTTTATTTTGCAACCGGCATTCTGCTGCTGGTGCTGTTTTTCTGGTACATGGCATCGGAAAACGACAAAATGAAGCGGAATGCGGGCACTTTTTTTATTGTGGGATTAGCAGGTTTCTCGATTATGTCGCTCTTTGTGAACGGGATGCACTATGGCATCGACATACGCGGCGGCGTGGAGCTTACACTTGAAGTGCAGCCGAAGTTAGACGACCAGACCGGCATGCCCACTCCGCCCACGGAAGAAGATATGCAACAAGCTTGCAATATCCTCGAGGAACGCCTCAATTCCACTGGCACCAGTGAAGTACAGATCATCCACAGCAACAATAAAATCCTCATCCAAATCCCACAGCAAGACACCAAAGACGAAAAGGCGAACAAAGAGAAGATCGACGCAATGGTCAAGATGCTTACTCGCATGGCCAAGCTGGAGCTGCTGGCGGTTCACCCGGAGAGCGAAAAACTCATTGCGCAGATGATGAGCCCAAATCCCTCCACGGGCCAACCATGGGTGGATTTTGAAGCCTATATCCATAACCGCAACGCCTATCTGGCTGCTCAAAAAGCCGGGGATAACGGTAAGCGCATGCCGGTATTGCGCATCCCTGCCGCCATGGGATTAAATGATTACCAGGTGTTACCCAATCCTGTCACTGATGAAGAGACCGGCAAGCCTGTACTGGATGCCGAGGGTAACCAGGTGATGCGGTTCTTCGTGCTGCAAAAACCCCATGCCGCAATGCAGCAGGATGTCTACATCACCGGCAAAGAAGTTTCCTCCGCTCACCCCGATTACTCACGCCGTGGCTATGTGAACGTCACGCTCAACCGCGCCGGCGCCGGTCGCATGGGTCGACTGACCGGTAAAATGGTGAAGGGACGCGACCGTCTGGCGGTGGTGTTGAACGGGCAAGTAAAATGCGCCCCCGTGGTTCAAGCCACACTCTCTAAAGATTTCCAAATCTCCGGCCTCAACGGCAAAGGTGAGGCAGAGGACATTTCCAAGGCTTTGTCCAACCCCCTTTCCAGCGATCTGAAAGTGGAGGGACGTAAGGACGTGAGCGCCCAGCTCGGCCAATCCGCACTTGAACAAGGCACTTTTGCGGGTATTGTGGGACTGCTCGCCGTCTTTGTTTTCTGCTACTGGTATTACAGGACGGCCGGCATTGTAGCGATGGTAGGGCTAGCCTTGAATGCCACCACACTGGTTGGGCTCATGAGCTTGTTTGGCTTTGTGCTGACGCTGCCAGGCATTGCTGGTATCGTTCTCACCATGGGCATGGCCGTGGATGCTAACGTGCTCATCTACGAACGCATGCGCGAGGAACGCGCCGCCGGGCGGCCTTTCCTGGTGAGTCTGCGTGTGGCGTATGATAAAGCTTTCTCCGCCATATGGGACTCCAACATCACTTCTCTCATCACAGCCGTCATTCTCTTCTGGTTGGCCAGCGGGTCCATCAAGGGATTCGCCGTCACCACGAGCGTGGGCATCATCACCTCGCTTATCGGCGCTATTGTTGTGACTCGCGTACTGTTCTTCTGGGCAGAGCATACCGGTATGCTGCGCGAGTTCACGTTCAGCCGAGCCCCATTCCAGAACCGAGCCTTTGACTTTATGAGATGGCGCAAAGTGGCGCTGACCTGTTCGTTGGTGCTCATTGTAGGGTCGCTGTTGTACGGTGTGCTGGTGCGCAAGGATGCCGCGCTGGGCATCGACTTCACAGGCGGTTCGAGCGTTACCTACGTGCTTCCCTCCCAATCCAATGTCAACTACAAGGAGGTGGAAAGCACGGTGATGAACATGAAACTCTCCAAACTCCCCACCATACAGGAGTTCAACAATGCCGGTTCTGACCGCAATATCAAGATTCGCTGCGCCAACAAGGATGAAGCTTCCCTCATCGATCGCACCTTGCGTGAAAAAGTGCGCGGCATGCAAGCCATCCCCCTGCCGTCAATTGATGAAGTGAGCGCCTCGTTGGGTTCCACCTTCTTCCGCACGGCATGTTGGGCCCTTCTGGCGGGATTGGTTGGCATCACCATTTACTTAGCCGTGCGTTTCGAGTGGTCGTTCGCCGTGGGAGCCCTGGTTTCCACCGCGCACGATGTGCTGGCCATTCTCGGGCTGGTCATGCTCATGGGCACCGAGCTGAGTATCATCCACATTGGAGCCTTCCTCACCGTAGCAGGATATTCCATCAACGATACCATTGTGATATTCGACCGCATCCGCGAGCGCTTGCGCTATGCCGAACCCAAGGAGGACCTCAAAGATATCATCAACGAAGCCATCAGCTCTACCTTGCCGCGCACCTTGCTCACTTCGCTGTCCACGCTGGCTGTACTCGTGGCTCTCATCGCGTTGGGCGGACCGGCCATGCGCGACTTCTCCATCACCATGTTGCTGGGTATCTTGGTGGGCACCTACTCCTCCATCTACATTGCCGCTCCGGTAGTCTACATGTGTGACCGCCGCAACGCGCTCGTGCGCGAGGTGCAAGAGGCCGCGCAAGTTGATTCCGCCGTGTGATATCCTCATATGAGACCGCGTATGAATCGGGGCGCCGTATGGATCCTGCTCTGTGCGCTCCTCTTTGCTCTGACTGTAACCGGGGCAGTAGCTTGCGGGCTGCGAATGGAAGGAGTTCAAGACCCCGAACGCGTCGACCACTTGCGCTGGCTGATTTATGCGCATTTTCTGCTATCGCAGCTCTCCCTTGCGACGGCTGTCCTGCTCGTTTATGCAGCGCATCGGCACTGGCGGCGCTCCTACCTCATCGTGAGCTACAATGAACGCGGCATGCAGCTTGACCCGCCCGGCGTTATCATGCCGCCGCAGCGCGTATATCGCTGCCACTTGCACAACATGCTCAGCTGTACCCTGCCACCCGCGACCGCGCCTGTACTGGTGTACCCCATGTTTATGCTCAGCGGACGCTCCAGCGGCGAAAAGCTTGAGCGCCTTCTGCGGCAAGCCTACGCCGGGAAGTCTCACATTCCCAAAATGTACATTCAGCCTGTGCTGGGCGCTTCTCCGTGGCTGGCGCAAGCTGCTGCCGCGCACCTTCGCCCTCTGCTTGCGCCGGACAATGGCGTATTGGTGGTCGCTCATGGGTCTGAGTTGTCTGAACCTCCGCCGGAACCCGCACTCTTCTGCCGACGTCTTCGCGATTTGCTGCCGCCGGGCACTGAAGTGCAGCTGGGCTTTTTCAACAACCAGCAGCCGGATGCTCACGACGTGCTGCGCAACATGCAGGCGCGGCATGTGCTGCTGCTTCCCTTCCTGCTCACCGAGGGAGTGCATTCGATGCGCGATTTGCCCACGCAGCAAGATGCTCATATCTGCGGTAAAACATTGACGCGTCTGCCGGTGGTGGCATCTCTGCTCAATCCCCAGCATAACTCATGAAGATTGTCCTGAAAGTGACCCCCGGCGCACGCTGCACCGAGCTGCTCGGCTGGGAACCCAACTATCCCGGCATCGGGCGCGTGCTCAAACTCAAAATATCGGCTCCTCCCATCGACGGTCGCGCCAATAGAGCCATTGAGCTTTACATCGCCGAGCTTTTGAACGTCCCGAAGTCTGCTGTTCATATCGTCCGGGGCGCCAGCGGTCCCATTAAGGTTCTGGAACTCCCAGACTCTGTCGATCTGAGTGTTCTTCGTCTCTAACGTTCTTCTTGGACCTCTCCTATCTTCCCGGGGAGGAATCAGAGCAATCGCATGAGAAAATTTGTTTGTCCTTCACGATTTGGTTCATTTGTGATTCCCGATTTTCCTCTTATCAATGACTTGCCTGTTGAGCATATCTTTAGCAGACAATGCTTGCGGGAGACGAGAAGAGGAGGCCGTTGGACGATTATATGGGAGGGAAAAAGAGAAGGGATGAGCAGGCGATAAATAGTTGCAAGAGGGAGTTGCCTGTGGTACACTGCAGGCGTTACGAGATGCCCCCATCCGTCACCATCAATGGAGCTGCTCACTTGCCTGAGGAGCCAGTGTTGGTTATCCCAAATCGAGTGGATAACGCTGTGCTTCGTGCTCTTGAAGAGGCATTGGGCGGGATGAAGAAAATAGCGTGGATGGTAGAGGATACGCTGCGACCGGATACGGAGATAATGGAGCGGTTAAACCGTGTGGGGGCGCAAGGCATTCTGTTTTCTGCGATGCGCGGGAAAAGCGAGGCGCTGTCAGAACAGATTAAGACCAAGTTGGCGAACGGACGACACGTGGTATTTCTGCCGGGACGCCCAGAGCAGCCTGCTGCGGGGCTCTCAGATATTCCTATACCTATTTTGCGGCACCTTTTGGAGGGCTACGGTGATCAGGTCCTGCCAGTCTATGTTGGGATGTATCGCCATGCAAATGAACTGTCGCTGATCACTAGCGAGCGGCCCTATGAGCATGCCGTGGTGAGTTTCTTATCTACTTTTATTCCCGGAGTTGAGCCAGCGGAACGTTTAGTGTCCGCATGGGCGGTGGAGGCTTCCAACTGTGTGGGCAATGTGGAGTTTATGCAGCAGGAAACCTTGTCATCGGCTCTATTACGTAGCCTCATCAATCACCCGCGCGCAGCAATCATTGATGGGGTGAACGAGCAAAGTATAAGCTACCGCCGACTCTTGACTCTGGCGGTTCCCTTAGCCCGTCGTTTACGCAAGCTCACCATTACGCGACGCATGGGGATTATCTTGCCGCCTGGGCGTCTGAGCATTATTGCCAATGTGGCGTGCTTGTTGGCGGGCATCTCCCCGGTCAATATTGATTACAACTACTCTGCGACCATCTTTCGCAGTGTGGCAGAGCAGGCGGGACTCACCCGTTTCATCACCGGGAACAATTTCATGCAGAAGCAGTTGGATTTTCCTTGGCCTCCTTCTCGGGACATCTTTTTCATTGAGGAACTGTTGGAAGATTCTTCTTTCTTAATTATCAAGGAATATCTTGTTGGACATGTTGGATGTCATCGTCTGGCATCATGGATAAATATGCCAATCAGAAGCGCCAAGGATGAAGCGCTCGCAGTTTTTTCGCTGCCTGAGGAGGGCGCAGGGGTGCGTGGAACATTGCTGAGCCACCATGCAGTGATGACAGGCTACCAACTCACGGTATCACGTCTGGGCGCGATCCCTGGGCAGCGCGTGCTGAGCTGTCTCCCATTCTATTACCGGGCGGGGCTTACCCTTGGGCTGGTGTATCCCTTGCTCAGCGGACAAGATATCATCACCTACCCGGAGCCATACGCAGCCAAACGAATCTGCGAGCTTTCCCGCAAGTACAACACCTCTATGCTTGCGCTAGAGCCCCGGCAGATACCCGGCATTTTGGAAGTTGCCCAGCCGGGAGATTTTGCCGATGGCGGACAGCATATCCTGGTGGCCGGGCGTGTGCCCGTCGCCGTGGCGCAGCGGGCATACCGCGATTATAAAATGGCGCTTTGTGAATGCTACATCCCTTTGGAATGCGCCATGCCTGTGGCGTGTAGTATGCCTCCGCGGCCAGCGCGAGAAGTATACAGCCCTCATGTCATCCCTGCCGGTTCTCCGAGCACAGTTGGTATGGTGATGCCGGGGTTGGCGGTGCGGATAACAAATTGCCGTCGTCCAGATGTACCGCTTGGGACAGGTGAGTTTGGCTTAGTCTGGGTGAAGGGGGAACCCCTTTTTTCTGCTTTTGTGCAGGATGGAATGCCCACACCGGGTACACCCACTAACCGCTGGGTATGCACAGGCGATATCGGCTGTATGCGCCCAGATGGTTTGCTCTGCGTGGGCGGTTCGTGTGAGCGCTTCTCCTCCATTGAGGGTGAGCTCGTCTCCCATGCACGGGTGGAGGAAATACTGGCCAGTATACTCTCCATTCCGCAAACCTCCAAGATCCCGCGCATTGCCGTTGTCGGCATTCCTACGCCTGATGGTCGTGGGGAGCAGATGGTACTGCTTTCTACGTTGCACAAGGTGGTAGGGCCGCATGATGTTATCACCCTGCGCTACGCTATGGTAAACGAGCGCATTCCTTCTCAATATGCACCACAGCGCATTGTGGCTCTGCGTGTTATTCCGACTCTTGCAAGTGGCGAGGTGGATTACGCTCTTTGCCGACGTCTTGCCCTCTCGGCTCCTGGTTACAGACGTTCCGCTTGATTTCATCACAGGATTGTCCCGCCTTGACACCTCCGGAAAGTTTTTGAGCAGTTGAGTTACACGTCCTTGACGATGTCTCAGGAATGAAGTGCAACGTAGCGATCCGAAATCACCAAACAGGCATGAGATGTACGACCACAACAGGCCGGGAATGGATTTCTAATGCCCGCTATCCGTCGGCATCAGTGCTGCTGGGCGCGGATGGAGGCATCCATGAGTTCGGCCGCCTTCTTGCCACTCATCAGCATGCCGCCGAAAATAGGTCCCATACGAAAACTGCCGCTCACGCCGTTAGCTGCCATGCCGGACACAAAGAGGCCGGGATAAATTTCCTTGGTGTTTTCGATCGTGGAGCGTTCTCCTTCGGTGGCATCCATACTCATCTCGCCGATGACCCCGCCGGTTTGCGTGCACAGCGAAACGCCATTTTTGCGCGCGACTGTGCGGGCAATTTCGCAATCGTGCCCGGTGGCGTCCAGCACTGTTTTGGCAGCAAAGGTGAGGGGATCCACATGCATGTGCTGCAGTAGCACGGGCGTCCAGTTCACCACCACCCCGGCCACGCGGTCTTGCTTGTACACCACATCCTCGACGGAATAGCAGTTGAAGATGAGCGCTCCGGCTTCGGTGGCGCGGTAGAGCAGGCCGGACGTGGCGTGGACGGAGTCCAGCAGGTACGTGCCTTGCTCGTGCTCGCGGCATTGCAGCTGCAGGTCTTGTAAAATGGGCAGGGCCTCTTTCTGTACCACAATCTCATTAAACATCATCGCTCCGCCCCACATGCCGCCACCCGGGGCCAATTTACGATCCAGCAACGCAACTTTGTGGCCGGCTTTGGCTAGGTAATAAGCCGCCACGATGCCGGACGGCCCCCCCCCCACGATGGCGGCGTCCAGCTGCAAGCTGCGGTTGATTTTTTCAAAGTAAGAGTTGACAATGCCGCGGGTGATGAGTGTTTCCATGACCTCATGGTAGCTTTTCCCGCAGAGAATGTCAAGCTTGACAGGACAAGGCGCATCGCGCATAATAACGCGCGCCATGTTTCGGTTATTTGACACATACACGAGGAAGCTTCGCGAGGTACAGGCTCAGGATGGCAAAACACTACGTTTCTACTGTTGCGGGCCCACGGTGTATGCTGCGGCGCACATCGGCAATTTCCGCACTTTTGTTGCTCAGGATGTCTTCCGACGCGTGGTGGAACTTTCCGGTTTACGCACCAAGCACGTGCGCAATATCACGGACGTGGATGATAAAACGATACGCAACTCACAGGCTCAGGGCGTGCCGCTGGCGGAGTACACTGCAAAGTGGACGCAGAAGTTCCACGATGATTGCAAGGAGCTCAATTGTCTGCCGCCGCATGTGGAGCCGAGCGCCGTGGGGCACATAGCCGAGCAGATAGAGATTGTGCAGAGGCTCATTGACTCTGGTCACGCCTATTGCAGTGAGGATGGATCGGTCTATTTTCGGATTTCCTCGTATCCTGAATACGGCAAATTGGCGCATTTGGATGCTCAATCGCTGGATTTGGGCAAGACGGCGCAAACCCGTGCAGACACGGATGAGTACACGAAGGACAGTGTGGCCGACTTTGTCCTTTGGAAGGCGCGTCGCCCGGAGGATGGCGAGAATTACTGGCCTTCACCATGGGGAGAAGGTCGTCCCGGCTGGCATTTGGAGTGCTCGGCCATGAGCCATAAGTACCTGGGCGATACCTTTGACCTGCATTCGGGCGGTGTGGACCTCGTTTTCCCGCATCATGAGAATGAGATAGCGCAGAGCCGTTGTGCGTGCGGCGGCGACTTTGCTCGGCATTGGTTCCACGTGACTCATTTGTTGGTGGATGGTGCCAAGATGAGCAAAAGCCTGGGCAACATGTACACGCTGGATGATTTGGCGAGACTGGGACACCAGCCGTCAGCTCTGCGATACGTATTGGCCGGCGCATATTACCGCCGCCCGCTTAACTTCACTTTGTCGGGCATGAAAGATGCAGCTTCCGCGCTGCGCAAGCTGAGTCGTGCCGATGCTGCCTTGGCGGAGAAAGCTGGGGATAAGTCGGCTCCCACTTACCGCGAGCTGGTGAAAAATCCGCCGGATTTGGGCGTCTTTGCCCCCGCGTGGCAGAGTCTTTTGGACGATCTGAATACGCCGGAAGCGTTGGGACATACCTTCAGCGCCTTGCATGCCCTGAAGGCTTCAGAGTTGAGCCAGGCAGCGGCTCATGAGGCTCGTCTGGCCCTCCGCTTTATCATGGAGGCATTGGGGTTGATTTTGCCGTCGGCAGAGGAGGAACAGCCTGAGGCGTCGGCAGAGGTGCAAGCGGTTGCCCAGGAGCGTTGGCAGGCGCGTTTGGTCAAGGATTGGGCGCGCTCGGATGCCTTGAGGGCACGTCTGGCGGAGCTCGGTTGGGGCATGAAGGATGGCCGTGATTCATACCAACTCATCAAACTCTGAATCGTTATGAGCCAAGAACAAAAACTCTCCCTGTTGGGCCAGCACAGCGAGTTTTTTCACTCGCCGGATGAGGCAAAGCTTGAGACCTTCCCGAACCGCAGCCCTCAACGGGAGTACGTGGTGACCTTGGAAACGGAAGAGTTTTCTTCCCTGTGCCCGGTGACAGGCCAGCCGGACAGCTGTGCGCTGAGCATCTCCTACGTACCGGCAGAGCGTGTGGTGGAGACGAAAAGTCTGAAATACTACCTCGTCTCTTTCCGAAACTATCCCGCTTTCAACGAACAAGTGGTGAACCGCATCCTGGATGATTTAGTGGCGACTGTGCAGCCGCGTTGGATGCGCGTGGTGGGGCGCTTTTCGCCGCGCGGCGGTATTCGTCTTACCACCACGGCCGAGCATTGCCCGGAAAATCGACCCGCATGACATTTTGAACCGCCCTATGAAATGCCTCGTTCTCCTCTCCGGTGGTGTGGATTCAGTCACGGCTCTGCACTGGGCCTGCCGTGAGCACGAACCGCTGGCGGCGCTTTCTTTCCGCTACGGCAGTAACCATGAAGAACGTGAGTTAGCCTGTGCGGAGTACCAAGCGCGGGTGTTGGGGATACCTCATCGCGTGATCGATCTTTCGTCTATCGCACTTCATTTGTCCAGCGCGCTGCTGAGCGGCGCTGCGGCCATACCGAGTGGTGACTACGAGGAGGAAAATATGCGGGCCACGGTGGTGCCATTTCGCAATGGCATATTCCTCTCCATTGCGGCCGGTGTGGCGGAGAGCTGTGGAGCGCAGGGCGTGGTGATAGCCGCCCATGCGGGAGACCACGCCCTTTACCCCGATTGCCGGGAGCCCTTCATGCAGGCCATGGAGCAGGCCATGGAGCAGGGGAGCTATGCGAAGATTCAGTTGCTACGTCCTTTCATTGGCATGAGCAAGGTGCAGATTGTGAAGCTTGGGGCGGAACTGGGAGTTGACTTTTCACAGACCTATTCCTGCTATTGCGGGGGTGAGAAACACTGCGGTCGCTGCAGTACATGCCGGGAACGTCGAGCGGCTTTTGCCGCCGCCGACGTGGAAGACCCCACCGCCTACGAAAAAGAATAACCAGTCCATGCCCTCCGTTTACATCAAGACTTATGGTTGCCAGATGAACGAGCGTGACTCGGAGCAGGTGGCCGCTATGTTTCTGGCGGGAGGGTACAGCTTTGCTGATTCCGAATCGGAGGCGGATGTGGTGCTGATCAATACCTGTTCCGTGCGCGAAAAGGCGGAACTGAAAGCCTTGGGAAGGATGGGCATGCTCTGTTCGCACTCGGTGGATCGTCCTTGGGTGGTGTTCGGTTTTATGGGCTGCATGGTGCAGAGCAAGGCACGTGAACTTTTTGAGACCGTGCCGCGTTTGGACGTGGTGACCGGTACTCATTGCTACCATCGCGTTTTCCCGATCTGCGACGCCCTCCTCAAGCAACGCCTTGCCTCCGCTGCTCATTCGCCATTGAGAAAGGGTGCTCAACTTTGCGAGGTGGAGGACCCTCCGGATGCTCACAACCGTATTCGTGATCATTTGCCCGTGCGCACATCCTGCTCCGCCTTTGTGTCCATTATGCAGGGGTGCGAGATGCACTGCTCGTATTGCATCGTTCCCTACACGCGCGGGGCGGAGCGCAGCCGTCCGGCGGCGGATATTTTGGATGAGGTGCGCCGCTTGGTTGACGGCGGAGTGAAAGAGATTACCCTGCTCGGGCAAATTGTGAATCGTTATGGCCGCGAGGAACCTGTGATAGATGGTCGCGGCGGTTTTGTGCGTCTGCTGGAGATGGTCCATGAGGTAGACGGTCTGGAGCGCCTTCGCTTCACGTCCCCGCACCCCATTGGTTTTCGCGAGGATTTAGTGCGTGCCTTCTCTTACCTGCCCAAACTTTGCAGTCATATCCACTTCCCCATGCAGAGCGGCAGCGACCGCATTTTGCAGCTCATGCGCCGCCCTTACAAGCAGCAGAAGTATGTCGAACTCTGCGAGGCCATGCGTGCCGCCCGACCGGACCTCGCCATCACCACGGACATTATCGTGGGTTTCCCCGGGGAGACGCAGGAAGACTACCTGCTCACCAAGGCGGCGGTGGAGCAAATCAAGTTTGACAATGCCTTTATCTTCCAATATTCGCCGCGGCGCGGCACGTTGGCGGCAGATATGCCGGATCAAGTTTGCTTGCGTGAGAAAGAAGCGCGCAATCATGACCTGCTCGACACCGTGAATCGCATTGCCATTGCGCGTAATATGGCGCTTGTAGGAAAACAGCAAGTGATCCTTGTGGACGGCCCCAGCAAAACGAATCCCAACCGTTTGCAGGGGCGTACATCGCAGAATAAGCCCGTGATTATCGAACAGGGGGCGGTTCGGGTGGGCGAGCTGCTACCTGTCATGATCCGTGAATGTACTGGTTTTACGCTGTACGGTACGGCTTGTGCTCAAGTTTGTTAGCAGAACAGATGCTCCAGTATGGTCCATGAGTATGCCACACATGGTGCTTGACGTGTTGAGCCGAATGGGGTTTCCTATGGACAGACTTTAGAGCTTTACTTATGGCGAAACAACTGATCATTGCGGAGAAGCCGAGTGTGGCATCGGACTTGGCTCGGGTGCTTGGAAAGAAGTATGGGAAGTTCAGGAAAGACGAGGCGGCGGGAGGTTTTTCGAACGAGAAGCTTATCATTACCTCGGCTGTGGGACATCTGGTCGAGCAAAAAAAACCGCAGACCAAGGATGGAAAAAGCTTGCCATGGAAGATGGAATACCTTCCCGTGATGCCCGATGTGATGGAGCTGGAGCCCATCAGCAGGTCGTCTGATAAGCTGCGAAAGATACTGAAACTTGCTCGGAGTAAGGAAGTTGAATCACTGGTGAATGCCTGTGATGCCGGGCGTGAGGGTGAGCTTATTTTCCGCAATATTATTCGCTTTGGGGGCATCAAGAAACCTCTTTTCCGCTTATGGATGCAAAGCATGACGGATGATGCGATTCTGGAAGCTTGGCAACAGCTTAAAAAAAATGAAGAAATGCTGCATTTGGCCGATGCGGCTGTATGCCGATCCGAAGCCGATTGGCTGGTTGGTCTCAACAGCACCCGGGCCCTTACTGTTTTGCAGTCTGCTGCCGGTGGGTTTCACGTAACCCCGACCGGTCGTGTGCAAACTCCGACACTTGCCATATTGGCAGCCCGGCAGAAAGAGGTGCTTGCTTTTAAGCCAGAGACTTACTATGAAGTGCATGCCACCTTTGAGGCCGAAAGTGGCAGTTACACCGCTAAATGGATTGATCCTACCTACAAACGCGATGAAAAGGCGCCTCAACGTTCCCGCGAGCGTTTGTGGGATGTGGAGGCGGCTGAGGCTGTGGCGAAGCGTTGCAAAGGGAAAACGGGTGTGGTGGAGGAAAAACGAAAACCGGTAAGCGTGCCGGCACCGTTGCTCTTTGATCTTACATCTTTGCAGAAGGAGGCAAGCAATCGTTTCGGTTTTTCGGCAAGCCGCACGTTACAACTGGCGCAAGAGTGCTACGAGAAGCACAAGGTGCTTACCTACCCTCGTACGGATTCCAAATTCCTGCCGGATGATTATTTGGGTGTGGTAACGCGTACGGTGCAGGGCATAGCCGACAATTTGCAGGAGTTTGCACCGCATGCCCAAGGCATTTTGCAAGCACATAGCATCCATCCTATGCGGCGTGTATTTGACAGCTCAAAAGTGAGCGATCACTTCGCTATTATTCCTACTGGCAAGTTCACGAATTTGAGCGGAGACGCCTCTCGTATTTTCAACATGGTGGTGCAGCGCTTCCTTGGCGTTTTCATGCCTAATGCAGAGTATGAAGACACTGAGCGTCTCACGGTCATTTCAACAGAGGACGCAAAAGACCACTTTTACACCCATGGGCGCGTGCTTTTAACTCCAGGATGGCGTATTCTTTACAAGAGCGAGCGTAAGAAAAAGGATGAGCTCTGCCGCGTTGCATCCGGTGAAAAAGTGCAAGCAAACGCGGTGGAGGCTGTGCAGGATGCTACCACCCCTCCTGCAGCATACACGGAAGCAACTCTGCTTACCGCTATGGAAAATGCAGGCAAAATGGTGGAGGATGATGAGTTGGCATCTGCTATGCAAGATCGTGGTCTCGGTACGCCCGCCACACGTGCATCCATTATCGAGGGGTTACTGGCCCAGGAGTACATCATCCGCGATGGAAAAGATTTGGTGGCCACCCGACGTGGCATGGACCTTATCGACTTGCTTGAAAAAATAGGTCTGAGCACACTATCCAGCCCGGAGCTCACCGGAGAATGGGAGTACCGACTCAAGCAGATGGAGAACGGCAAATTGAAACGGACTGTTTTTATGAACGACATACGCGCGTACACCACGGAGATTGTGAGTGCCGTGCGTGACTACATGTGTGAGGACAAGCACAAGGACCTGCCCATTGTCTGTCCGGCGTGTGGTAAACGAGGATTGGAAAGTCGTGTGGATTCTGTGGCTTGCAAGCACTGCAACTTCCACGTGCGGCGCATTCATGCAGGACTCAGCTTGAGCGATGAACAGTTTGCTCAGCTCATTCATGATGGCTGCCTGCCTGTGATGGATGGATTCCGCTCGCGTTTCGGCAAAAGTTTCCGTGCTGGATTGGTCCTGGTGAAACCGGAGAGGTCTGGGGCGTCGTGGAAGGCTGAGTTATACTTCGATGATGACGGCAAGAATGAGGATAAAACGTCTCATGCAGACCAGCACAGCATGGGCCTGGTGCCAGTACAGAATCGCGGTTCGCTGGAGTTGTTCGAGAGTGAAAAGCAGTGGAGCGTTCCAGATTTTACACGTGCCGGTGGCGTTAAAAAGGGCCTCAGTGTTTCGCGTGTGATTCTAGGTAAACAGCTCGAGTTATCATCAATTCTATGCGTGCTTGAAAAGGGGAAAAGTGAGCTCATTTCCGGCTTTATCTCCCAGCGCACCCACAAACCTTTTGACGCTTTCCTGAAGCTTGATGAGATTAAGGGTGGCGTAAGTTTTGATTTTCCTCCTCGAGAAAAGATCGATGTTAAAAGCGAGAAAAGTTCTGAGGTTGAGAGGCCAGTTAAACCCAATCTGGACGAGGCTGTTAAGCACGGTACAGTTGTTGTGAAGGGTAAGGGCGAGTACCAGTTGTTCGAAACAAAGGATGGTTGGTTTGTAGAGGGAATGACGGTGGGAAAGAGCCGCAAGCCGCTGGTCATTGCGCGCGAGATGTGCGGAGTGACGTTGGATGCAAAGCTGGTAAGCGAACTGCTCAGCAAAGGGAAGACCGGTTTAATCAAGGATTTTGTGAGTCGTAAGAGTGGACGTAAGTTTGAGGCGTATCTTGCGTTTAATTACGCGTCCGGGCGTGTTACGTACGAGTTTCCCCTCCGAAAATAATCCATGGCTCGCTGTGCCGCACACAGCATCCACCTGCCGGATGCTTTTACCCTTGGAGTTATCCTGAGTATCTTGCTTGGCTTATTCGTTCCGTGCCGTGGGGTAGTTGCGGTAGGATTTGATTGGCTCACCAATGCGGCTATTGTGTTGCTTTTCTTTTTGTATGGGGTGAAGTTGTCACGACGTTCGGTTGTAGAGGGCATATTACATTGGCGATTGCAGACTTTGGTCTTGCTTTCCACCTTTGTGCTTTTCCCGGTAGTGGTATGGTTGGGGCGTGGAGTGTTGGAGTCTCTAGTGGGTACCGCGTTATTTTCGGGGATGCTGTATGTGGCGTGTTTACCATCCACGGTGCAGAGTAGCATTGCCTTCACTTCCATAGCGGGGGGCAATGTGCCCGCAGCGGTGTGTTCAGCTTCAATTTCCAGTCTTTTTGGGGTAGTACTCACACCGTTGTTAGTGGGGGTGCTCTTCTCAATGGATCACGTGCAGGGGGCTCGCGTAGGGTTGGAGGCCGTACTCACTATCAGCTATCAAATTCTTTTGCCCTTTGCGCTTGGACAGTGGGTACAGCGTCTTCTGAAACCATGGGCTGATCGCCACCGCTTACTTATTGCCACGAATGATCGATTTACCATTTGGCTAGTGGTGTACTCATCATTCTCATCCGCAACAGTGCAGGGTTATTGGGCACAACTGTCTTGGGTTCAGCTGACGGGACTAGTTGTGGCCTCATTGATTCTGCTGAGTGCTGTTCAACTCATCATCTGGTGTGTGTGCCATTTATTGCATTTTTGCCACGCAGACAGTGTCACCAGTCTTTTTTGCGGTTCTAAAAAAAGCCTGGCTGTAGGTGCGCCCATGATGTTGGCTATATTCGGCAAACTGGACAACAATCTTTTGCTCCCGCTTATGATATTTCACCAGGTGCAACTTATGGTGTGCTCGAATTTGGCAGGACGCTGGCACCGCACGGCACAAATAAGAGGTCAGCGCGAGTAAGTGCGGAAGATGAATTCTGTGTATCTTTCCTCCGCGATTATATGCGGGAATTGCCCCGCAAATGGCGGGAAAAAGGTATCTGCCTCATGGCTGCCGTGCACATGCGATACATGCAGCTTATTGAGCTGCGATAGCAGAATGCTATAGATCTGAGCCCCGCCGATAACCATCACTTCTGGGTCTTGTAGGTTGATGTGCTCCAACTCCGCAAGAGAGTGAATGACGATGGCACCCTCCGCTGCGCGGTAAGCGAGGGAGCGGGTGAGCACAATATTTTGACGTCCGGGCAGCAGGCGTCCCATACTCTCGTGCGTCCTCCGTCCCATGAGGATGGGGTGCCCCATGGTGATCCGTTTGAAAAGACGCAAATCCTCTGCAAGATGCCACGGGAGCCCGCCCCGGTATCCAATGGCTCGGTCGTCATCCATAGCAACCACTCCGGTGAGGGTGAATTTCATACAGAGATGGGAGCTTTAATATGCGGGTGCGGGTTGTAGTTTTCGAGAGAGAAATCCTCGTAATGGAAGTTATCAATCGCGGTGACAGCAGGATTGAGGTGCATGGCAGGAAGAGGTCGTGGTTCTCGGGTGAGCTGTAGACGCGCTTGGTCGACGTGATTCAGGTACAGGTGCAAATCTCCGTACGTATGAATGAATTCACGCGCTTCATAGCCGCACACCTGTGAGGTCATCATGAGTAGCAATGCGTAGCTCGCTATGTTGAAAGGCACCCCTAAAAATAGGTCGCAGCTCCGCTGGTAGAGTTGCAAACTCAGACCATGAGGTTTGCCCGGCTCATCCGCCGGTATCACGCAAAACTGAAACAGGCAATGGCAGGGTGGAAGAGCCATTTGATCTACCTCCGCCACATTCCAAGCACTGACAATATGACGGCGACTCCACGGGTTCTCTTTCAGTCCGCGTATGAGTTTTTCAATCTGGTCGATACTGCCTCCATGACCGTCTGGCCACATACGCCATTGAGAACCATAAACAGGACCGAGATTGCCGTTCTCATCAGCCCATTCGTCCCAGATGGTCACTCCGTTTTCATGTAAGTAGTGTATATTGGTACTGCCCATCAGGAACCAGAGCAGTTCGTGAATAATAGATCGCAGATGCAACTTTTTTGTAGTGAGACAGGGAAATCCCTCGCGCAGGTCAAAACGAGCCTGGCGACCGAAAACGCCGATAGTGCCAGTGCCGGTGCGATCGTGTCGTTTCACACCGTTGGTCAGTACGTCGTCCAGTAGTTGAAGGTATTGTTTCATACCGCAGTTGGGTCACAGGGCGAGAGCTTGACGAATTTGATCGGCATACATTTTTGCCTTGTCTGCGAAACTCATCTCCGGATTTTTATAGAGGATTCCACGCGACACATTGATGAGCGTTGGAGTGGTGTGCGAGGAGCCACTCAGTACGCTGAGTTCGCCACCTTGAGCTCCCAATCCGGGGATGAGCAATGGGGCATCCGGCAACTCCTGGAACAGGCGCTCGTCCGCATTTGTGAGACCCACTACAAGGCCGACGTCACTCACCGCCCCCTCTCGCCGTGCACGCTCGACCATATCGCCCACCAGCTGGTACACTTTCCGACCATCTATAAGTCGCTGACGTTCAATATCAGCTGCGCCGCCATTAGATGTAACAGCAAGCAGGTATAGTCCCTTGCCAGGGGTGTTCAGAAAGGGGGCCAGACTGTCATAACCCATGAAAGGATTGAGGGTAACGGCATCCACTTGCATTTGTTCAAAATAAGCTTTCGCATAATATTTTTGCGTTTCACCGATATCGCCGCGCTTGACATCCAGAATCACAGGAATTTCAGGGGGAATTTCGGGCAATAAATCTGCGAGCAACTGTACGCCCCGGGATCCCATAGCCTCAAAGTATGCAATATTGGGTTTATAGGCCGCTGCGTAGGGAGAGGTTTCCTGCACCACCTTGCGCAACCAAACATCTGCCCCCTTTAAATCATTGCCTTCCGGGCGTGGGTCAAGCCCAACACACAACGCCGAATGCGTAGCGTTGATTCGCGCGGCTAGTTTCTCCGTATATTTCATGCGCGTGAGCATAGCACAGAATGCCACGCAAGGCAAGACTACGCTGCCGCGTATTCACGAAAGTCATATGGATTACAGGGGGCATTCGATGAACATTCCTTGGAAGGACGAGTGAGTCTATGCTGCGAAATTCGAGCACCTGCGGATACCGTTTACGGAGCAGTACGGAGAGAAAGGTGTGCGGTCGTTGTGGCCCGATCGTGTGTTGGGTGCCGAAGAATGCCACATATCGGAATACGCCGTCAGAATAGAGCCCAGGGAGCAATATGTCGCCTGTGTGTCCACGTACTGAATCTGATGAATCGCAGATTCATGCCGCTCATTTCGGACGTAGCTCATGCCAATTCTTCCCGCAGGAGTGCAGGAATCAGCCCGTTGGCTGAGTAAGCTCAGGATCTGGGGAGCGGAAGTACACCTCACCGTCCAACGAAGCGCGGTAGCGGCCGCCTGGCAAAATAGTGATCCCCAAGGTGCGCCCTTCGTAGGAAGGCGGTGGGTTCACGTGGTAGCGGCGCAATTCTGGCGCACCAGATTGGTCAGGATCGCGTATGATCACATGCAATTGCCCACTGATGGGGCGACTCTCCTGAGGGCAGGCGGCAATGCGCTGCCCGGCATACATAAAACCGAATGGGAAAATGTTGTTTGAGTCATCCTGAACTTCTACAAAGAGGCGCCCGTTGGTACCATTAGTCACCTGAACAGCGTAGCCGACAGAACTTGACTGAGTGGGGCCAGAGATGCCCGTCGATCCGTTGGTAGTAGCGGCAGGTGTGGGGGGAGTTACTTGTCGTGGCGGAGCATCTATTGGGCGGGGATCTGGTATGGGGGGAGCTGCCGGGATTTTGTCTGGGATACGTATTCGCTGTGGAAGAGCAGGTGGGGCTACTCGTGGAGCCTCTGGCTGCGGTTTGTCCACTACAGATTGCTGAGTCGGGGCGGTTGCATAGGCTGCTGCGGCAAACTCAAAGGCGGTCATTGTTTCCGATGGAGTGGCAGAAGTTGCAGCTTTTCCTGGTAAAGCTTGGTAATCAACTGGTTTTTCAGATGGAGCATCTTCTCCAGCGGGAGTATCTGCCGTTGGCAGAGTCTGCCGACAGCTGACCAGTGCAAACATTGCTATCCCCAAGCTTGTCAAGCTCTTCATGTCCTTAATTCTAGCATGCTTCCTCCCGCATAGCAAGCCTTGTTCAGACAGAACCATCGAAACTCATATCCGTCCCAAGAAAATTAAGAGAGGGGGTAAGAGAAGACAAAAAAAGGAAGGTTGATTTGTTTCCTCAGAAAA
>CANQAD010000037.1 GCA_947588735.1 uncultured Akkermansia sp.
CTTAAGTTGCAGGGAAAGCTTCTGCCATTCCCCCCTCGCTCTCAAACTGAGATTGGCCCGGTGAACGTTATCCCCAGCCCCATACATCCACGTGGCATAGGGAGGTTTGGGAGTCACTTTATATTGAAAGGGTTCAGCGCGGGTAATCTTGCCAGTGTACAACAGATCGAGTCGAGCCTCTTTGTTGAAAAGAGTGCGCACAAACCCGCCGTAATCACACTCTGTCCATAGGGGAATACACAAGACATTAATTAGAAGAAAAAAAGATAATATGGATAAGATTTTTCCCTTATCTGCAAAAGCAAATCTACTTGCAGTATGTAAAACACTTTTGACCATGTATGCTGACATCGTTGTGGGAGTAAGGCAATCAAATTTCTAATCTAATGGAACTTTTACATATCCTTCAAAACTTTCTCAATTGCCTTGATCTTTCCTTTGAGTTGCTTTTTTTGGTTGATGAGGCTCTGCCTTCTTTTGCCCAACGAAAAATAAAGTTTCCATTTAACGCGTTGCAATTCCCATTGAAAATGCGATAACTGCACAGCTTCTTTAAGTGTGCTGATTTTTTCATCTATAATCAACTGGGTCCACAATTGTAGCAGGCTCCTGAAAAATGGTGATGCTTGGGCTGTCTGCCACCATGCCTCACGCCAAGTATGCCAATTGCCACACCCACCGTCGTTATACTTAATACTCCATGGTTTCCTATCTCCAGCGAAATGGACGATTCTCGGTTGGTCAAATTCCGATTGTATCAATTCCCTTTCGGATGAATCCTCGATATTTTGTAAAGCGAAGAATCGCATAATGTTCCATCTAATGGGCAGGTATTTTACGTGATCCCGGCATAGGATATTGAGCACATCCTGATCCTTCCATTTGTATCCTGGCACATAGCTGTCTAGTAGATCAAAACACTTCGTTGCATCGATTTGCTGCTCCCTTAATGCGGCAAGATTCATCAACATAACTCCCGCATTAAAATAGGTCCTTCCCGGGTTGTTAATACCCAGCTGTTTTTGTAAATAGTTCACATCTCTTTTTCGCGCCGCTTCCGGACGGGCTAATAATGGATAGTCTCGGACGGCCCCAATCCATGCTTTTTCTAAGTCTATATCGTATAATTCTGCCAGATCACACAAGGGAAGCGTGTCACTGTCAACATAAAGCAATTTCCCAACGCAGGGTAACTTCTCCATCAAATAAAAACGAATTAAAGTGGCTTCTCGGTCTCTTACTTCTTTCGATAAATCAATCCAATGCATGGAGACATTTGCCCTGGAACGAAACATGCCTTCCAATAATTCGCGAGTTTCGAGTCTTACCCCTTTGGTAAACAGGTAGATTTCATATAAACGCTCTGCAGATGCATAATTCATGATGCTCTGTATGACGACTGCGCCATACTTTGCAAATTGCCTATCGAGAGCTAACGCGATATGTACTGTGCTTTTTTCCATAGAAGATTTATTTTTTATACCAATGTCAACAAATAAAGCCTCTTGCAAATTTAGAAACCAACATCCCAACTATGTGATAATCAATAATATCCAACAAAACACATCCTGTAACAACTATAATTTTATTTACTGGACACCAATGAAATCCTTTGAAATTTTCGCTCATTCTGTCAAGGATGTGTTGCCCTCCACTTCATCACCATGATGTATACTGGTCGATCTCTGGACCATGTTTAGGGTAGCCTTCAGCACATCCTTTTCTCGAACAGAGTTGATTAGCAACATTCCTCCGTATCCAGTCTCATCTATAATGCGATCGTTATTGTCTCTCCACTCTTCCCATCCTTTCGGAAGTAAAATGCGAACGTTTTCTCGTTGGCTTCTAATGTAGCCGCTGAGAAAGGGTAGATAACTTCGCCCACTGGAAATGCACACAGTATTCACCCCAAGCGCGGCAGCAATATGGAACAGTCCGCTGTCTAGCCCAACGTACAGTGATGCGCTTTTTATAAAGGAGAGAATCTTTCGCATGGAGAGACCAGTAATTAATTCTACATCTACTCCTCCCGTCCGCAGCTCTTTTTCTAGAATTCGAGCACTCGATTTTTCATTATCAGCGCAAAGAAGGTAAATCTTTTCGCTTCTATATTGCCTGTATTCTCTTAGTAATTCCACCCAATTATTGAGATGCCACATCTTGATTTTTCCTGCGGCAGAGGAGCAAAAGGGTTGGAAAACGGCATAGGGTGTACTTCCCTTGTCCCAATCAGGTATTTTTTCAGTATCAATACTGGGAAAAGTTCTCGGGATTTCTTCCCCTATCACTGCCGAAAAATAGTCTTTGAAGACATTGAAGCAAAAACGCCGTCCCCCCCTTTCATAGAAAGGTACAACATGCGTGTAATGCAGGTAATCCGAGCCATTCCCCTTAGAAGGCACATACGCCAAGGCAATTCTCTCTCGACTAGTTACTGATGATAGCAAGTGCTCATACGCTTTCAGGAAAGGCTTAAAAGGGAAAATCGTATATGGAAGTAAAATCGTATCGTAACATTTTTTTAATCCCTTTTGAATGCACTTTCGGCGTATTCTCTCAACTACTCTGAGATCTGGTTCCTTTTGCGGATGTATTTTCTCTCCAAAGGAAATAATTTTGTAAAAAAACTCGCTATCAAGACTTTCCGCAATATCTCTAACTTGTTCATCGCATAATAGAGCAAAACGATACCCGCGAAATCGGGCAGACTCCTTCAAGTCCTCAAAAAAATTGCGCGTCAGGATGTAATCACCTATTGCAGCACAAGCAACAATGAGGCATTCTCTAGGTGAGACTTCGCAACGCTTGACGTATCCAAGGGAGCGGGCTATCTTCCACTGTAGTGCAACTTTTTTGTGACGATAACAGAAGCCGAACACATACCGCTGAATTCCAGTAACATCTCTTATATGTTTAAGGATGGGAATTCCTAAAATTCTATACTCCGTGGTATCACCATTCATACTTTTTGTACATAGAGGGATACCTAATAGTTTAATGACTTTCTTGTTTTGTATCGACATAAGAGGATATTAGTTTATCGTTCTATAGATAATCTTTCTGAATACTCTTGCTTTCAATGTTTAATAGGAGAGTTAATATCAAAACATCAATCAGAGAAGGATGGGGCGACTCAAACATTATTGCGTATAAGTCTCCATAATAAGTTTTTCCATAAAATCGACAACTCGTTGAGCTGCCAGCCCATCTTCAATACTTCCCTTTTCAGAGAGAAACCGGCGCACATTGTTTGAAAAATCATTGGAATCGAAACTCGCAATATTGGCTATACACATATCGTTATTTTCAGCGATTGGGAATGGACTTTCTGATAGTGGATAGAACAAGCCATGAGATCGTTCATACGCCACGTGATCTGAGGCATAGATAAAGGCAGGACGTCCGGTATACAGATAGTCAAAAAGGCAGGAAGAGTAATCAGAAATGCAGACATCTGCAGCTATTAGCAATTCCTGAATATCAGCATAGTCATGTACCGGTATTATATATTCTGCTTCCGCGAGATAATGCTTTTTCACCCCCTGAGCAGTCAAGCGTGTGGCACATAACCAATCACCTTCCCATTTCTTTGAGCATGTCTCTAGTACTCGAGGTATATCTAGTGCATAAGCATCCGCTGGACGTTCATCGTTACGAGTTGGCGCATAGAGTAAAAGTTTCTTTTCTTCGGGAATATGCAATTTTCTGAAAACCTTCCGTCTGATTTCCTCGTGCCGTTCTTTACAAAAAAGGATATCATTGCGAGGATGTCCAACTTGGAATATCTGCGAAGAACTCAAGCGAAACAAGCGTTGAAGCGTGCGACTCTCCCACGCAGAATGGGAGAGGAAAAAATCCACTTGTCGAAAATCTCTCCACGCTTTCATCCATCGACCATAGCTGATGTCGTGCCGAGCGATCTCATGTTTTTTAATGCCCGATGCACAGTTTCCCGACTGAATGTAAATTTGGCCGCTCCGTTTATGTATCCCTTGATCCAAGAGAAAAGATCTCCATGTGTCATCAATAATAAATTTCGCCGTGAAGCAATCATGATACGAAGATTCGGCTCCCATCATTTCCAGACGAATCGACGGAGGGAACTCATCCTTGTGCCGTAGGATATTATGGTCAACGATCCAGACGAGTTCCCACGGCAGGTTGCGACGTAATATCTCTTCCGCGATGTATTTTGGATCACCTCTCCATGTATTCGTTGCACTGCGAAGTACAATTTTAGTTTTCTCAATAGGGATATTTGAAAGATGAGCACATGGATTAGGCGTAGGAGTGCTTGCAATATTCGTCAGAATATCAAAACCTAAGATTCTTGTAACCTTAACATGCCGTCCATGATATTTAGAGACTGAAAACACCCATCTGATAAAACGATCCATCATATCTCATTCCTTTCTACTGGAGCAATTTCCTCTATTAAATCAACCACTCGTTCTGCGGCATGACCATCCTCCACACAACCCATTTTAGCGAGGAATTTCTCTAATTCATTTACATATTTGCCCTCATCAAATTGCCGTATATTTCGGTTCAGTTCATCGTTGTCTTCTGCGATTGGACAAGGTGTTTCCTCAAGAGGATAGAGCAATCCTCGGGTTCTCTCGGAATAACGAATGTGATCAGGAGCATAAAGAAAGATCGGACGTCGGGTCAACATGAAGTCACAGATGCAGGACGAATAATCCGAAATAAAGACATCTGCCGTCGCTAAAAGCTCTTGCATATCTGGATAATCGTAAACATCGATGACTGCGTGATCTCGTTCCATCATTTGCCGACGTAATGCATGCATGACAAAATGAAGTCGAATCATACATATCCATTCTCCTCCAAATCGTTCTCCTAATGCTGTGCATAATGATTTGCTATCAATCGTATTCCATCCTAAATTCCAATCATCACGCCACGTGGGTGCATACAAAACAACCTTTTTCTCCTCTCTAATTCCTAGAACATTTCTGACTTTGAGGCGAGCTTCAATCTGCCTATGATCAAAAAAAATGTCATTGCGGGGATGCCCCCAGAGATAGGTGCGAGAAGTTGTTTGTTTGTTAAAGCAAAATAATGGAGAAAATATCTTCTCTGCTTCAAAATTTGAATTAGCGATCAGGTAGTCCACCTCTTTTTCTGATAATTTGCTCCACGCATATTGTACCGGATCCAGACTGTTCTTTTTAATACCGAAGCTCCCATGCCACATCTGAAGGTAAAATTGCCCCGCGCGTTTTCTGAGTCCTCTCATGAAGAAACCTCTTCTGTCGGCCGTACATATCCAAACCTTCGACGACGAAAGTTCCTTCCAAGCATCCTCCGAATTGTAAAATACAAATTGGATGTGTGGGGGAAATATTTTTGGAGTTTTGAAGGAACTTCTGTCGTTTGGAGGGAAACACCAAACAATTTGGTAAGGGAGACTGCGACGAATGATCTCTTCAACAATATATTTAGGATTGTCCGAATACTTCGGCAATGTTGCCCAAATAAAGATTTTATTCTCTTGAATTGGGAGAGTGCCATAGGGATGAGGAGGAAGAACAGGTTTTCTCAGGGCAAGCCACCTCATTCCCAAAAAACGTTTTCTGCAAAAATCAAAGTTAACATTATCTTTACGATAGATTAAACGCCATGCTTTTGCTGATGCATTTACAATAACCTGCTTGCGATTTATACGAGGTAGGGAAGGCGTTGCTGTTTTCTTGCAGACTAAGTTACAAAGATTTTTAAGCGCTGTTCCCTTTTCACATGATGTTGCTGCGCCCCTCTTTTGAAAAAACTGTTTTACAAGGGTAGAGAAAGAAACTTCGTTAAAACGTATGATATTTGCAATCAACTCCTTGTTGTCATGGGAAATATGAGAGGGAAGATTCACAAGACTTTCATAAAAGCCAACCCTTCTTTCGTATTCCTCGGCATCTGGGATGTAGAAAAAAGTTGGACGTCCGGTAAACAAAAAATCAAACGTGCAACTTGAATAATCACCGATCATTACATCCGAAGCGATGAGTAACTCAGTAGTATCTGGATAATCCCACGCATCCATCACGTCTGGAATATCTTTGGGGAGTAGCCAATGCATCCCTCTTTCGTTTAGATGCGGATCACGCCGAATGAGTAATACCCAATCCCCTCCAAATCGCTTCTGGAGAGCCGCGAGGACTTTTCCATAATCTGGTCTAGAGAAACGGGCTTTTGTCCACGGGCGATGGGCGGGTGCATAGAGAGCTATTTTCTGACCTGCTGAAATTCCATATTTCTCACGCACAGCTCGGATGGCTCTTGGACGATCGGAGGAGAGCAGCACATCGTTACGTGGTGTACCAATTTCAAGTATTTCACCGCCAAAGCGACCGTTTCCACGGTAGAGTTCTGTCCCATATCGTGAGTTTGAAACTAGGAAGTCCAACTGACGGGAATCGCGCGTTATTTTATCCAATACCTGAGCATTAATATTGTGAACATCAGTACCGCTCTTAACAAGACCGAGGCCAGCATACCTCGCTTGGATGTACACCTGCCCAGGTTTCTTCACAAAACCCTTTTCCCAGTATTTATCAAGTCTCGCGTCCGATATGATGACATGTGCGGTAGAGAGTTCACGCCGCATGGCGTAGCGACCGCACACGCTGCGAATGCCCTTCGGCGTGCACACCTTCTTTTTCTCGGACACCCAAACTACTTTACATTCTCCGCGGCGCAGCAGCTCCTCTGCCACGTAGCGCATATTATCCCCGTACCGCTCTGTACTCGCATAAAGTACCACCTTATTCTGTCGAACAGAGAGGAGATTACAATATAGTGCGTTGAGACTCATGTTTGGAAGGGAGATTACTCCCCTATGTAAGAGAAAATAACTTTTCTGTCACGGATGGGATCAAGCTCCACAAGATAAACCGTTTGCCATTTGCCAAGCAGGAGTTTTCCGTCCTGAACAGGAATAGTCTCGGAAGTGGGAAGAAAAAGTTGTCGCAGGTGGGAATGGGCATTAGTTCTCTCGTTCGTTGGCACGTCTCGGATCTCAATACGATCGTGCATGTACCGTCCGTCCTTGGGGATAAGAGTGTCTAAGAAATTATTGATATCTGCGAGCAAAAGTGTTTCTCCTTCAATAATTTTTATTGCGCATGTAGTATGTGTGGTAAACACGTGCACAATGCCCGATCCTTTTTTGCCCTTGACGAAGTCTTTGAGTGAATCGTTCAGGGGAGAGAACTGCTTTTCGGTTCGTATGGTAATTTCTTTTCTATTCATGTATGAGTGAGGTAACGTTTGAGAGATTCACATCCAGGTTGATGCCTGCTTTGTAAGCGCCGTTGATAGCTTGATGAACAATGATGGCAAAATCTTCCGGGTGCATGAGAGTTGCCGGATTCTCGTCCGGATACATAGATTTCCTCATCTTCGTTAATGCTCTTCCGGGGGAAATGCAGATGGCGTCTATTCCTTCTTCTGCCCAACATGCCGTTGCCATAATCACCGCTGCTTTAGAGGCGCAATACGAGCTCCAATCGCCGTGGACCTTGGTGCCTGCCGATGAGCCTATGTTGACCACCTTGAGCTTGGGATTTACTTGCAATGCCGCTCCCGTACAGGCAAAAACTCCGGTCAGATTGACATCGATAACATGTCGATGGGCCTCAATATTATTCTTTTCAATCCCTTCCAAGAGAATAGCGCCAGCGTTGTTGATAAGAATGTCCGGACGCTCAGATTGGAAGTAGGCGTTCACTTGTTCAATGTCGGTGACATCCAACTCGTCTTTGCCGGGAAGTTTAACAATGTAGTGAGTTTCTGCATCTTTCCCCAGCCTGTTGGCGATTGCTTGCGCGATATCACCCTTCCCTCCGGTAATAATCACTTTCACGGATTTCATATATCTTCCTCCTGTTGGTGTAGTAAATTTTCAATAAAAGGGAGATCCCTCTGGTAAGTCACCTTAACTAAATTTTCTCCAGTCTTGATCATCTCCGGTTTGATAGCGTACACTTCATACATAACCCGAGTTTCATCCGTCATATCCCATTCTTTTTTCGTCGCATACGCGCAACACAGTTTTTTAAAATCAAAACATTGAGGAGTCAAGAGCTCATAAAATTCCTCGCGGTTATAATACGTCCCGTCACATCCAATGATCGTATTGACCAATGGCGAGATAAATGTGGCTGATTCCCGAGTTTGAGTGAGCAGTATTTGGAGTTGTTTCGGGGTTACCAGAGGTCTGGCAGACTCGACAATGAGTACCTTGGCGTAATCAAGTCCTTTCCCCTCGAAATATTTGAGTCCATTGATCACCGATTGCGATCTTGTCTCTCCTCCTTCAACATCCACCCCAACAACGACGATATTTTCTTTCGGCAGCAGATTGGTCACCGTGTCATACACGTGTCTCCACAGTGCCTTTCCCCGTAGTTTCGCAAACTGCTTTTTCCCTTTGAATCGGGTTCCCTTGCCTCCAGCTAATATGACGGCTATGTCAGAGCAGTTTGCTGCGGCGTAAGTCTTCATGCTCGCACCTCCTTTCCATCCAGGATGCTCTCGATGAGATCCGCCACGCGTTGAGAGGCATGCCCGTCGTCGATACTGCCCTTACCGCGCAGGAAATCCTCCACTCGCCCTCGGTAAGCGGCTTCGTCAAACGAACAGATAGCCTGCACAAGTTGTTCACCTGTCTCCGCGAGGGGGAAAGGAGTTTCAGTCAGCGGGTAACACAGCCCGCGGCGGAGGGCATATTCGCGTTGGTCTGGCGCGTAGATCAAGCCGGGCCGCCGCGTTAGCAAATAATCATATATACAACTGGAATAATCCGTAACCAACGCATCAGCTGAAAGCAGCAACTCCTGCATGTCGGCGTATTGAGAAGCATCCAGCCAACCGTTTAATGGCGATACCACTCTCCCGCGCATAGTATGGTGGTGGAGCCGTACAACGCAGATCCATTGTCCACCAAATCGTGATGTAAGAGCGGCTGCCACGCTGGCAGCATTGAGGGTGAGCATCTTAATATTTCCATCCTCGCGGAAGGACGGAGCCCACAGAAACACCCTGCTCTGCGGATTTATACCCAAAGCTTCATAAACTTTGCGTCGTATGGACACCTGCTGCGCTTCCGGGAGGAAGAAAAGGTCGTTACGCGGACACCCTAACTCGACGATCATAGCTTTGGGACTATAGAAGACCTCATGGTAGAACTCTGTCGCGTAGGTTGAGTTGGAGATGAAATAGTCAATTTGTGCGTCATCATTGCGAAGCCCACGCCTGTCGCGGCGGGTAAGCCCAGATCGCTGTCTCCCAGTCTTTTTGATGCCAAGAGAACCGTGCCAAGTGTTGATATAAACTTGGCCGGAACGCTTGCGCAGACCTGCCCGAACCTCGGGAAGTTTGCGTTCATTCTCAATCCATATGCGTGCAGTAGCAAGCTCGCGCATCGCTTCCGGGGTGCCGCGCATCACGAGGCGCACATCATCCGGGAAGCTTTTGATGTGATGCAGGATGTTTTTCTCCACCACCCAGACGAAATCGCAGTTCGTACCTCGTCTACGCAACTCTTCTACAATGTATTTCGGACTGCACTGGTACGCACCAAAGCAACTGTGCAACACAATTTTTCTCGGTTCAATGGGCAATTGGTGACGCAGATCTGCATCTTGAACTCCGTGACGCAGCTTTGCATATTGATTCTTCCGTCGCAGTTCTACGCGCACGCCAAGCAGGCATAACTGCTGGTGTGTACGGCTTACGTTCTTGAGCGAAAAGATGCGCTCCTTCCAAGTCAATTTCACCCTCATGCCTCCTTTCCATCTAAGATGCTCTCAATAAGATCGGCCACGCGTTCGGAGGCATGCCCGTCATCAATACTTCCCTTACCGCGCAAGAATGCTTCCACCCTCCCTTGGTAAGCTGCCTCGTCAAACGAACAGATAGACTGCTCAAGCTGCTCATTTGTCTCTGCTACGGGAAAAGGAGTCTCGGAAAGCGGGTAGCACAAGCCGCGTCGGTAGGCGTATTCACGATGGTCCGGCGCGTAGATGAAGCCCGGCCGACGCGTGAACAGGTAATCGTAGATGCAGGATGAGTAATCCGTTACCAATCCGTCCGCCGCCACCAACATTTCCTGCATGCAGCCCCTTACGACTTGGCTAAGCCGTTGCGGCACCCTGCAAGATTCGCTTGCTTTTTGAATCAGCAGCCATTCATCATTTCACCCTCCTCCTCTGCAGAAAGCACCGTATTTGTCTTTACTTGGTTGAACAGAGTTTGCGAAGTTGGTGGAGGTCAACGGTGGATATGGATAAGATGAGAATATCCGGCTTAAAGGCGAGGATTTCTTTCTTGTACAACTTGAGAATCTTGAACTGATCGGCTGTTTTAATTGGTTTTTTATTCAGACGGACGTATTTCGTTTGAGTAGCCGAGTAAGGCAAGAAATGGTTCAGATTGTCGTTTTGTGATGTTCCAATCAGCATGATTTTGTATTTGCCTTTAGGATAAGCGAAATCCCTGATATACTCCCCAGCTTTACACGTTATCTCGTTGCCATTCTTGTGGTCATAGTAGGTGTATTCTGGAGCCACTTGCGTTTCCACATAATTCAGACTTTGGCTAAGTTGCCATCCCGGATCACTAAAGTTATCCAGATATCCATCACGAATAGCTGTGCACCGAAGTTTCGTGTAGTCGTCGAGGGAAGTGACTGGCATATCCGGAAAATCCTTGTTTATCTCCTTCATCAATTCACGGTATCCGATAAATGCGCCCCAATCTGTCCAGTGATGTGTCCATTTGAAAAACACGAAGTCCGACTTAGCTGCATCGCGAAGTGCCTTGTACGGATAGATGTAAGGGATTTGGTGCTTTCTTACTTCATTTCTAATCGTTTCCTGTGTATGTGAAACCTTAATCCCTTTTTTCTCGTTGAATCCATAATATTTTTTGACAACTTCCTTATAAATAATTTCTTTCGAAGGAACCTCAAGTATATACAGTTTGATCCTGTTTTTATTACAAAACTGATTCATTTCCAATATGTTTTGTGGGATGGAGTGCGGTAAAGATGGTTCGTAGTCCAATTTTAGAGGATATGTTAAAAAATCCCATCTATTTTCCTTGATATAAAAGACACTTTTGCCTTGAATAAGGAGAGATAACTTATTCCGGAGGACATCATGTAAGTTTATCAAAGGAACACGTCCGCAGAAATGATCATTGAACCAATTTTCATATCTCCTCCCATAATCAGATTTTTCCTTAAAGAGATCCTTCAACGTCGGTTTCTTGGCAAGAGTCCTGCTCTCTCGCACAGATCGCGCCGCATCTGAAATGCCGATCATAGGGATGAACAACATGGGAAAAAATATTGCTAAAAGGAAAGCATCAGCTCTTCTGATACCCCCCCCCCGTATACAACGGAGTAATCGATAAACTAGGGAGAAGAGCAAAAGATTTCCCGTGATGATGTACCAGATCTTTCCGGATTTCAGTCCTGTAAAATCGTGAATGGAAAAATAATGACGTCGAACCTCCGCTTCGATGTGAAAAACATCACCTTTTTTGACCGAAAGTTGCTTCGTAAAATGCTTCATGAAAGAGAAAGCTTGGTCTTTGGCCAAAATGGTTTTGCCGTTCATTTTGACATTGCGCCAATCCGTGAGTACGGAATAGAAAAAACCATACTCATCATGTACTTCTGGGCCCCTAAAGATCATTGTGATTTTCCCATCGCGCTGTGCCTTGAGCTGAAGAGAAAATTTTTGCCATTCTCCTCTCGTTCTCAAACTGAGATTGACTCGGTGAATATTGTTATTGCCGGTCTCATACTTCCAAGAGGAGTAGGAAGGTATGGGTGTTACGCTATATTGAAATGGTTCAGCTCGGGTAATCTTGCCGGAGTACAGCAAATCAAGCCGCGCTTCTTTGTTGAAAAGAGTGCGTATAAACCCGCCATAATCGCACTCCGTCCACATCGGCAGACAAAGAATATTGACAAGGAGAGTCAGCAATACGGAGAGAGATATCTTTTTCATCATCGAATTTTATTTGAGGAAGTCATTGTTGTTTGTCTCTTTTCGTGTGATATACGGGTCCAACATGGGGATGTCTTAAAGGGTCACCTTTTTGTCATTCTAATGGCGTGTATGGTTTAATAAAAACTCGAGGACTCCTTTTCTCACACGTCGGCGCAGGGCTTTTGTACGAAACGGCAAGGCGAAGAGGTTAGCTACAAAGCGGAATTTCCGATATCGTCGGTAGAACTTCTTTATTTTTTCTCGTTCATCGTCCACCTTCGGTACTTCCTGCGCAGGATTCACATATTTGCGATAGAGATGCATCCACTCAACATGCGTATAGCAGCTGTGAAATGTTTGTGGATCTCGTTGCATGAAGAATTTTCTCTTATGCGGTTGTATATTAAATTGTTCAAAGCTTAAGAAAACGAAGTTGGAGGCGAAGTAACGCTTTGTTTGTTCAATGTTGACAGGTCGGCAGTCTTTGTAATAGTCGCAGTCAAAGCGATGTCCCGTCTTTCGCAGACAACTCATGAAAATGTATTGCTCAGCCGTGTATTGATAGGGATTTTGATCCTTCAGGTTCCAATAGGCTTGTTCTCTGGTCATCAAAGGTATATCGAAGAGGGTTCGCAAATCCTCTGTGTACCCGAAAAAGGCTAAATCGGACGGATGCAGGGGGTAGGGGAATCGGGCTTCCGGATTGCGCGCAAAAT
The DNA here is from genome assembly GCA_947588735.1 of uncultured Akkermansia sp. Taxonomy (GTDB): domain Bacteria; phylum Verrucomicrobiota; class Verrucomicrobiia; order Verrucomicrobiales; family Akkermansiaceae; genus Akkermansia. The sequence goes on from CANQAD010000037.1 coordinate 12,734, forward strand.
AGCAACAATTCAATACCTTATGCTTAAACACGCGAAAGGCATCCTCAGTTCCCGGGAATTGATCAAAATAAGCCAAAAAATCGTGTCCGGTCAGGAGGAAATCCGATCTCATTTTCAGCACGTACGGAGTCTGCACTTCCTTGAGCGCTGCCAATGTGTTCACTATCTGCCGATTCACATTATTTTCCGTCTCCTCGGGTCTATTCTCGTAGGCAAAGCTTCCCGGATCCTCCGAGATGATGACCCGATCGCATACTCTCAACGCCCCCGGAACATCTTGATCACACGTCGAATAGATAGTCTGAGCTCCGGGCAAATGCTCCCGCACGCTCGCAACCGCTTGCTCCGTCGTCCCACTGTGGTATCCTCCTTGGATAACAACGCTTATATCGCTGTATTGAACAGATTTCGTGACTTTCATAGCGGAGCGTTCTGTTGCTATTCACCAAAAACCTTATGAGAATAATGGGCGATGCTTATTTCATGAAGGAGAGAGACATCATTTTTCTCCTGGCACGCTTGCGCAGGATGCCAGGGAGGGGAAGAACAAGGATATTGATTAGGAAATGCAGAGTCTTCTGTTTTCTGCGATAGGTCCGCAGGAGATTATTAATGCTCTCCCTCTCTTGATCCTGCATCGGAACTTGAAGCTGAGGATCCACGTAGTCACGGTAGAGACGCAGCCACTCCATATGTGTGTAACAACTCACAAAAGACTTGGGATCCGTCTCCATGGAGAATCTACCGGCTTGCGGCACCAAATTGAACTGAGAGAAATCCAGGAAGATGAAATTGGATGCAAAATACCGTTCTGTTTGCTCAATGTTGTCTGGTCGACTGTCATCAAAAAAGCCACAATCACATGGGAAATGATTTTTGCGTAAACAGTTGATAAAAATGTACTGCTCGGGCCAATATTGAAAAGGAGGCAATTTTGCGGAATCCCAAAACGCCTGTTCTTTCGTCATTAACGGTATGTCAAACAACTTCAACAAATCGTCTATTTTGCCGAAAAACGCTAAATCGGATGGATGGAAGGGAAAAGGCATCCCCTCCCGTGGGTTCCGAGAAAAATAACAACAACTCAGTAATTTATGATTGAATACTTGGTATTTTTCTTCGCTTCCCGGATATAAATCAAAAAAATTCAGAAAGTCACGCCCGGACACAGCGAAATCAGACCTGAGTTTCATGGCAAAGGGAGTGCGCACCAGTGCCAACCCCGCCCGGACGTTAACAATTTGTCGATTGATGTTATTCACACCACCTTGCCCGTAAAGAAAAACACCGGGATCTGGGGAAACAATCACCTGGTCACAACCCGGTATTCTCCCCGGTAAATCAGCATCGCAGGTTGAAAAGATCACCTCCGCCCCGGGCAAGCAATTGCGCACACTTGCAATGACGCGGTCCGTCACACCCCTGTGATACGGACCCTGAATAACGACACTGATTTGATCAAGGTGAATCATTTGATTGTCTTCACTTTTTCCCGAGCCAATATGATCTTAACTCCCAATATTCTCATTACCTTGCATCCTTCTTCGTTTTTCACAGAGAGAATTCGTTCCAGCAGCGTCAACCGTCCCCGCGGTAACCATGATTTTCTGACATTCTGCAACAGATCTACTCCTTCGAACATCAGGAGAGGTTTGGAATCCCTCGATAGTATGTAGTCGTGAGGGGAAGTTCCTCCCGGGATATCAAAGTTTTCCCGCATGGAAAAAAAGGGCCCGCTCTGGGCATGCCGCCAGTATGGCCAAAGAATGTGAAGTCTGTCGCCTATTCCCGCCAGAAGGTCGCACAATCCGCTCCGTGCAGCAAACACAGCTTTGCAACGGGTGCCTAGCTGCAGAGCTTGCTCAACGCTCATCTTGATATGAACAGCCTGCTTGATGTGATTCTTTGGATCCATCACATTTTCAATAACGGTGAAACCGCGGGCATGAAGTTGTTGTACCATGACATGCCATACACGCGGATTAAACATAATGTCGGATCTGACCTCCGGAGCGATCAGAATTATTTTATCGAGAGGCGCGATAGATTCTATTTCCTCCCTAAAATTCGCATCCCACTCTGGATATCTGATTGCGCCTGTCGGAACTTTGCCCTGCTTCATGATTCCGAGACAGGCCCGTACGTAGTTGCTCATCACACGAGGAGGCTCAAAGCGTCGTCGCCATGTCTGATAGATACGATTGTTATGAGGATGACAGATGAATGCGGCTCCCTGTTGAGGTTCAGTCGGCATGACCTGCGCAATCAAATCGTGTTTTAGGTATTCGTAAACCACCCTGTCGCGCACCTTCTCACCTATCCTTGTCTCCATCCATGCCTCGATGTCAAAGACAGAGTAATTCTCTATTCCCCATAGTTGCATGATACATACCTCATTGGGTTGGACAATATAATGCACGGGTCTCTTGTACGTCTCCTGAAGCTGTTGATAGACCGATGCTTTGTAAAAATCGTCACCAAAGTGCATATACAAGAAAATATTGTACGCCTCCTCTTGGCAGTATTGCCGTAACACATCAGGCAAGTCGACAATCTTTTCCTTCAAATGTCGATACCGTAAAGCCCGTTTACGTTTAGATTTTTCGTTCATTTAATGTGCCAGATTGTTTTTATAATAGAGGAAGGAAAACATATATCTCATGACAAAAAATTCCTTCCGATTGACGTGGGATCCTTAAGCCAATGCAAATAGTGTTTTTCCTTGTATGCCCACGTATTTGTCGGTTTTTTTAAGTTGTCAAATCTGGCAGAGAAACAAGATGTTGCATAATCTAAGAAAAACAAATTATTAAAAAAACTCAATTCGCTATCGCGGATGATATCCTCACTAGTTTCATAATAAATGGACGGCTTGATATACGATATCGCATGCTTATCCAAATTCCTCAGCCACAGTTCCTGTTCGCACGCATAGCGGTACGTTCTATGCCTCTTGGGATGCCTGAGACCGTGAAGGAAGGAGTATTGCGCCTCCGCTCTCGTTTGTAAAGGGATGTCATACATATCCACCAAATCGTTCGTATGCCCAATCGCAATAAAATCGCAGGTATGGTATGCAAGGCTCGTTGTGTGGGGATCGCACGGACACAACATACCGATTCGTTCATGAAACATACTCCACTTTTTATCCCGAGGTATTTTTTGTTGACAATATGCCGCATATTTTTGCCAAATAGCATCTGAGGAGAGAACAAAGTCGGGACGCCATTTGACCGCCAATGGGGTTTTGACCAGCTTAAGTCCATTGAGACTCGATACCAGCTGCCTGTTAAAATTATTAAGATGCGAAGCTTTCCACGGATTGTCAGGGTAATAGACGTTCCCACAATCTCTAGGGTCGATGCTAAAGACGGCCTCATCACAGTCCACACCAGCTATATTGGTCCCTGCCCATGTTGAAAAAATAATTGTCGATTCCGGGAAATACTTGCGGATGCTACTCATGCACACGCCTATATCGGGACGGATGTTCCCCTGAACGACAAAAGTGAGCTCTCTCTTAGTGTACATCTCTTAAATTTTTAACTGTTTCCTTAATCTTCAAATACCTCTTTTTCGCCTCTGCGTATTTGCGCTCATAGTGCTTCCGAGTCTTCCCCCATGTAACTTTTCTCAGCACCCTGTAGCGATAATACCGTCTCGTTATTTTTCCCCTATTGAGCAATAAAGAAAGTGTCATATTAAAAGAATGGGAGGAAGAACGATCCAATTTTACTGAGAGAGCTTCAATTTCCTCCGAAAGAACATCATATGAAGAAATGTTTCCCTTTCCCTTTTCAAATGTCATGGCTTCATTAATCCACTCTAGATCGTGCCTCTTACGCTCCTCTAAGATTGCTTCAAAATGTTCAGCATCAAATGATTTAAGTTTTTGATCGTGTTCTAATACCTTGGAAGCACTCAGGATAAGCCTCTCATCCTCACCAAATATCTTCATCAGCGAGGTGAATCTTCCCGCACCGCGCAAATAATTCACAATTGATAAAAAAGGCTTGTGGAATATCATGGCAAAACACGTGCCATGAAAAGAGTCGGTTATAATTGCCTCTGCATTCTTAAAGTAATACAACCAATCTTCAACCTCTACTCCTTGTTGAGCATTAGATCCTTTCACAATAACATTGGCATCTGTTAAGTATACTCTTTCCAGCCCCATTTTTTGGGCAATTTGCTTGGTATGCTCCTGTATCTCGTAGGTGCTATCCAATATATAGCACAATAAGAACTTTCTCTTTTCTCTGAGTTTTGATTGGCGGACAAGCCGATCATAAATTGAACGGTCACACAAAAATACAGGATCCAATAAATGTTCGGCATGAACGCCAAATACATTTTTACACATCGCTACCCCACTGTCTTCCCGAACAGAAATCCGATCCAATCGACGCATATGATAAATAACATTTTCTCTTTCGGAAGGTTTGAGAGGGTATGGATCCCCGAATGATGTAGCAATGGCGATTTTTCGTTTGTTATCATGAGCAAAGTCTAACAAAAATGTCTTACCAAAACGATTAGGAAAGCGCCACAATTGATCGGAGGCAAGAACCCAGTTGTCCACAAGCTGATTCATACGCAAAAGCTCCATCTTACTGCTTTTGGGAGAACAAATCAAAACATCTTGTCTTCTTACAAAACGCAGCGACAAATTATCTGATTTCATCTCATGGTTTTTGACAAAGCCGCTTAGATCAACAAGTAGAGCATAAAATCCTTGTGATTCAAGTACCTTGTAAAGGGCATAGGCTGTCATGATAGCACCGTAATTTTCGAAAAACCAAATACCAATGATACCCACATCAAATTTATTGTTGATGGCAAAGTCGACTGATTTTTGAAAATCATATCTTTGTCTGAGTTTGAAAAACTTCGTCCGATTATAGAGCTTAACTTCTGACGGTGCATGGATACAACTATTATACTTGATGGCTTCTCTCAAATCCTTCGCTTGACTCAAAAGCATATTGGAACGCAATCTCTTAAAAATGGTCTTTCCCTTATCGGAGTTGAGTAAAATACAGCTTGTCCCCGCCGGAGAGAAAAGTTGACCATCCTCAATACGTGTGAGTCCCCAGAAATCACCTAATGTAATGTCTGCCTGTCGAGGGAGATGATTAAAGGGACAAGTTCCACAGCTCCTCCGAAAATACAAGGCTTTCTCAAAACCAGCGAAATAAGGATTTGATCTTTCCAGCTTTATTTTTTGTCCGCCCTTCAACGTGAAGGTCAACTTGAAGACCGCCCACCCGTCCTCTTTCGGACGGAAGTTGACGGCAGCAATCTCTTTCCGATATGGAAGTGTATTGAGAAAATCTTGCCATATTTTTTGTGAAGGAGTTCCGTGGCATACAACATCAGCTGTGATCAGATTGTCGTAATCTTTTTTCAGATAATGGTAAACACCCGCTATCTGACACGGAGTCCCGGTAAACAAGACTTTTTGACCATCCTTGAGCAACCTTCCTACCTCGGCATAACACCCTTTTGTATTACTTTGCACATACTTTGAATAGCGCAGCCGATCCAAATCTTTCTTATCATGAATCACAATATGTTCTACATTGAAATCCTCATCCCAAGCAGCGCCGCACACATACCCTCCTTGATCCAATACATAGTTAGCTAACAAGGTGAACATGCCACCGGAAGAGGATTTTCGGCAAATATCCTCGCTGGCTCGCACAGCATAACACTTTGGATCTTTTTCGTTTTTATAATGTGGATTGTAGGCCGCGCAGCTCTTCAGACAAATCCCACAATCAATACATTTATTGTGATCAATAACAGGAAACAGAAAACCTCCTACATCTGGTTGCATCGTGATAGCCTCCCTTGGGCAAGCATTATAGCAGACTCCGCATCCGGTGCAGATGTTCTTATCTACGGCCTCTATAGTTTTCATATTATTGTTTTTCATTCTATTATATATTCCCTTTTCTCATTTTGACCCTGTCGTCAAAGTTTGTGGTCTATCTCTATGTTGATCTTGAATATTTCATCGCGCTGTTGCCTCACCGCATACGCCATGCACAAACCACTGGACTTGTCGTCGTTGATGAGGATACGCTCCCCCACGGGCGCCCCGCAGATGATGTGATCGTAGCGGATTCCTTCTCGATGCAAAAAATCTTCCAACGCTGCCCTGTGCTCCTCCTTGCGGCTCGTGATAAGCACCACCATGTCTTCCCCCGGCAACTGCGCAAAGAACTCCTTCACTCCCGGCAATAGTTCATCCCCGCCGTTCAGGTGTCCGTTGTGCACGCAGAGCGTGCCGTCCACATCCAGAATCCAGGTGTGCGGCAAGGGCGAGAGCGTGAGAGTTTCGGGGGTCATGCGCGCTGTTCCTCAAGATAGGTTTGTAGTTCCAGCAGCCCTTTGTAGAAGGCTCCGCAGATGGCGTCGTAGTCCTCCCACGCGTAGGTGGTGAGGCTCAGCCAGATGATGGCATGCAGCAGCTTGATCTTGCGACGATCTGCCCCGCACAGCTCGAAGAAGTCCTCTTCCAATCCTCCCCATCCGTTGGAGACGATTTCGAGCTCCACGTCCTCCTCGCGTATCTCCAGAGAAAAATTCTTGCGGTTGAACTGGTCGTAGTCTCCCACCACGCTGTAGTAGAGCTTTGCCCAGTCGTAGTCCGCGTCGCCGAAGAGAGCCGTCTTGCCGAAGTATCCACGCGGGTCGATGAGCACCGGGCGCACACCCTCCGTTTCCAGCAGCATGTTGTGGAAGGTGCAGTCGCCGTGGATGAAGTGGAACTCGCTCGGAAACATGCGGCGCATCTGCTCCACGACCTCGTCTTTGATGGCGTAAATGTTGCGGCAACGCTTGCCGTTGATGGTGACCCATTCTTCCTGCGCGAAGGGGACGAGTTGCTGCACCTTGGCGAGGCGGTCGAAGGTTTTGGTGATGTAGTTGTTCTCGCAATCCGCCTGATTCGCGGGGATGACGGGGGCGAGGGCATGCAGCTGCTTGAGGGCATCCACGATCTTCACCAGCAAGGCCCGCTTGAACCCGCGAGTCAGGAAGGCGTACTCATACACGTTCTTGCCGCGCACCTTCTCCATCACCAGCGGGGCGTAGCCGTAGATCTGCGGGATGTTTTCATAGCCCAGCTCCTTGGCCTTGCGGTACCAGTTGCCTTCATCCACGGCGAGTTTCTCACCCTGCTCGTTGATGGGGTACTTGATGACCACGTCGCCCTTGAAGTCCACCTTGTTGAACGGACGGCATTTCGGTCGGTTCAACTCGTTTTGGAAGTAGGAGAGCATGGTGCCTACCTCCAGCCCGCCATACATGTCCAGCCGACGGAAAGAAAGGCCTTTTCCCGCCAAGTAGCGCACAAACTCTCCCTCTTGAGGGACGTCGGCTATCTGTTCCTTGTCGCGGAAAATGAACATACCCGCCACACCGTTCTCCGCAGAGGCCTCTTCGATGAACTGACCATCGCGGTACGACCAGCGACACGGGAAGTCCTTGGAGATGCCCAGGTAGTTGCTCTCCACAGTCTCCGGCATCCCTGTGACATCCGAAAGGATGAGGTCGCACCAGATGAGCATGAAGGGCGCCCCGGACGGGATGAGTTGCAGAGCCTCGGCAATGCCCGAACAGGTGCCCTTGCGCGCGGCGTCAATCACTTCGTAATCTGCCTCACAGAACGCCGCCAGATAGCGCTTGAAGGTCTCCTTCTGGTAGTCCGCGATGATAAGGAACTTGGCCTTGGGGTAACGCTCGAAGAGATGAAAAATCATCGGACGGTTATCCACGGGCACCAGAGCTTTCGGCTTGTTCGTGGTGAGCGTCTCCAGCCGCGAGCCTCGTCCTCCGGCTTGCACGATGATATGGAGGAGATGCCTTCGTGCTCCACATTCAGTTGTCGTCATAGTTGGGTTGTCGCCCACCAGCAGCAATCCTTTCTCTTCCTGTTGAGGAGATGTTCTTTCCATTGTCGGCATAGGAAGCTAGTTTCTTTTCAAATATTCTTTAAGCTGTTCAGGGGTGCCGAGGCAGTCGAAGTCGTTTTCGGTGATGTCGTGGATGCCGATGCGCAGACCGAGGCGAACGGCGCAGTTGAAGACGCTGCTCATGTAGAACTCTCCCTTTTCTCGTGTGCCGTAAATGAGCGGCTGGAGCGCGCAGTGAACGAAATCGCAACCACAGGCGAACAGGTAGGCTCCGGAAATGGCGTGGGAAGAGATAGGCTCCTTCTCGCGCGTGGCGGTCACCTGCCCCTGTTC
>CANQAD010000038.1 GCA_947588735.1 uncultured Akkermansia sp.
GGGGGGGGGGGGGGGGGGGATGTCTAGTTTGGGAAGGGCTACGCTCCCCTCCCTATTACCCTCCCGCGGCAACTATGCCGTTGCATGCTCTCTTTTTTCCTCTATTGACTACTCTCGCTCGATATTGCTCCTTCCCTCCTCGCTCGCCACTTCCTCGTCTCCAGGAACTCATATAGCTCCTTCTTTTCTTTATCTTTCTGCACTATTTGCTTCATCTGCTCTCCTATCTCTTGGACGTGCCTCTCATCTTCTCTCTGCGCCTCTTCATTGAACTTGAGCAGCATTTCATCCTTTATCCCTGCACGCGCTATCCTCATCTGCACGAGTCGTCTCACGAATAAGCGCCGCGCGCTCTCCAGCTCCTTTAACTTCATCATATTTTTCTCTATCTCTACATTTTCTCTCACCTGCATGCTCTGCGCATACACCGTAAATCGAAAAAGAGTGAAAGCACGCGGGAGAGGCACGCGTATTAAAGATAAGATGAAGAATGTGACCTGCAAACGAAGAAGAGGGGCGGAGTGGGTAATGGCGCTGGTGGTAGCGTGCGCCGGGATGCTGGCAACGGGACAGGAGCAGCAAGTGGCGCAGACGGGAGGAGCGGCAAAAGGGCAAGAGCTGCGGCAGGATCCGCTGGTGACTGTTGGAACGCTCAAGAGCGGACTGAGGTATATCATTAGGCCGACCAAGGAACCGGCGGGACGGGGGTCCGTGCGGTTGCGCGTTGGAGTGGGATCGCTGTATGAGAATGAGCAGAACACGGGTTTCTCTCATTTGCTGGAGCATATGGTGTTCAACGGGAGCCGCAATTACAAGCGCGGCGAGCTCATACCAGTGATGCAAAAGTTGGGGTTGGGCTTTGGAGGGGATGCCAATGCCTACACGAGCCTGCTGGAAACGGTGTACATGCTTGACCTGCCGGATCTAAAGGAAAAGACGGTGGATACGGCGCTGACCATCATGCGCGACTTTGCGGATGGAGCGACGCTGGAGGACGAGGCGATTGAGAAGGAGCGCGGCATTGTCATCAGCGAGCTGAAAGCGCGTGACTCGGCGGAGCTGCGCGCGCACGTGACCTTTCTGGGGCATCTGACGGAGGGGACAAGACTGGCGGAGTTTTTGCCGATCGGCAAGGAGGAAGTGCTGCGGCACGGCTCGCCGGAGCTGGTACGCCAGCACTACCGCAACTTTTACGTGCCTGAAAAGATGACGCTCGTGCTGACGGGCGACTTTGACCCACGAGAGGCTGAAGGCTGGGTGAAGAAGCATTTTGAAGGCATGCAGGAGCGCACGGCGCCGACGCGTCCGGATATCGGCCAGCTGCGCGAGCCGCAGAAAAAAGCCAAAATAATCCCCAATGACGAAAAGGCGGACGTTTCCCTTTTCATCAGCGTGGTGAAGCCCTACCGGGAAAAACCCGACACCGCGCAACAGCGGGCCGAAGAACTGCCGATTAATCTGGCCTGCGCCATGCTGGAGCGCAGGATGCGCCGACTCACCCACGAGGCCGGGTGTCCTTTCACCCAAGCGGCCACCGAACACCAGGATCTTTACGAAACGGCGGAGGTGTCTGCCTTGGCGATTACGGCACGCCCCGAAAAATGGCGCGATGCGCTGCAGGCCGGCGTTCAGGAGCTGCGCCGAGCCATGAGCTATGGATTTACCGATGATGAGCTGAAAGAAGCCACGGACGCGCTTCTCTCCAACCTGCAGCAAGCCTGCGCAACCTGGGAGACGGCGACGGCCCCGGCCATGGCCGACCGGCTTGTGCAGGAGGTGGGCGAAAAAAAGGCGCTCACGGATGCGCAGGAGAACCAGCGGGTACTGCTGTCGGCGGTGCAGCGCATTCTGCAGGAGCCTGATTTATGCCGGCGGACGCTCGTTGAAGCTTTTGATCTGGAAGGGGCGCGGCTGGCGCTGATTGGCCAGATACCGAAGGACGCCACAGAGGATGCGCTCGGCGAGGAGTTTTTCGACAAAGCTCTCAAGGAGCCGGTGCAAAAGAAGGAAGAATCGGCGCTCAAGCCCTTTGCCTACGAAACCATCGGCATGCCTGGCGCCGTGTTGCGTCGCGAGCCTTGGGAAGATTTGGGGGTGACCGCCGTCACCTTGTCCAACGGCGTGAAGGTGAACTTGAAGCCCGTCGATTTCCGCAAGGGAACCATTGCCGTGACAGCGGCGGTGGACGGCGGGCTGCTCGCCCTACCAGCCATCCCTGGTCTGGCGAACATGACCAGCGCCGTGATGAACCACGGAGGGCTGCAGGAACACAGCCGCGACGAGCTGGAGCGCCTGATGGCGGCCAAGCAAGTGACGCTCGACTTTGCGATGACGCCCACGCGTTTCCTCTTCTCCGGCTCCACCTCGCCGCAGGATCTGGAACTGCAGTGCAAGCTGCTGGCAGCCGCCATCCTCTACCCCGGCTACCGGGAGGAGGGTGAAAGGCTGCTGCGGCGCAACCTGGACAACGAATACCGCGAGTTGACAACTACTCCGAAAGGAGCCCTCGTCACTCAATCGGGCCGAACCATCTTCGGAAACAACCCCCTCTTTACCGTGCCGAAGCGTGAGGAGCTGGAAGCCCGCAGCACGGAGGAAGTGCAACGCGCCATGGCCCCTCTGCTGGGGAAAAATTACACGGAAGTGACACTAGTGGGGGATTTCGACGTGGAGGCGACGTTGCCGATTTTGGAACGCACCTTCGGCGCCATGCCCCAACGGCTGACAGAGCCCGCCGACATCTCCCCAGCCAAACGACAAGTGGAGACCAAACCTTGGGGCGAGCGGCTCTCCGTGCCCTACTCGACCAAATTGGATAAAACGATTGTGGCGCGTGTGCACGCCGCTGGCAATGGCCGCGACCAACGTCGCAACCGCCGACTCAACGTGCTGGCTTCCGTCCTGCGCAATCAAATGCTCAACGGCCTGCGCGCCACCTTGGGCGAAAGCTACTCGCCCAAGGTGCAAGTGCGAACCAATGACGACTTCGACAACATGGCCCTGATCACCGCCATTTCCTACGGTGTGAAGCGCAACCACGGCATCGTCAGCAGCGCTCTGGAGAGCATCTGCAACGGCATCGGCCAAGGCAACATCAGCGACGACGAGTTCCAACTCGCCATCCGACCCTTTCTCGCCACTGTGCACAAACAGCTCGCCTCCCCGGACTATTGGGAGAGTAACCTGATCGACCTGCAGAGCAACCCGGAGCGCCACGCTTTGCTGCGTGATGTCGTGAAGGATGTGGAAAGCATCACCGCCGAGGAAATACGCGCCCTGGGACGCGAGATTTTCGGCAAAGACTGCCAAGCTGACTTGTTCTACGTCGTGCCAGAGGGAGCTGAAGAGCCCCTGCCCTCCGCGCCCGCCGAATCCCCCACTGCGCCCCCCGTTCAGGAACCGCCCGCACCGGCCCCCGGCGAATACGCCGTGCTCATTTCCGCCGACAGCGCATCGATGCCAGACTGGAAATCCGTAGCCCAGGCTCTGCTGGATAAATACCCCGGCGCAACGCTGTGCGTGCTGCCCAACCTGAGTGAGCAGGCCTGCACGGAGGCGTTGCGTAAGGCCCGCCCGCGCTACGCAGCGGCGGTGCTGCGCCCGCAGGAAGTGACCCGTGCCGTCACCAATGCCCTGCACCGCGCCGCTCGGAACGTGGATAACGACCCCTACGGCGATTGCATCTGGGGCATTGTCACCGGCTATGAGGCCGAGGACGCCCTGCGCATTGCCCAAGGACGAGGGACCATCGTGCTAAACCGTCTGCTCACTGTGGCGCAGCCGGATCATGAGCGTTTTGAACAGAGCTATTGCATGAGCGAGAAACAGGGCTGCCCCATCACTGAGCGCAACGGCAACGCAACCACCACCATCCTCGACGCCTCCACGCCCGAAGGGAAGGAAGCGCTTCAGGACGGCTTGCAAGACCGCTTCGCTTACCGCCTTGCCACGCAGAATCCACAGCTTCTCATCACCGCTACCCCCTCCACCCCGTTCAACTTGGAAATGCCGCTCTGCAAGGGACTCATCTTCCCCTCCGAAAACAGATTTTACAGCGTGGGCTGCCAGCACCTCATTGCCTTTTCCAGCGCACGCCAACCTGCTATGGAAGGTAAGACCGGCGCACTGCAAAGCCTGACAGAGGCCATGCATTTCCCCGCTATCGAACCGGATGCGCATGAGCGCGTGTGGCTGGCCTTGGGCACGGGAGCCATGGGGGATGCCCGCGGCAGTCGGCAGAGCATGGTCATCACCGCCGTTTCAGGCTACGGATGCCATCAGTTCGTCGGCTTCACCATCCCTTCCTGGTACGGCGAGATGGCGGCCAATCTGCTCCACTTTTTTCTCGACCACACGGATGACACCACCTTGGCTCAGGCCGTTTTCCTGGCCAACCAGCTGCTGATCGCCAGGACAATCAGCCTTAACCCACGTCTCATGCAGGTGCACCTCAACGGGCAGACCATTGATGCCGAGTTCCAGCGCGATATGCTCGCCAGCGGGGTGCGCACAACCAGCGAACAGGCTCGTGACGCCGCCGGCCTCGTTCTGGAACGCGATGCTCTCGTTTTCTATGGCGACCCGGCACGCCCGGCTATCGTGAGCTCCTCACACCAACGCGCGCCTTTGACCGTGGCGCGCCAAAAAAACGGCTTCGCGCGCCTCACCGCCAACCGTGACTTCTCCGGCCCCGCCGCTCTCCCCCTGCCGACGCAGGAATCGCCCGAAATGGAACTGCCCCAAGGCGCCGTGAAAGTCGCCAACTTCCTCCTTTTCCCCAACCTGACACTTAAGAAAGACGAGTCTCTGCCCGAGGAAAAACGAGAAAATTTTTGAGGGACGCTTTGCAAAGAATGCGCGCGCGGGGTCTTCAATCACGAGCGATGGTTAATTCGCAGGCCTTGTGCATCTTGCCAAGCAGTGTCCACGGTTCGACTAAGTCGGCCATGATTGGAATCGCTCGTTTTGCTTATCTGGTGCGTTGCTTGTAGTGCGAGCGGCTCTCCTCATTCACGGCACGATTTTTGCGGGTATGCTCGAGGGCGCGTTTTGCTTCCGCGGCGAGAACGCTGTCATTCTCTTTTGAGAAGCGCTCGAGGTATTGCACGACCCAAGGCCAATCATACATACCGGAGAGCATCTTGATAAGCTGAAGCTTTTGTTCGCGGGCCTTTTCGAGGGTTTTGCGCTGCTCCATGAGAGCGGCGTATCTGGGATTGTCGGAACCGATGAAGGTATCGGTGTCGGGACTCGTTTGGCCCACCACATCGCTCCATGCGCTCGTGTCCTCATCAATTTTGTCATAAACGAGCTTGATGAGTTTGCTGGCCATTTCCGGCTTCCGATCTCGGTTCTGGCACACGGCTGCATTGATCATGTTCTGCACAGTTTTCTTCTTGCGCGCGTCGTCACCGGCGAGAGGGAGAAGCGTTTCCTGCAGGTAGGGGATGATGTCATCCTGCCCGTAACTGGAGAAGAATTTGGCGTCCTGTCGCCAGTTGGCGGGATCTGTGGCGCGCTGTTTGTAGAAAGCGAGCGCCTTGGGGGAGCAGGATTTGGCGAGGGTGACCATGAGGTCCGACCTCTTATTCTCCGGCAGCTTATCGAAAATCTGGTCGCCCAAGTTCTTTTTCTGCTCAATGGTGTCCAATTGCTCGATGATATTGTCCAGGCAGTGAGCGAGTGTGTTGACCAACAAGTTGGAGAGATCCGGGTTGCCTAGCAGGCCGACAATCGTCGGGATGTCCTTCTCCGTGACACGCAGGCCGATGGTCTCCCAGATGCAAGAAAGAATTTCATCGCGCTTCTTGAACTTTTCAGGGGACTTTTGGACGACTAAGTCAGCGAGTTTGTGCAATTTCTCGTTTACGTTCTTGATGTCGGCCACAGCGAGACGTTGCACGAGCCATCTGTAGAGAGAAGGGTCGATTTTGGCAGCATCCCTCGAAAGGCGGTCGAAGACGAGCTTGGCCACTTCCGGATCGGCTTCCGCAGCGATGCTCAACAGCATGCAAGCGAGCTGCGATACACCCTCCGGATGGTTGCCGAAGAGAGGTTTGCCATTCGTATCCTTCATCTTGGGGTTGACCACCACATTCATCAGGAAGCGGGCCTCCTGCTTGCTGCACTTCACGTCCACCTTTTTGGCCCGGGCATCCGCGAGGGTGTTAATCTCGAGGCGATTGATCTCCCGGGCACGGCGAAGGACAGCCATGATTTTTTCGTTTCTGGCACGCTTGGCGTCCTGCTCGGCATTGTGCTGAATCACGATCGTTGTACAAACACCGATGAACACCACAAGCACCGCGCAGATCACCACGAACATCTTCCTTTTCCATATCGGTTTTCGGGCAACTGCGTTGCGCAGGGATTCCACGTAGGCTGCATCCACATTGTGCAGAAGTGCAGCCTGCTGCTCCGCGCCCACGTGGTCGTAATCATCCTGAGACGCCTCTCCGGTGGCTTGCTCCGGCAACGCACCCGCAGCAGGTTCTCCGCCCCGGGCGACAGCAGGTCGAGCGGCGGCGGGTTTGGCAGCTAGTTTCGTTGCTCCTGAGGGCTTGGCGGCGAAAGGTTTGGCAACGCCAGCAACAGCGGGCTTGGCAGCAGCAACAGGCTTGGCGGCAGCAAGGGGCTTCGCAGCGGCAGGTTTGGCGGCGGGTTGATTCGATTTGGGCATGGCCACCGTGAGGCCAGGTACGGTACCGGTGGCAACGTGCTTCACGCGCAGAGCGGGATGCGCAGGAGCCGTTTTTGCCGGTTGGGTCAGCGCAGCTTCTTGCGCAGCGCGACGGGCCTCCTCCTCCGCAGCGCGACGGGCCTCCTCCTCCGCAGCGCGACGGGCTTCCTCCTCCGCAGCGCGACGGGCCTCCTCCTCCGCAGCGCGACGGGCCTCCTCCTCCGCAGCGCGACGGGCTTCCTCCTCCGCAGCACGACGGGCTTCCTCCTCCGCAGCACGACGGGCTTCCTCCTCCGCAGCGCGGCGAGCCTCTTCCTCCGCAGCACGACGGGCTTCCTCCTCCGCAGCACGACGGGCCTCCTCCTCCGCAGCGCGGCGAGCCTCTTCCTCCGCAGCACGACGGGCCTCCTCCTCCGCAGCGCGGCGAGCCTCTTCCTCCGCAGCACGACGGGCTTCCTCCTCCGCAGCAACACTCATGTTCTGTTCCACAGGAGTCGGGGTTTCCTCCGGGGCGGAAGTCTTCACCGCACTTTGTCCGGGGGCGGGAGCAACCTTTTGCGTGCGCAGTTTCGGGACAATCGGCTGCCCATTGGAACCCATGAGGCGGATCTTTCTCTGCGGGGCGGCGCCGACATTCAATAAGCGACGCGGGGCTGCGGCGGGAACGGCTGGTTTCTTGAGAGGAGCTGCCATAGTCGTAGTCAAATTGCGTCCTCCACTATAGCTCAAAAAAGTTCACTTGGCAATCTCCGAGTTCCCGGGCGGGTCATTTTTTTATTTTTTTGACTTTTGGGCGAGTTTTTTCAACTGCGTGGTTGACTCAGCCCGCGAATTCGTGTAGAGTAGAGGACGCGCGGAAGACCAGTGTGTCGTTCGTCGTATTCCGTCTCTCTCCTCTTCTCCCCCAATTTACCCGTGTACTCAAACGAACAATACCTGCTGGAGCTCCTGGTTGAAAATGGCGCCCTTGACACCGAAGCAGTGGAAGCCGCCCGCGCGCGCACCGGCATCACAGAAAGCGTGCTGGAGCATTTGGTGGATCAGAACCTGCTCACGCGCGACTACATTGCGCAGGTTGCGGCCGCCAGTTCAGGTCTGGAATTTGTCGATCTGAACGCCTTGGAGATAGATCCGCCGACGCTGGCGCAAGCGCAGCCGGACATCGCCAGGCGCCTGAATTTCTTGCCGATAGGGGACGATGGATACTCATTGCAAGTGGCCGTGGCGGATCCGTTCGCCATGGAGACCTTGGACAGCCTGCCACAGATACTTGGGCGGGATGTCAGCTTCTTTGTGGCGGCGGAGGATTCCCTGCAGAAAGCTCTCGCGAAATACTACCCGGAAAAGGCGACCGGCGGACAAATCGAGGAAGCGCCCATTATTGAACTCATTGACAACATGTTCAATGAGGCGCACAAGATGCGCGCATCCGATATCCACATCGAACCGATGGAAGACCGCGTGCGCTTCCGCTACCGCGTGGACGGCAGGCTCATCGAAGTGGCGAATCATCCCAAGAAGCTGCTCGGATCGATTGTCGCGCGTATCAAGGTAATGAGTTCTACCATGAGCATCGCCGAAAAGCGCATTCCCCAGGACGGACGTATTGAGATGGATCTGAAGGACGGCGCGCACATCGATTTGCGCGTGAGCACCGTGCCCTCCAACCACGGGGAATCGGTAGTGATGCGTATCTTGGACAAATCAGCTCTGCAACTCGGCCTTCCTCAGCTCGGTTTTCTGTCGGATGATGAGGCGACCTTTGACCGCTTGGTAACCCTGCCGGACGGCGTTATTCTGGTGACCGGCCCCACCGGGTCCGGCAAGACGACCACCCTTTACGCCTGCTTAAACCGCCTGAACCGCCCGGACAAAAAAATCATCACCGCTGAGGATCCGGTTGAATACGAAATGCCCGGCATCAACCAAGTGATGATACGCTCCGACATCGGTATGACGTTCGCCGCCGCCCTGCGCGCCATGCTGCGCCAGGCTCCCAACATCATCATGATCGGCGAAATTCGCGACGGCGAAACCGCCAGCATCGCCATCCAAGCCGCCATGACGGGTCACTTGGTACTCTCCACCCTGCACACGAATGACGCGCCTTCCTCCGTCGCCCGACTGGCCGACATGGGAGTGGATCGCTTCCTCATCGCTTCCGCCGTACGCGCCATCATGGCTCAGCGCCTCTGCCGCTGTCTGTGCGAAAACTGCAAGATGGACGGGAAGCTCACTCCCAAACAATCCCACTTGCTGGGCATTGACATCGACCGCATCGTGAAAACGCCGCGACCCGGCGGTTGCGAGGTCTGTCGCGGCAAAGGCATGAAGGGCCGCATGGGCATCTTCGAAATCTTCCAGGTAACGGACGACGTGCGCGAGCTGATCAATTCCAACCTCTCCTCCGCCCAGCTGCGCAGACGCGCCCGCGAGCTGGGAATGCGAACCCTGCGCGAGGATGGCATCCGCAAGGTACTGGCAGGCCGCACCTCGGCCGATGAGGTCATCCATGTCACCACAGGCGATGCCAGCTAACCCTCTTATCACCCCTACCCCACCCCATTAAGCATATGGATACCCAACTGGCTCTGGACGTCTTCATCAACGCCGGCCTCATGGACCGCACGATGTCCAAGGACGTCGTGGATGAGATGTCCAACAGCGGCAAGGAACTTTGGGAGACCTTGCTGGACTTCGGCATTATCGCATCGCCGGAGGATTTCTGGAACGTCATCGCCACCGAAGTAGGCGCCCGCTACATCTCGCTGGAGGGCTTTGCGCCGTCCCGGGAGGTCCTCGACATGCTGCCGGCCGCGCAGGCGCGCCTGAATGGGGCCCTGCCCGTTGAATACCGGGAGGGCGAGGGGCTGTACGTATGCCTCGAGGATCCGCTCAACCCGCAAACGGTGGATGATCTGCGCGTCATCACCGGCAAGGACATCTATCTGTATGTAGCGGCGGACTACGAGGTGCGCGCGCGCATAGCGGAATACTACGGCGGAACCGAAGCGGCCATGGGCGATCTGATGAACGATCTGGCCAACATGAGCGTGAACAGCCAGGACGGTTCGGAGGAGGCGAACGCCGTTCCGATCGTGCGTTTCGTGAACTTGGTGATCACCCAAGCCATCAAGGAAAAGGCCTCCGACATTCACTTGGAGCCTTTTGAGCACGAATTTAAGATACGCTACCGCGTGGACGGCGCTCTCTACGAAATGGCGCCGCCGCCCATCCACTTGGCAGCCCCCATCATTTCGCGCGTGAAGGTGATGGCTGGCATGAACATCGCGGAGCACCGCGTGCCGCAGGACGGGCGCATCATGATGCGCGTGGGGGACAACAATGTGGACATGCGTGTGAACTCCCTGCCCACCCAACACGGAGAATCGGTGGTGATGCGTGTGCTGGACCGCAATAACGTGAGCTTGGACCTCAACAACCTCAACCTTTCCCCGGCCATTTACGAGTACATTCTTGACACCGTGAACATGCCCAACGGCATTTTTGTGGTAACAGGCCCCACCGGATCCGGCAAGACCACCACCCTTTACGCCGCCCTGCGTGAAATCAACACAGAAGACACCAAAATCCTTACTGCGGAAGATCCCGTGGAGTACGATATTGACGGCATCGTGCAGGTGCCCATCAATGAAGGCATCGGTGTGACTTTCCCACGGGTGCTGCGCGCCTTCCTGCGCCAGGACCCGGATCGCATCCTCGTGGGCGAAATACGTGACCAGGACACAGCGCAGATTGCCATCCAGGCGGCGCTGACGGGTCACTTGGTGCTCTCCACCCTGCACACGAATGACGCGGCAGGGGCCGTGACGCGCTTCATCGACATGGGAGTTCAGCCCTTCCTGCTGGCAGCCACGCTGCTGGGGGTACTGGCGCAACGGCTTGTGCGCACCATCTGTCCGTATTGTAAGATCCCCTATACTCCCTCGCGCAGTCTGCTCAACCAGCTCGGTATCAACCCGTCCCTTCTTGCCCAACAGCAATTCTTTACCGGCGAACGCTGCGACAAGTGCGGCAACACCGGCTACAGAGGGCGCAAGGGCATCCACGAGCTGCTGAACGCCTCGGAACCCATCCGCGAGCTCATCACTCGGAACGTGCCCTCCGTCACACTGAAGCAGAAGGCCATTGAACTGGGAATGCACACTCTGCGTGAGGACGGCATTCAAAACATTTTCGACGGCCACACCACGATCGAAG
This sequence comes from uncultured Akkermansia sp., assembly GCA_947588735.1. Lineage (GTDB taxonomy): Bacteria > Verrucomicrobiota > Verrucomicrobiia > Verrucomicrobiales > Akkermansiaceae > Akkermansia. Next base: position 10,901 of record CANQAD010000038.1, read on the forward strand.
AAGTGCTGCGCTACACCTGACGGCCTGTCCCTTCGTTCACAGTTGAAAACCTCTCTTTTTCCCCCTCAAAAAAATATGCCGAAGTTCAAGTACATAGCTCTCGATCAGAATGGTGCAGAAAGCGCCGGAGTCGTTGAAGCCAGCAACAAAATAGCCGCCATGGAAATGGTGCGCGCTCAGGGGCTGCTGGTGCGCGAATGCGAAGAATCGGGCTCTGCCGCCTCCAAAAAGATGGTGGTCAAAGCTGACAAGGAGAAGAAGAAGGGATCCGGCAACCGGCCAGGCAAGGGCGGCAAGGGCAAGGCCGGCGGCAGCGTCAGCCGCAAGGAGCTCATGATTTTCACCCGACAACTTGCCACGCTGATTGACGCCGGGCTCCCCCTGTTGCAGAGCTTGCAAGTGCTCCACAAGCAAGAACCCAACGACAATCTGCGCGCCACGCTTGGAGCGCTCGGAGACGCCGTGCAGGGCGGATCGACATTTTCGGACGCGCTGTCATCCTACCCGAGGCTTTTTAACCGCCTGTTCGTCAACATGGTGAAAGCCGGCGAGGTCGGCGGCGTGCTGGAGGTAGTGCTGAAGCGTTTGGCCGAGTATGAGGAAAAGGCGGGCAAGCTGCGCGGCAAGGTCGTGTCCGCCATGATTTACCCGATGATCATCATGGTCATTGCTGTGGGCATCCTCACCTTCCTGATGCTGGTGATCGTGCCGAAGTTCAAGGAGATGTTTGAGGGACAGAATATGGATTTGCCGGCTTTCTCTCAGTTTGTGTTCGATTTTTCGGATAACTGTATGGCCGATTCGCTGGTGCCTTACGTGCCCAACGCCGTGGTAGGGCTGGCCGTCGTCTTCCTCGCCATTGTCGGAATAACCATGTGGCGGCGCACCCCGAAGGGCGGGCGCGTGGTAGATGCCATGCTGCTCAAGCTCCCCAAGCTGGGACGCCTCAACCAAGTGAATGCGGTGGCTCGCTTTTCGCGCACCTTTGGCACCCTCGTTTCTTCCGGCGTGCCTATTCTGCAGGCTCTCAACATCACTCGCGACACCTCCGGCAATGTCATCGTCTCCGACTCCGTGACCAAGATTCATGACGCCGTGCGCGAGGGTGAGTCCATTGTGACCCCGATGCAGACGAGTCCTGTTTTTCCTCCGATGGTGATATCCATGGTGGATGTGGGCGAGGAAACGGGGCGTTTGCCGGACATGCTGATGCGCGTGGCAGAGGTGTATGATGAGGAAGTGGACAACTCGGTGACTGCACTGACAGCCATGCTTGAGCCGATTATGATTGTGTGTCTGGCTGTGGTGGTTGGCAGCATTGTGCTGGCCATGTTCCTGCCAATGATGGAGATCATCAAAAACGTGTAAAGGGCACCATGCGGGCTACAAAGAATCAAGCGGGCGGATTCACGCTCATTGAGATATTCGTGGTGATGGCTATTCTGGCCATACTCGGAACCATGGGCTGGGTAGCCTCCGGTATGGTCAATAACCGCCAGATGAATAAAACCGCCGAGCTTCAGGTCGCCCAGATGGAAGTGGGCATGAACAGCTACCGCATGGACTTCGGCGATGTCATCCCCGCCGGCGACGGTGATGAATGGAGCTCCCACATCCTCTTCCAGGCTCTGTACTGCGACGACGACGGCGACGGCGAACCAGACATGGATGAACAGACCAGTGAGAAGCGCGTGCCCTACTGCGAGTCCCTTGTCCCTCTCACCAACATCAAGCACCTGCGCGAATCCATCAACGGCATCCCCGCCGTCAAGAAGCGTGTGCGCGTCACCGGTCTCAAATCCCGTAAAAAAGTTTACGTGATCGTTGATCCGTGGGGCAATCTCTACCGCTACCGTCAAGGTTACGAACTGACGAACGAACAGGGTAAGCCCGGTAAAGGACTCAACCCCGACTTTGACATCTTCACCCAAGGGCCGGACGGCAAAGGAAACGGCCGGAGCAATGTCAAAGATAACGAGGACAATATCTCCAACATCCGTTCTTGGAAGTAGCTTTCTCCGCCATTTTCGCTCCTCATGAAAATTTACTCTCTGCTTGAGGCGCTGGGCTGCGCGGGCGTCGCGTTTGCGCTGCTGGTTGCAGCACCGATGACGGGTCAGGCCAAAGCCTCAGATGAGGGAAACGGGCCGCTCACAGCCGCAGCGCCCGCAAAAGCTCTCGCCGGACTGGTGGGCCGAGTCACTCCGGAATACGCCGGTCGCGTACGTTTTATCCTTGATGCAACGAAGCAAAGCTCCGATATTTCCGCCGATGAGGGGAGAAACGGCATTCTCATCACTGCACCGAGTGTGCGCGAGTGCGCTCGAGCATACGGGTACTACCTGCGTCACCTGGCGCATGTGCATCTCTCTTGGAATGGCGACAATCGAACGGCGGCGCAATTTATGATACCGGAGCAGCCGGTCAGCGTGCCCGCTACCCTGCCGATGAACTTTGCCTTCAACTACTGCACGCTCAGTTACACCGGCGCCCACTGGAGCCAGAAGCGCTGGTTGAAAGAAATCGACCGCCTAGCACTGAACGGCTTTCGCTACGTGCTTGTAACCTCCGGCCTGGAGAAGGTGTGGCAGGGCTTCCTCTCAGACATCGGAGCAAAATCTTCGGCTTCTTCTTTTATCGCCAACCCGTGCTACTCCGCATGGTGGAACATGGGCAATTTGGAGGGTGAAGGCGGACCCGTATCAGCCGGGCTAATTGAGAAAGAGGCCAAGCTGGGACGCGCCATCGTCAAGCGCCTGCTGGACCTGGGGATGGAGCCGGTACTGCAGGGGTATGTAGGTTTTGTACCACATGATTATTCGCAGCATAAAAGTGATATACTGCCGCAGGGACGGTGGGTAGGCGATTACGTGCGTCCGGCTGTGATGAGACCAGATTCCGAAGCGTTCGCCCGGCTTGCCGAGGCTTGGTACAAAAATATCCGGGAAGTGTACGGTATAACGCCCACCGCGTTTGGTGGCGACCTCTTCCACGAGGGCGGCAGCACCGGCGGCGCCAACCTGGAACAGTGCGCCAAAGCCGTACAAACGGCTATGCAGAATGCCGCTCCGAACTCCGTATGGTTCCTTCAGGCTTGGGCCGGCAACCCCAAGACAGAACTGCTGCGCGGCACCGACCCCGACCACACGGTCATCCTTGCGCTGGAGAAGAATCTATCGGCGGACAATGGATTCACCCGTCATTACCTGGGGCGCCCTTACGTGTGGTGCGAACTGGCGAATTTTGGCGGCAACCACGGCCTATTCGGCGGATTCGGTCTTCTGGAAAAGGCGACGGGGGATCTCGGCGGAGCTTCCGGATTCGGTCTGCTCTCCGAGGGCATAGAAACCAACCCCATCTACTACGAACTTTTCTTTGAGCGCATCAGCAACCGCGACCTCATCGACCGCGACGATTTCCTGAAACGCACGGTCCTTTCCCGCTACGGAAGCACGGATCCCGACCTCGTCCGCGCCCTCCATTTGCTGGCCGACAGCGTGTACTCCCCGAACGGTATGCGCGAGGGCTGCCCGGAGAGCATCCTCTGCGCGAGGCCCAGCTTGGACGCCAACAAAGCCTCCACTTGGAGCGACCCGCGCGTGTTCTACAACCCGGACGATGTGCTGCAGGCGGGACGCCTGATGCTGGAAGCTGCAAAAAAGGACGGTAAGCTGATGAAAAGCAGTGGTTTTCGCTATGATCTGGCCGATGTATGTCGTCAAGTGCTCGCGGAAAAAGCGCGCGCGATTCTGCCACAGTGCAAGGCCGCCGTCGGCAACCAGAAGAAGTTTGCATCGAAAAGCGCCGAGTTTATGGAGCTTTTCCCGCTTACGGCAGACATTTTGGCCACGCATGAGTGTTTCCTCCTTGGTCATTTCTTGGAAGGAGCCGCTCTACGCGAAGCCCGCAGCAAGGGCGAAATGACCCGAAACCTGCGCCGTCTCATCACCACCTGGGCTCCCCGCATCACACCGCTCAACGACTACGCACACCGCCAGCTCGCCGAGCTGATCCGTCACTACTACATGCCGCGCTGGGCCGCATTCTTCCGTGCCCACAACGCTGGGGATAAGGAGGCGTCCGTACGTGAAGACGTCGTCACGAACAACGGAGAACGCATCGTGACCCGCATCCGCAACGACAAAAACGTGGAATCTATCGAACTTTCCTTCCCGACAGCGAAAATTCCTCTGCTGCACAAACCAAACGGCAACCTGTTGCAGTTGGCGGAACGTGTGCTGAAATAACCTTTCGTCTTGGAAAGTTTCCCCAACGAGCTGATCATTGACGATTTCGGAATTGGGCGTGGCAGAGGCTTGGGGATTGTGACGCTCCAGCGGGGGAGGAAGACGAACCGGCGGAGTCAATCGTTAAATTGCCCGGCAACAGCGGAGCTGGCATGCAGCGGGAATGTTGACGTCGTGTGAAGTTATTGGTTCGGGCGCTCAGCGAATTTTGCAATGTGCCGCAACGGATCAACCAAATTCTCAATCGCAAATCAGGAATGATTCGTCAGTTTTCTGACATTCCGCCCACTGCAGGATTCCTGTGGTGCCGGGGCACCAGGAATCCGCGCATTTTCTCCATCTCCCGTCTCATGCGCTGCATACGCCGTTTCAGGGTTTGAATACGGCGACCGTCATAATCGCGCAGCAGCGTGCGCAGCTCCTCTTCCCGGCGCTCGCGATCCTCCTCCTTAGCCGGATGCATAGCCACCAGCATAATGAGACGCTCGCGTGTCTTCTGAGAAAAATCGGCGCGTGCCGTCAGGAAACTGAGTACGCCGAGCGTGCGTTCCCCCTCCTTGTCGGCCTCCTCGCTGCGTCCCGCACGGCGCAAAGCGCGGGTGTAGCGATCACGCACGGCGAAGTAAAGCAAAATTGCTTCGCTGTCGCTGGGATTGGAAGCCAGTAAATCCTGAGCGTACGCCAAGGCGCGATTTAAATCCGCCGCTTGTCTATGAGGCGGCGCTTGCCGGGCCGAGATGCGCAGGTACGTGCGACGCAATTCCTCCGAATCCGGATCAGATTTCAGCATATCATCCAACAAGGCAAGAGCCTGTTCCCCGTGCGGCGCAAGGGTACGACGTATCTCATCCGAGTGTGCAAGCGACAGCAGTTCCACTCGCCGCAACTGCGCCTTTCTATCATTCGGCAACTCGAGCAGCACTCTGGCCAACAACTGCGCTGCCCTCGCCAGCAGCACACCGCGCCCGGGCTGAGGATGCGAGCATTCCAGCTGTTCGCCACAGGAGCAGGAAATGCTGTGCAAAGCGATCAGCATAAGGCTGCGCACCAATTCCAAACGCCCGTCTGCGTCCGTCTTTTCCCACTCTGAGTCCACCAGACGCAGCAACATCTCATTAGCTTCCTGCCGCCGCGGGTGAGCACCGTCTTGTCGCTCCTGAGAATAGAGAGCAGAGGCCAGACCATTGAAAGCGGCCAGACGACCAGCGGAGTGGGGCGCAAGTTGGCTGATGGAACGGCGGTAGTACGTTTCAGCGGTTGCATAATCGCCGGTTTGCAGGGCAATGGAAGCGAGAGTGAGACAAGCTTCCGTCATTTTCTCCGATCCGCTTTGCGCACCGGCCAGAATCTGCTCGTAATAGGGCATAAGATCCTGGATGAGGCGGGCGTCCGCACGCGAGGGTGGCAAAAATTCCTCATCCACCCCTCCCTTGCCCACCATGCCGGTGAAAATGCGCTGCAGAGAAGCATCTGCAATCTGCGCGTTGCGCTCGGCAAGCATGCGCTGCTCACTCTCGCTTCGCCACGATGCACGCACGCGCATGTAAGCCTCAATCATCGTAGCAAAAAGCAGCAACAGGAGAAGAGCGGCGGCATGGCTCCACGCAGCGATGGCCGGTTTGCGGCGCATCCACATCAGATAGCGACGAAGGCGACTGGCCGGGCGCGCCACAACGGGCTCGCCGTTCAAAAGGCGGCGCAGATCTGCAGCCATTTCCGCCATGGTGGGGTAACGATCTTCCGGATGAAAAGCTATGCTCTTGTTAATGACAGCACCCAGCTCCCCGGCATTTTTGAGCGGTGGCAACGGATCCGAACAGATGCGGCGCACCAGCTTGCCGGGTTCGGATTCGCGAAACACGGGCGCGCGCGTGACGAGCTCGTAAAGCGTGAGTCCTAGGCTGTATTGATCGCCCGCAAACGAGTTCTCTCCGCGCAGCAAGCGCTCCGGCGGCATGTAGCGCAGCGTTCCGTCATGCGTTTGCGTGACCAACGGCGCCTCCTCTCCGTCATTGAGTACTGTAGCCAGTCCGAAGTCGCTCACGTGCACCACACCCTCATCATCCAGCAGCAAGTTGCCCGGCTTCACATCGCGGTGCAACACGCCGTGTTCATGCGCATACGCAAGCGCCTCCGCCGCCTGCAAGCCTACGCGGGCCACCGCTTGCTCATGCGGAATGCCCGGGAAAGCGCGGCGAAGATTACCTGCGCGCAGACCGTGTCCGTGCACCAGACTCATCACGTAATACCGCCAGGGGCCTTCTTTTCCTGCGCCGAATACCTCCACGATGTTCGTGTGACGCAACCCAGCGATTAGCTTGGATTCATTCTCAAAGGCCTCGCTTTGCCGAGTATCCGAGTTCCACGATGGGGAGAGAATCTTGACAGCCACCTCGCGCTGCAGACTCCGTTGCGTGGCGCGGAACACGGTTCCCATGCCGCCACTGCCAAGCTTTTCACCGAGTTGGAAATCACCTAAAATTTCAGGATAATCAAAAACATTTTGTACGACGCCGCCGGTACTTTTGCCCAGATCCTCCATTTGCACGAGGGATGGCAGGAGCTCCAGCAGCTCACCGGCACGGTCCGGATGTTCGGCGGCAAAACTCTCCGGCGTCACTGGTTCTCCCCGACGCAACTTCTCGAGAAAAACTTCCGTCAGTTGAGCGATTTTCTCTTCTCTGCCTAGCGTGGGAGATTCCATGACGCAGCCGAAAAACAAGGAATTCAGACCGGAGAAAAATTACAGACGATCATCCTCGGCGAGCAGGAGATCACGAAAACGCTTCAGTGCGCGCACGTAGCGGATGCTGGCTGTCTTCTGAGAAACTTCCAGCACAGCCGCGCACTCCGCATTGCTCAGTTCCTCAAAATGGCGGAGTTCCAGGATCTCACGGTCAATTTTCGGGAGCCGCTGAAGCACTCGCCGTGTGGTTGCCTGACGTTCCAACCGCTCCATGTGGGTACGCGGACTGGAGATGGTGTCGGCAAACTGCGCCCAAGCATCAGAATACTCGCTTCGGTCGGGGTCGGACGGGATCAGGTCCACCTCCTTCATAACATCACGCTTGCCAGCGGCCAAGTGCTTGCGCTCCATATCGGCCAGAGTTTGCAGAGCCACGCGGCGCAGTTTCACGTACAGAGGCAAGTCCCCGGGCTCGCGCAGAAATCCCATGCGTCGACCGCAAGCCAAGTAGGTTTCCTGCATCAAATCATCCACGCCCATACGCCGCCGCAAGCTTTCGGGCATGCGAGCCGCCAGCAGGTGCATGATACGTTGCCTGTGCTCCTGCCACACTTCCGCCAGCCACAATAATGCGGGCGGCTCGGCGCTGTTGCTTTCAGCAGAGGGTGGCATGGATGGTTATTCGGTGGGCTTCTCCTCGCGCAGGTCACGCGCCATAAGCTCCTGCAGAGCGATCTGAGCAGGTTTGCCGTCGTAGAGAATCTCGTACATGGCATCGGTAATCGGCGTACGCACACCCAATTTGCGGGCAAGCTGGTAGGTAGAAAGCGTGTTGGGGATACCTTCCACTACTTGCCCCACGCGCTGCTGGCATTCCGACGCCGGAATTCCTTTGGCAATGAGCCTGCCAGCCGTCAAATTGCGGCTATGCTCCGAATAGCAGGTGACCACCAGGTCGCCCATGCCGGAAAGCCCCATAAAAGTTTCCATGCTGCCACCGCGAGCCATACCCAGGCGGGTCATCTCAGCCAAGCCGCGCGTGGCCAACGCGGCGCGTGCGTTGTCACCCAAACCGAGCCCTGCGCATATGCCGCTCGCCAGAGCAAATACATTCTTTACGGCGCCCCCCAGCTGCATGCTCACGATATCGGCGCTGGTGTAAATGCGCAGGAAGCGGGTGCTCATGCGCTGCTGCACCGCCGTGGCCAGTTCAATATCCTCGAAACCAACCAGAGTGAGACTCGGCAGCTCCAACACAATATCCTCGGCGTGGTTCGGTCCGGAGAGCACACCCACAGGTTGCGGCAGGGCTGCGCTCAGTATCTGGCTCATCAGCAGGCAGGTATCCTTTTCGATCCCCTTCGTGCAGCTCACAATCACGGCGTCTTCCGCCAGCTTCACTTTTGCCAAGCTATGCGCCACGCTGCGCATCACCACGCTCGGCACCACCACGATCACCAAATCCGCCCCGTCCACATCCTCCCACCGGCTCGTCACCTGCACATGGGGTGGCAAAGGCTTGGCGCCTGTCACTCGGCAAAGGCTTAACCGCGTTTCCCGGATGATGGCGGCCTCCTCTTCGCGGTAGGTCCAAAGGACGACATCGCCTGGATTGCAGGAAGCGGTGAGAGTGAGAGCCGTACCCCAGGCGCCACCGCCAATAACAGCTGTTTTCTTGAATGGAGCGTGCATATCAATTTTTTTTGGAGAAGGCTTTAGGTTCGGTGCCGTTGACGATGCGGCCCAAATTCTCGCGGTGGCGATAGATGACAAGCAGCATGATGAAAAAAAGCGCCGTGGGAATCATCCATTCCGCCGGTTTCCACACGCCATCCGCCTGTCCGTAATGCATGACCGCAACGACCACCATCACCATCCCAGCTACCATGCTGGAGAGTGACACGTAGCGCGTGAGCAGCATCATGAGCACCCATGCGCATATCGCCCAACCTGCCACTACGGGAAAAGCTCCCACCAGACACCCGGCCATGGTGGCCACACCTTTGCCGCCGCGAAATCCCAAAAAACACGTGAATGTGTGCCCCAGCACGAGCGCCACCACCACGCCAAGAAGTAGTCCCACCTGCTCTGCACTGTAGCCGACCACATCCCGCCCCTGCATCATCAACACGCCCAGCACCGGCAAACAACCTTTCAGAAAGTCCAAAACAAACACGAGCAGACCCCACTTGCGCCCCAGCACACGCGCGGCGTTGGTAGCGCCTATGTTATGCGACCCGTACTCGCGCAAATCAATACCATTGACTCTCCCGGTCAGGTACCCGAAAGAAACTGACCCGATGAGATATGCCACCACGATGTACAGAACACTTTCCACCTCGTTGTTCCATTCTACCATATCTTCTCTCCTCTGGCAATGCCAAACAATCAGACAGCAAGGCACCGCAATCGGACAAAAATAAGAGCACCGAACGGGGAAAAAGAGGGCAAGAGATTTATCGTTTGGACAAAAATAGT
>CANQAD010000039.1 GCA_947588735.1 uncultured Akkermansia sp.
CCACAGGCCTACCCACAGCCGGAAGCATATCCCGGGCCGGAGCAACCAACTTATCCGCAATCAGGGATCTACCCTTCCCAGCAAGTTAATCCGCAGCCCGAGGTTTATCCCTCGCCTGCTCAGCCTTACCCTGCGCCACAAGCCTACCCACAGCCGGAAGCATATCCCGGGCCGGAGCAACCAACTTATCCGCAATCAGGGATCTACCCTTCTCAGCAAGTTAATCCGCAGCCCGAGGTTTATCCCTCGCCTGCTCAGCCTTACCCTGCGCCGCAAGCTTACCCACAGCCGGAAGCTTATCCCGGGCCTGAGCAGGCTGTAGAGGAGCGGTCGAAAAGCGAAAAATCTGCGGCCATCACCGGGGAGAAACTCGCAAGTGAGCTGGCAGGTGAAGAACCAGCTGCTGTGAAAAATATTGATTTGCGGGGGAAATCTTCCGGTATTATTTCTTCGTGGAAAGAAAACATATTTCACTGGCATCGAGGACAGCGCAAAACACAGGAATCTGTCGATGCGGCAGAGCTGATACGTACCGAGGAACCTCCCTTGCATTGTATTCCATCAAAGGAACCTGAGCCCGTACTGCGGCCGGGAGAAGCTCCCTCTCCCGCTATGCAATCATCTTCCGGGCAGCAGAACGAGACAGGAGGGGGGGAGGGAACTTTGGATGATGGCGAAGGGAAAAAACGTGTGCTCGTGCGTAAAAGACGTGAGGGAAGGGCACTGGAGCCTAAGTTGCAAGTACAGGCCTTACCGGGGAAATTGTACGATCTTCCCAATGATTTTGATGTGCAGTTACGCGTTTCTGCTTTGGCCACACAGTTTGAAGAGGGAACCTCTTTACGCTTTTTCGTAAAAACCACTCGCGACTGTCGCGTGTACCTTATCGCTCATGATACCAAAGGCGGCTCAGAGATCATATTGCCGGGCAACGACAAGATAGATAATATGGTGTTCTCCGCAGTGGAGGCAAAATTCCCCAATATAGGTCATGCGGAATATCGCATGGTGGTAGAACCTCCATTTGGTAAGGAATCCATTGTTCTTTTGGCGGTGGCAACGACTCACAAATGCGATTTTGCCAGAGAGTTGATGGATAAAATTCGGCAATGTACACCTGATCAGCGTCCAGGTGAAGTTGAAAAACTTGCCCTTCTCTCTTTCCGCGAAAAACATCCCAAGATGTGTGACCTTGAATGGTCCAGTGCCATCCTCAGTATTACTACCGTTTCCAAACAGAAGGGAAATGGCTCAGATGAATGCCCACAGGCTCAATAGCATGTCCCTGAAAAAGGCGTAACCCTTTCAGGGTGGCGAGGGAGTGCGCGCATGCGTTGTAAGCCGGTTTCTTATAGTATTTTTCTTTGTGCTTTAATCTTGTGTTATTAAGAGATTTAGCAGAAATGAAACATGTAGTTGTGCAGGGCAAATGCAAGAGAAAATACGCTTGCTATTTGCCAATAGTGCGTGTTGTACATATTGATATGACTTAACGATGCCTGCAGGAGGTAAAAAGGCCGCCGAACGGTCACGATAAGAAGACTTGCTGTTATGGCTTTTAGCTCCCTAAAAAATGAGTGATAGCAATTGAAGTGCGCTTTTTGCTCCCCCGCTTGACTTTTTCCTCTCATGTTTCAGGGCTTGGCGAATTTGACCGAGGCCCGTAAAGATGCGGATACATGAGAGAGGAAAGACTTGATGAGCTGCTTGGTATGGATAGCTCCTTTAAGTCAGCTTATGATTTTAAGCAACTACTCTGTAGTTTACCTAATTTCAAAGCTCTTACGAAAGAAGCGTGCCGGGAACCACTGCGCGAATTAATCCAAATACTTGATGATTTACGCAACACCGCCCATCTCACTTGGCGTCGCCTTGCCGACACGCTCAGCAGGTGGTTTGTGCCCATCATCTGCATGTGGCGCTTTACGAAAAAGCAACGGCATCACGGAAGGCTTCCACCGCAAGATGAAACTCATTCAACGTCGCGCCTACGGTTTCCGAAACTTCCAAAATTATCGTCTGCGCGTCTTGCTTGAATGCTCCCACCTTTTTAACAAAAATTCAATTTTCCACAAAAATTTGGATTGACCCAAATTTGGGTTTCTAAAACCCAACTCCAATCCAAAATCACTACGCACGAGAGGACTCGAACCTCCACGGTGTTACCCACTAGAACCTGAAACTAGCGCGTCTACCAATTCCGCCACGTGCGCGTGACGCGATGCTACGCGGAGCATTGAAGCATATTTTATTGGCCTGTGCAAGACTAAAGTGCGTGCATGGGATCATTTTTTTGTGGTGTCAACGGGTCGATGCTCCATAACAAAACGAGTCTGGCGCGAAAAATAAGATTGACATGCGGGATTGTTTTGCTACAATACGCGGAACGCCGTGCATCCCTGTTCGAGCCGTCCCCGGAGGGGCTGTGAGACAGGAAAACGGTTAAAGCTAGTACTACCTGACATGAAAGTTCGACACATAACACTCGCGATGGCGGCAATGTTGATGCCAGTGATGGCGGCAGAGCCGATTTCTGCAGAGGCATTTGCCCAACTTCCTGCACTCTCCGCAAAGCGTCTGACGGGCTCCTTTACGATAGGTTACGACACCAACTACGTGGGACGCGGGCTGGTGATTTCGCACTCTGTGGCGGAGGGTGACAGCTGTGAGCTGGCGGCCTTGAAACTCAATTACGACGTTGGCCGCAAGCAGCAGCAGTGGAGCATCGACAGTGCGATCGCTTACAAAGCTGTGAGTTCGGGCCACACCATGTACGGACCGGGGCCATATGCGAAGATCGACAGCCTCACGGGCGGGAAAGTGCAAATAAGTCCGCGCAATGTGGAAAATGAGTTTGCAGTGCTTACTGCCGTGAAGTACAGCGGCAAGAAGGGGCATGTATCGTTGGGCCACGAGTTTGTGCACGGCGGTTTGCTGGGCGCCTTTGCCAAGCACTTCCGCCAGCAGAGCGCGTCCTGCGTGAATGAAGTCTATCTTGAGACGGTATGGACGCCGACGAAGTGGGCCGAGGTGGGACACACAGCGCGCCTGAGCTTCCAGGGCGTACAGGGCTGGTGGTTCGAGCCGTATGTGACTTTCAAGGCCCCCATCATCGGGCGCGATGAGCATATGAAGATGGTCGGATTGCTCACCTTAGCCATGAGCGCAACGGCAAACTACTTTGATGAGGGGCACCACGCCAATGCAAACGGTGCGCAGGCTTTCTGGATCAAGCTTGCTACACCGTACTTTGCCACCAAGAATATGATCATCACTCCGGCGGTGAGCTTCAACTGGTTGGGTTCCGGCGCTCAGAAAGCGGCCAAAACATCCTCCCTGCGGCAGCGGATGACCCAGATCGGGCAGGATGGCTCCACGCTGGTTCCGTACCGCAACTTTGCGGTGGTGGGTAGCGTGACTTGCACCTACAAGTTCTGATCGTACGAAAAACGTACTTTGGACAACCAGGGTGGGCCTGTTTGCAAACAGGCTCGCCCTCTTTCTGCCGCCAACATGGTGATCTCGCGAGCTGGTCGGCTTGTGTACAGTGATTGGCGGCTCATCTACCATCCATAATCGACTATGTCCAATCTAAGTATACACGGGCAGGAGAATGTTGTAGCTCCAGGATTCTACATGCCGAATCGCTTGAGTGTGCAGGCCTGCAAAACGCTCAATTACTTGTTGCAGAGCAGACTTTGCTACATCACGGATTGTGACTTTCCACCGGAACCAGATGTGGCAGAGTATTTGGATAACAAGCGGATCCCAATTTACCGCTTCGATTTTCAACACAGTGCACCTCTGTCTGCCCGATGGCATATTCATAATGTGCTTCAGCAGGGGAAAAGCGTTATTTTTCTTCCCGGACAGCTGGCGCGTGTGCGCGGGGCACTCACTGACGTGCCCTCTTTCTTCCTGGAGTATGTCGAGAAAATGAATATACCCGTGGTGCCGCTGTTTTTGGGGTATTACGGTACGAGTTTTGACACGTTGTATCGTGAACGTCCGGAGAAAGACACTCGGGAGGAATTCTATGTGCTGCCGCAGCTCACTGCTGGAACAAAAGGTATGGGAACGAGACTGGCTACGGCGTGGATGGAGAAAGGGATGGAAGTTTTTTCGGCGCAGCCGCTGTTGCAGGAATCTCTGACGACCTGTTTGGTAGGCGCTTTGCACAAGTACAGCGGCACTGTGATGATAGACGGGATAAATAACTCCTTCACGCCGCATTACAAAATACTCGGCGTAGCTATGACTGCGGCCAAGCGCCTGCGCAGGCGAGGCGAGCGGCGCATCGGCGTGATATTGCCACCGGGACTTGGGGGAACAATTTGCCTTCTGGCCTGCCTTCTGGCTGGTATTACGCCTGTGATGATCAACTATGCTACCTCGCGCGCTTCTTTCGAAAGCACCGTGCGTCAGGCCGAGATCAAGGTTTTCATAACTGCCCGTCAATTCATGGAAAAACTGCCCGGCTTTACATGGCCGCCGGCAGAACAACTTATTTTGCTTGAGGACTTTTTGGGTTCATTGCCCAAACTGTGTCTCATTGGCAATGCTTTGTTGGCGCGGTTTGCTCCGGCGAGCATGCTCTGCAAGCTGCACAATACGGATGTTCGCCACGGGGAGGACGAAGCAGTGATGCTCTTTACGGCTGGTTCCACGGGCAAGCCGAAAGGAGTGGCGCTTACCCACCGCATGGTGATAGCCAATATAGCGCAAAGCTGCTGCCGCTTATCATTGGATAATGAGCGAATATTAGGCAGTTTGCCACTTTTTCACAGTTTCGGACTTACCATAGGGCTGATACTACCCCTGATCAAGGGGCGCCCTATTTGCACTTATCCTAACCCGACGGAAGCACGCACTCTCTGCGAACTCATTGAAAAATACAAACTCACGATGCTGTGTGCTACGCCTACTTTCGCCCGTGCCATGTTACGCCGGGCCGAAGCCTGTACTTTTGCAACAGTTCGTTATTTCATTGTGGGAGCAGAGCGCTTGCAACCCGAGCTGGAAAAAGGGTTTATGACGCGATGCGGCATACAACTTCTTGAGGGCTATGGTCTTACTGAGGCATCACCCGTGTGCTCGGTGAACCTGCCGGATGGCGAACGTGTGCGCGGCTCGGGTTTCGTCATACCGAGCATCCAATCCCGTACCATCGGGCAGCTCCTGCCTGGTATTGCAGTGCGTATCACAGATGTAGATGATGATGAGAAGCCCCTTCCTTTCACCAGGAGAGGAATGATATGGTTTAAAGGCCCCAATATCTTCCGAGGTTACGTAAACAAGCCTGAGTATAACAAGTCTATCTTCAAAGATGGCTGGTTTAAAAGTGGTGATATAGGGCGAATGGATCTTAACGGCTTTATAACACTGGATGGACGTCTCTCCCGCATTTCCAAGATTGGTGGTGAGATGGTACCTCACGAAGGTGTAGAGTCTGCAATTACCGAGATTCTCAAGCTCAACGGAGAGGATGGAATCAAGATCGCAATCACCGGCATCCTTGATGAGCAGAAGGGTGAAACTTTGGTATTGCTCTCATCCATCCCCGAGCACGCAGATCCGATCATGGAACGCGAAGTGCTCAGTATGTTGCATACTGAGCTGGCCAAGCGTGGTTTGCCCAATCTGTGGGCGCCGCGTTATCTTGTGGCAGTTCCGTCTATACCGGTTCTGGCAAGTGGCAAGCAAGATCTGCAGGGTTGCCGCCAGCTTGCTAATGAAGCTCTTTTCGGCAAGCCGGGAGAGTGAGCACAGCTCAGTTGTTCCTTCCGCTTCCTTCAATCTTCTGCGATACCAGCGCGTTTGAGGGCGAGCCATCCGCCCTCCAGCACATAAACGGGAGCTTGGATGAGACCAGAGTTACGCAACTCGTGTGCCACCTGGTCGGATGAGTTGCAGCTCTCAGTGCAGAAGACCACGATACATTCCCCACGGTCATAAGCTGCCATGAGTCGTTCGATAGCGGCATCCGTGAGCTGTTGCATGGCGGAACCGGGGCGAATGGGAAACATACGATCATCCGGAAATATAAGGTGATTGAGTTCAAAGTCACTCTCGCTGCGGGCATCTACCCAAACAATTTTATAATTCCTTGGGTCAGTCGGGTCTTTTTGGAAGGAGGTGAGAGTATCCAGGCAAATGTGACCGGGCGGCAGTTGTTCTTGCACACAGGGTGGCAGGCGACGAGGGGCAAAATAAAACAAATCAACCCCATAGAGTATCCCGGCGAGAACGAGTACACACAGCCCGAAGCGTACCATCTGGGAGAACGTATCTTTCATGGCTATATGAGGAGCACCAAGTACGCCTCAATTCACAGAGCAGAAGGAATCAAGCCGCGCATCGTCGGCTATGTGTTGCTGCGCTTTGCCACTTTCAGCCAAGTGCACTAAGGCATGATAAGTATCCTCTTCATCAGCACCCAATTCGGCGGCAATTTGAGCAGCCGTTGTTGGTTGAGTTGTGAGCTTGGTACGTACTTGCGCCATGAGCTTCAAAAAGGAACCAGCGGCTTTTTTACCGGCCTGTACGCCGGGCTGATGATAGGCGTTGATATGGATGAGGCTGGCGTAATAACCAACAGCACGCTCAAAAAGGGCAATGAGAGCACCGAGAGAGGTCGCGCATACTGTAGGGATGGAGATCGTGATGCTGGGACGGCCACTTTCTGCCAGTGCCTTCCGAGTGCCGCGCAGAAAGCCTTGAAGGTAGTCGCCAGCGGTGAACCCTGGCTCCACTTCCACCGTGTCATCCACACAGCGGCGTACCTCGATAAATGTGACGAAGAAGTTGTTCAAACCGTCGCGCAGCTGCTGCACATAGGCGTGCTGGTCCGTAGAACCTTTGTTCCCATAGACGGAGATGCCTTGGTGCACAGTAGCGCCGTCCAAATCCTGCTCTTTGCCGAGGGATTCCATGATAAGCTGTTGCAGGTATTTGGAAAATAAGGCGAGACTGTCTTTGTATGGCAAAACCACCATATCCTTACTGCCGTGCCCACCGCCTACGGCATACCAGGCAAGCGCTAAGCGCATGGCAGCATTGTGTTGAGTGTCCCGCGTACGCGTGCGGGCATCCATTTGCGCGGCTCCTGCAAGCAGAGCATCTACATCCACCCCTTGTAAGGCAGCGGGTAGCAACCCTACCACCGAGGTCTCAGAGGTGCGTCCCCCCACCCAGTCTTCCATGGGGAAACGCTGCAGCCAGCCTTCCTCCAGCGCCACATGATCCAGCTGGGAGCCTGCGCCGGTGACTGCCACCGCTTGCTGCGCAAAAGAAAGACCGCATTCGCGGAAGAAAGCCTTGGTGCGTACCATGCCGTTGCGGGTTTCCGGGGTGCCACCGCTTTTAGAGATCACCACAACCAGCGTGGTTGGTAACGGGAGTTGGCTGAGCACACGCAGCATGCCATCTGGATCCGTGTTATCCATGAAATGCATTGCGAGGCCGCGGGCAGGCAGGGCGTCCGCCACCAATTCTGGCCCCAAAGCTGATCCTCCGATACCAATCACAAGGCAGGCTGTGAAGGGGGAACCATTTGGGGCGGTGATGCGGCCAGCGTGTACATCCGCCGCAAAATGCTTGAGTTGGGCGAGCGGCGCATCAATTTTCTCCTGCAGCTCAGGGGAGGGGGCCAACGAGCTGTTGCGCAGCCAATAATGACCCACCATGCGATTCTCATCCGGGTTGGCGACAGCGCCGTTTTCAAGAGCCTCCATTTGTTCATAGGCTCGTTGCACGAGTGGCTCCAAGGATTGCTGTGCGGAGGGGAGCTTTGAAAAGTCGAGCGTCACACCCATTTCGGGATAACGCAACAAACATGCAGCGTAATTCTTCATGACGTGCGCATTATACTACCCTCCACTGGGGGACGCAAGCAGAATTGCGGCAAGTCCCTCGAGCTCTGCATAGGAGCTAACACGGGCAAGAGCAGGGCGGAGAGGTCTGGAACCTGGGATGCTCTTAGCGTAGGCGAGGATGCGTGCGCGCATGGTGCGCATGGTGGAAGCTTCGTCGCCATAAACGGCGCTTATGATGGTACATCGAACATGTCGCAGCAGCAGGTCAATGCGTTCCGACGCAGTGGGCTGCGGCGGAAGTTGCCCGGTGGCAAGCATCGCCTTTGCTCGTCGAAAAATCCAAGGGTTGTGCATGGCGGCACGTCCGATCATTACCCCGGCCACAGCACCCGTGTTGTACTCACGCAGCACATCCTGCGGTGTGGTGATGTCCCCATTGCCAATGATTGGAATGCGCACGAGGGATGCGCAACGGTGAATCATATCCCAATCAGCGGCACCACTGTACTGCTGGGAGCGAGAGCGACCATGAATCGTAATAGCGCGCACGCCTGCATCTTCCAAGCGGCAGCAGACTTCTGGAGCACAGATGTGCTGGGTATCCCAGCCGGTACGAATCTTTGCTGTCACCGGACAGTCATTGCGCAATTCAGTCACAACTGCCTTGGCAATAGAGGTCAACAAGGGAATATCCTTGAGTAGAGAGGCTCCGCCATTGCGTCCCACCACCTTCGGTACTGGGCATCCGGCGTTGATGTCCAGAAAATTTGGCCGCACCGCCTCAACAATTATACGGGCGGCTCGCGCCATGTGCGCCGGATTTGCACCGAACAGCTGCACCCCCACTGGCCGGTCTCCAGGAGGTATTTGCACGTAGCGCTTCGTCCGCTGCCAAGCCTGCAGCACTCCTTCCGCGGACACAAACTCAGTCTCCGTTACATCTGCCCCAAACTCCCGGCAGATCTGGCGGAAAATAGAATCCGATACTCCGGCCATGGGAGCCAGGTAGAGGCTAAAAGATTGCAGCCAATGCATAGCAGAAAGGAGTCGATAAAAAACCTTCCACAGCGCGCAACTGCGGAAGGTGGTGACAGCGGAAGTAAGCGCGTCATGCTGCCAAAAAGCAGACGAAAATCACGCAGTCTGCTGTGCCGCCCGAACTTTCCTGATAATTGAGGCGACTGTTTCAGACGGTTTAGCCCCTGTCTTGAGCCACTTGTCAACTTTCTCCAGATTGATTGAATAGTTCACTCCCTCCACAAGCGGGTCGTAGGTGCCGAGCTGCTCAATATAGGCGCCATCGCGTCGTTTGTGGCTGTCCACAACAACGATTTTGTAATATGGGCGATTCTTGGTGCCTTGACGGTTAAGACGAATAGATACCATAGTAAAGACGATGTTTGTTTCCCGCGATTCTACACTTTGGCAGAGCGCAACGGGAGCCGCAGCGTAGCATAAGAGCTCTCCCTTGTCAAGTGCAAAGATAATTTTTTAGCGATCCCGCAATCGGACAAAAATAAGAGCACCGAACGAGGAAAAAGCGGGTATGAGATTGATCATATGGACAAAAATAGTGTACCATCATGTCCGTATGATAAACACAGACAAAGAACAAGAAGGCATCGCGGCAATTCACGGAAGCGGGGAAAATGGGAAGCTGGCCGACCGCATTAGGAAATGCGGTTACTATTTACGATTGACGAGTTATGAATTACGATTTATTGATAATGTGCGCGTTGAGCAGATTTTTTTCGAATCATGAATGTAGGCAGGAGAATTCTTGAGGAGCCATCATCATGATGACTGCTTGTTGTCATTTTTTTGATGCGTATCAGCGATAATATCAGCCAACAAGGCCATTTCCTCCGTTGATCAACTTCTTTCAAATGCGGTTGCCCTGAAATGGGAAGCAGAAAGCTTGACAAAGACTGTGCGGGAGCGTATAGTGCGCGCGTATGAGCTCGAGTACGACAAGTTACAAGGAGAGCATCTTTCTGCCGGATACCACGTTCCCGATGCGTGGGGACCTGACGCAGAAGGAGCCGCAGCGGCTAAAGAAGTGGGAAGAGGAAAAGCTGTACTCGCGTATTACAGAACGCCGAAAAAAACAAGGGGCGCCGAGTTTTGTGCTGCATGATGGTCCGCCCTTTGCGAACGGGGATGTGCACATGGGCACTGCGCTCAACAAAGTGCTCAAGGACATGGTGGTCAAGAGCAAGACGATGGCGGGGTACTATGCGCCCTTTGTGCCGGGTTGGGACTGTCATGGCCTCCCCATCGAGGCGAAGGTGGTGAAGGAGGCCCAGGGGTTGGAACCCGCGGAGATTCGCCGCCGCTGCGCTGAGTTTGCGCGAACCTACATTGACCAACAGCGCGCCTCGTTCCGTCGTCTCGGCGTGTTCGGCGATTGGGAAAATCCGTACGTCACCATGGATCCGGCGTACGAGGCGTGGGTGCTGCGTGTGTTTGCGAAGTTGGTGGAGGCTGGAGCAGTTTACCAATCGATGCGTCCGGTGCAGTGGAGCTATGCGCACCACACAGCGCTGGCAGAGGCAGAAGTCGAATACCAGGAGGACACCTCCACCGCCATCTACGTGGCCTTCCCCATGCCGGAGCCGGTGCATGGTCACGCCTGCAAGCTCGTCATCTGGACGACGACGCCGTGGACGCTGCCCAGCAACTTGGGCATCGCTCTTCATCCGGACAGCGTTTATGTGGTGCAAAAGTTCTGCAAGGGCGGCAAGGAAGAGACGTACCTTCTGGCGAGAGATTTGGTGGAAACATTTTGCGGAAAATGCGGCTTTGAGGCCGGAGAAGTACTGGCGGAGTTAACGGGTCGCGAGCTTGAGGGCAAAAAAGCGAGGCACCCATTCCTGGATCGCGATGCACTCATCATGATGGGACAGTTCGTGACAATGGACACCGGCACGGGCGCGGTACACATTGCCCCAGGGCATGGCGCAGATGACTACAACGTGGGCATGCAGTACGGGCTTCCGGTTCTTTCTCCCGTGGATGACGATGGACTCTACACCGCTGAGTGCGGTGTTCCGGCGTTAGTGGGCAAGCATGTGTTTGACAGCAACGAGGATGTCATCCAAATGCTCGTCGAGCGCGGGTTGCTGCTCGGGCGCGAGGAATTTACCCATCAATACCCGCATTGCTGGCGCTCCAAAACGCCGATCATCTTCCGCGCTGTGAAGCAATTTTTCATCAGCATGGAAAAACTGCGTCCCCTGGCTCTGGAGCAGATTGACCACACGCAATGGGTGCCGGCATGGGGACGCAACCGCATTTACAGCACCGTGGAAGCGCGGCCCGACTGGTGCATCTCGCGCCAGCGCACATGGGGCGTACCGCTGCCGGTATTCTACACAACGGATGATGAACCGGTGCTTCAGGCTGATATTGTGCGCCGCGTGGCAAATTTGGTGGAACAGCACGGCACCAACATCTGGTTCGAGCTGAGTGATGCAAAGCTCTGCGAGAAATTGGGATTGCCCGCCAATTTGCGTAAGGGGCGAGACACGCTGGACGTGTGGATTGATTCCGGTTGTTCTCATGTGGCAGTGCTGGAGCATCGGGAAGGGTTACAAGCCCCCTGTGATGTGTATTTGGAGGCCACAGACCAGCACCGCGGGTGGTTCCAAAGCTCCCTCATGCTTTCCTGCGCCTGGCGTGGAACGGCGCCCTACAAACAGGTGCTCACGCATGCCTTTGTGGTGAATCAGGACCGTTCGAAGCTCTCGAAGAGCGCGCAGGAGGGGTACCAGAAACCGACCAACGCCAAGTATTTTTATGAGAAGTACGGTGCTGATATCGTGCGCTTGTGGGTGAGCAGCGTGGACTGGCAGAATGAAGTGCCCTTCGGCGAGGATTTGTTCAAGCAGATTACCGAGCCTTACCGTCGTTTGCGTAACACGTTGCGCATCCTGCTGGCCAACCTGAAAGGGTACGACGGTTGTCGCCCGGAGCAGCTTGATCCTCTGGATGCGTGGATACTGGAGCGACTGAATGCACTGACTCGTGACGTGCGCGCGGCGTACGAGACGTACGAATTCCGCAAGGTGTTCTCGGCAATTAACCAATTCTGCACCGGCGAGCTTTCCTCGCTCTACATCGACATCACGAAAGACAGCCTGTACTGCGATGCCAAGGATTCGCCACGCCGCTTGAGCAAGCAGTTCGCCATCTCGCGAATCTTTGATGCGCTGGTGAAGCTCCTTGCCCCAATACTGGCATACACCTGCGATGAAGCGTGGGAGCATGCCGGGCACAGCGACTCTGTACACGAACAGGATTTCCCGGAGGCTGACCCTATGTACGACACCGGACTCACATCCGTGTTTGCGCGCTTGCAGCAAATTCGTAACGTCATTCAAGTAGCGATTGAGACGCAAATCAAAGCTAAAGCCTTCAACAAAAACAACGAGGCTGTCGTGCAGCTCACCATTCCTGAGAAGGAAGATGCGGCAGTGCTCGGCTTGCTTCGGAATCCGGACTTCGCGAAAGAATTTTTCATCGTTTCCGAGGTCCAGGTGAGCGTGGGCGAGCAGTTGACTGCTACGGCGCAAAAAAGCCCGCATGCCATGTGTCCGCGTTGTCGCCGCTACGAGCCGGCGGTGAATGATGAGGGCCTGTGCGGACGATGCGCCGCGATGATGGCTTGAGCCCCTAAAACCCGCTATACGACTGCGAATCATGAGCACGACAGAACACGCTTCAAAACCGGAGAAGATAGGGATGAAATTGGTACTGTGCGTGCTGGCACTTTACCTGCTGGATCAGGTGACGAAGTGGTACATTGTGTTTAACTTCACGCCACCGCACGAACTTTCGAACATGGTGACGGATCGTGTTCCGGTGTTGACAGACAATGGGCTGGTTCACTTTGACATCATCCGCATCCACAACACCGGAGTCGCTTTCGGCATGGCGAATGGGGAAGCCTGGGCGCCTTTTGTCTTTTTGGGAGTCCAGGTAGCAGCGCTCGTGGGGCTTTATTTGTTGTACCGCCGAGGATTTTTCAACACGCGACTGCTCAAAGCGGCGTGGGCCTTTGTGGTGGCAGGAGTGTTGGGGAATATGACAGATCGGTTGTTGCAGGGCTTTTTTGTGCCATGGGCGGAGGGTATGAGTTTTTGGGAAAAGCTGACCGGGGGGTACGTTGTTGATTTTTTGGATTTTTCGTTCCCGTGGATCACCACTCAGAATTTTCCGCTCGGTTATCATTGGCCGAGCTTCAACGTGGCGGACTCCTGTGTGTGCATAGCCACCGGACTCTTCATCATTTCTGCTTTCTTTTTTGAGAAAGACACCACCGGGGAAACGGACTCTGAACCCCCGACGAATACACCATGTCGCTGAATCGCACCCAAGTCCTACTCCTCTTCCTGGCAACGTTTGCATCACCGGTTCAGGCGGGGTTTGCACAGCCAGTGCAGCTGGTTCAGCTTGCGTACGGGCAGAAGCAGGCACGAGTCATCTTCCAAGCTGATAGTCCCATCACTCATTCACGCAGCCTGTGCGATTGCACGAAAGTGAAACATGGCGGCAACACGCTTACCGCAGTGGTGGATGTGAGTGACTTTGCGCAGAGTACGCAGAAACAGCTGGAAGCCACAACAGCAGACGGCAAAACCACGCGCCTCACCATGGATATACGCGTGCCTCAGGCGGTGCAACTCAGTGCGCGCAGCATGATATGGAAAGTTGGCGGTGCATGCTCTCCTAAAAAACTTCAGGTCATCATACCAAAGGGCTCGCCGGTGCATGCGCTCACCAGCGCTGATCTCTCCGGCGATGCTTTTGATTACACCACAAACACGACCAACCCCGGCGAGTTGTACAGTCTCACTGTCTCTCCGCGCAGCACGCAAAAATCTGTTCTGAATCGTCTGATCATTCGCACGGACAGCGCTGATGCGCGCTATGCCGGTTATATCATCTATCTTTCCATACAACCCTGAGCATCGCTACCTGAATCATGGATAAACTAATCGTTGAAGGTGGATACAAATTGAAGGGAACTGTGAATATAAGCGGTTCAAAGAACGCCTCACTTCCCATACTTGCCGCAGCTTTGCTGACCGATGAACCTGTGCGTATATCGCGAGTGCCAGACGTATCGGACACGAATTACATGATTCAAATCCTCAGCCAATTAGGGGCTTCAGTAGAGCGTTCCAGCGGCACAGTGCGTATCGACTCGCCAGATGGCATCAGCTCCAGCGCCAGCTATGAGCAAGTGCGAAAGATGCGTGCTTCTATCTGTCTGCTGGGACCGATGATGGCGCGCATGAAGCGGTGTACGCTGCCTCTGCCGGGCGGGTGCGTGATAGGGGACAGACCAGTGGACCTGCACGTACGGGCGATACAGGCTCTGGGTGCTCGGGTGCGCATTAAGGGTGGTAACTTGGTGATGGAGGCTCCCAATGGGTTGGTTGGCGCAACGGTGGATATGCGTGGCGACAATGGACCGACGGTGCTGGGTACAGATAATTTGATGATGGCTGCAGTGCTGGCGCGTGGGACAACAGTCATTGAATCGGCTGCTCGTGAGCCAGAGGTCGTGGACTTAGCTCATTTCCTCAACAAGATGGGAGCACAGATTGAAGGAGCGGGGTCGCGCACTATCACGATACACGGCGTGGAGCGTTTGCATGGATGCGAGCACGCGGTGATACCTGATCGCATTGAAGCGGGAACCTTCATGGTAGCTGGGGCGCTCATTAGCGAGGGTATTACGATTAACCGTATTTGCCGTGAGCATGTACAGTCGGTGGCGGATATGCTTTCTGAGTGCGGACACACCGTGAAATTCAGCAACAATGGCACATCCGTGTACGTTGCCCCAGGAGCGCAGCCGAGAGGGGGGAAAATTACCACCAGCCCCTATCCGGGATTTCCTACGGATATGCAGGCTCAGATGACGGCTCTCTTTTCCGTGACCCCCGGTATCAGTGTGGTGAAGGATACTATTTTCCCGCAGCGCTTTATGCACTGTTCCGAACTTAAACGCATGGGTGCCAACATTAAGATGGACAATGGAACGGCTGTCATTACAGGCACAGAAAGACTCTCTGGCGCTCCGGTAATGGCGAGTGATTTGCGTGCCAGCGCGGCACTTGTACTGGCTGCTTTGGCGGCGGAGGGAGTGACGGAAATACACCGCCTCTACCATATCGACCGTGGCTATGAGATGTTGGATGACAAGCTGCTCGGCTTGGGGGCGCACGTAAGCCGTGTGGCGGATCCCGGGACGATGGCGGAGAGTTAACGAGAATCACCCGGCGTACTGTGGGAACGGGGCAATTTTCATACCATGAATGGGCAAAATTCTGAGCGGTGTTCAGTTAACGATTTCGGATCCCGTGTGGTATGATTAGGGGTTATCTTTGCTCAGCTGTTTCTTTGCCTTAAGAATTTCTCTCCCCTCACTGAGAAAGTCCGTAGCATCTTTTATGCAGTCGGCGTTTTGCCCTTTGGATATGCGATTTAATGAACGGGCTACATTGAGAAGCTTCCTTCCAAACGTTTCAAAACGCTTTGAGTCGCCTTTCTTTGCCGCGTCAATACCCGCCTGAACGAACGTGGTCCAATTTTGTTTAAGTTTTTCAATTTGCCCGTAGTCATTTACATCTCCGGGGACGTAAGCAGAGGAAGAGAGATGCCGCTCCATTGCCCGCTCTGATCTTTCTATCATTTTTTGCAAACGTTTATCCTTCCACTCCTTTTCCCGCTCAGATCGCTCGGCAGCCATTTGGTCTTCTTCTTCTTTGCGAGAGGCTTCGTCCCGTTCCTTCTCCTCTTTTTCCAATTGCTCCTCGCGATCTAATAAAGCTATTCTGTGCTCTCGCTCTTTTTCCAATTCTTCTGCTCGAGCCTTTCTTTCAGCTTCCAAACGTTCACGACGTTCCTGGATAGCTCGTTCTCTTTTTTCCCTGGTTTTGAGAGCGATCTCCTTTTTTAATTCCTGGTTGTTCTCTTTCAGGGCGTTTACCTCCCCGTCGAGAGCCTCGCGTTTTTTGACTTCTGCGTCATAAGCAGCTTGGGCATCGCTGAATTCTTGTTCGGCCACCTTGAGTTCGTTATGAATCTTCTTCAACTCCGTATCACAATCGGCGTTTTTGAAGTACATCCAACCTCCCCATATGAGGGTCAGCACAGCCAGAAGTTTGAGTAGAGTGTCCATGTTTCGAGAGAGAGGTTAAATACTTTCAAGTTGCTTTTTCAGTTGCTCTTGCTGTTTTTCCAGTCTGGATTTTTCGTTGTTAAGCTGTCGAATGCCAAGGGTATTTACTTTGGATTTAGTAGCGGTGATTTCTTTCCGAAGACGCTCAATCTTCTTTTGCGTATTTTCGATGGAGGATTCGAGATTTAAGTTTTGGGAGTAGTAGTATCTGCCGCCGAAAATTGAGGCGATGATGACGACGATGAGTCCGATGTTAATGAATTTGTCCATGTGTTAGTTAAGGGTTGAGAGAAGTTTCAGAATTGTCCGAGGCATCTAATTCTTCGGACTGTCGGAGCCGGAGTTGGCGAGCCTTGACGGCATTCAGCAGGCTGTCGGAAGCTACGATAATTCTCTTCGCCTGATTTGAATATAACTGAGTGTTTCCTGTGAGGACATCCGCAGAGTCAGCAAGTTCTTGAACCTGTACCTGCAGTTGGCTTACCTTGTCTGCGTCTCCCCTGGTGGCAGCGTTGATCAGGGCTTGTACAGTCACTCTCCAATTTCCATGGATGAGCTGCAACTTCTCCAGGGACTCGCCACGGAGAGCCTCCAGACAAGGCGAAGTTCTATAGGCGCTGAGGAGGCGGCGTGACTCGAAGATTTTGCGCAGCAACATCCTGTTCTCGCGAAGGAGTGTACGCCTGACCTCAGCGCGTTCAAGCTCTGAGAGAGTTGATTCCTCTCGCTCGCTTTCCAGTAAATCGTCTCCGGGACTTGTCGCCTTCTGGATGGCATCCATCCCTTCCACAAGTTTCTTTTCCAAAGCAAGCTGTTTTTTGAGCGCACGAAGCTCGCTTTTGAGTTTAAGCTTCATTTCACGCAGTTCTTTGATCATAGCCCTGTCGGCCTTGTATGCGTCTTTTTCTTCTGCCAACTGGGCGGCAGAGTCCTGTAACTGCGCCTCTGCCCTGTGCAGAGCTCTCTCCGAAAACAAGCGAAATACGAATAGGCAAAGAGCCCAGACAACAGCCAAGCCTGTTGCTATTCTCAAAGCTATGCGAACCTCCTTTTGCATGTGTTTATTCCTCTCTGAGCAGAGCATTTAGCTCGGTTATTTGGTCTTCCAGTTTGTCAATTTCGCGCGACAATTCGTGCGTATCAATACCCGAACGTTTGTTATCTACTCTGGCAGCTTCGCGCTCCATTCTCTTAATTCGAGCGTTCACCTGATCCGCCCTCTGTTCCAGCTGGCCGACGCGTTGATAATGGTAGGTCCCTGCGCATACTGAGGCTACCAGTATAACCGTTACGATGATATCCGTAACTAGCTCAGGATGAAGTTTTTCTTTCAGTGATAGCATGACGGGTAGGAAACATCTGAAACAGGCGTACTCACAGCCAAACGCCTCGGTTTATCTCCCTTTGAAAGCGGCGGCGAGCGGGGCGGGCCTCAGTTGTAGAGTCCAGATGAGACCAGTATATCTCTTTTCTAAAGAGATGCACTTTCTCCCCGTATGTACAAAGTTTATAATGAGTATAATGTCGTGGAACAAACGGTCAGAAAATACGTCTACCCCTTCGTCCCTGTCGCGTTTTTTATTTTTGTAACTTTCGCATAATGAATAGTAAATATTTTTTATGCTTGCCACCTCTTTAGAAAAGAGATAGCATCTCGGGCGCTTTAGGTAAGACTTTAGTGGAAAGAATAAAAGAAAGACAAGGAGCGAGAAGATTTTATGCTTTTCCATTATTCAAGTGTTGGATGTAAAAAACGGGGGAGGGGAGGCGCAATTTGTATTGCCAAAACGGGTAGAGGGGTGTAGAATACGCCGCTTTTCGCGAGAGAAGCAGCAACACAGAGACAGATACTATGGAACCCCAAACATTATTCTGGTTGGTACCGGCCGCATCGCTGATTGCACTGTTGTTCGCAGCGATCTTTTTCTTCAACATGAAGAAAGCCGATGAGGGCACGGATAGAATGAAAGAGATAGCGGGCTATGTGCGCGAAGGCGCCATGGCTTACCTGAAGCAGCAGTACAAAGTAGTGGCGATCTTTTTCGCTATCATTGCGGTGGTGTTTGGGGTGATGGCCTACTTCGGGCTGCAGAACAACATTGTGCCCGTGGCATTCCTGACGGGCGGCATTTTCTCGGGTCTTGCGGGATTCATCGGCATGAAAACGGCCACCTACGCCTCCGGGCGTGTGGCTGAGGCTTGCCGCGACGAACACGACGGGCTGAACCGCGGGCTGAAGCTTGCCTTTCGCTCCGGCGCGGTGCTGGGACTCACCGTGGTAGGCTTCGGATTGCTGGATATTTCGGCGTGGTATCTCATCTTGGACAACACAGGTCTTGTGCGGGGCGAGGGAGTGAGCAAGTTGGTGGAGATCACCACGATTATGCTGACCTTCGGTATGGGCGCGTCATTGCAGGCGCTCTTTGCACGCGTTGGCGGCGGCATCTACACGAAGGCGGCCGATGTGGGCGCAGACCTCGTAGGCAAGACCGAATTCCACTTCAACGAGGATGATCCCCGCAACCCCGCCACGATTGCCGACAACGTGGGCGACAACGTGGGCGATGTGGCAGGCATGGGCGCGGACCTGTATGAGTCCTACGCCGGATCGATTTTGGCTTCTGCAGCGTTGGGTGCGGCGGCGACTGCCACTCTTGTGGCCCAGGGCAAACTGGCGGCGGACATGGCATACGGAGAAGGACTCAAGATGGTCATGGCGCCTATGGTTATCGGTGCCGTTGGGGCCATTCTTTCCGTGTTGGGCATTTTCATCGTACGCACGAAGCAGGGTGCGACGCAGAGTCAGCTGATGGCTGCGCTCAACCGCGGCATCAACTTCTCCGGCGTGTTGATCGCGCTCGCTGCGGCCGGGGTTCTCTACCTGTTGGGCATTGAAAACTGGCTCGGTTTGTGGGGATCGATTGTGATCGGCCTGGTGGTGGGCATCCTGATCGGCAAGGTGACAGAGTACTACACCTCTTTCGAGTACAAACCCGTTAAGTTCATTGCGGAAAACGCCACGACGGGTCCCGCCACCGTCATCATCTCCGGTATCGGCGTGGGCATGATTTCCACCTGCTGGCCGGTGATTTTCATTGTGCTGGGCACCATTGGCGCCTACCTGTGTGCAGCCGGCGGACTTGAGTTCTCCTCCGCCAATCTGAGCATGGGACTCTACGGCATCGGTATTGCGGCAGTCGGCATGCTCTCCACCCTCGGTCTCACACTGGCAACGGACGCCTACGGACCTATCTCTGACAACGCCGGCGGCAATGCTGAGATGAGCGGGCTGGGCGAGAGCGTGCGCTCGCGCACGGATGCCTTGGATGCTCTCGGCAACACCACGGCGGCCACCGGCAAGGGATTCGCGATCGGCTCTGCGGCTCTCACAGCTCTGGCGTTGCTTGCCTCCTACATCGAGGAACTTAAGATTGCCGCCGGTCGTCTGGGCGACGCGGATATCACGCTGAGCCTCTTCAGCGGTCCTGTCGGCAAAGGAACGGAAGTTGCCACTTGGGATATCGCCACTTTCATGAGCAAGTTCGAGGTGACGCTGATGAATCCGAAGGTGCTGCTGGGCATCTTTATCGGGGCCATGCTTTCCTTCCTTTTCTGCGGACTCACGATGAATGCCGTGGGACGTGCCGCCAAGCGCATGGTGGAGGAAGTGCGCAGTCAGCTTTCCGACAAGGAGGTACTGGAAGGACGCAAGAAAGCGGACTACGCGCGCTGCGTAGGCATTTCCACCCAGGGCGCCCAGCGCGAGATGATCGTGCCCTCGCTCATTGCCGTGGTGGTGCCGATTCTCACGGGCTTGTTCATGGGCGTGGCCGGCGTATTCGGCTTGCTGGCGGGCGGCCTCGCCGGCGGCTTTGTACTGGCCGTGTTCATGGCGAATTCCGGCGGTGCATGGGACAATGCCAAGAAGTTCATTGAGACGGGTGATGCGGCGTTCTGCGGCAAGCACACGCCGATTCATGACGCCTCCGTTGTGGGTGACACTGTGGGTGATCCCTTCAAGGACACTTCCGGTCCCTCGCTCAACATTCTCATCAAGCTCATGAGCATGGTAAGTATCGTTACCGCAGGCTTGAACATCGTCTTCTCTCTGCTTTGAGGACAACGACATGTTTCTGCAAAAGGGGAGGCCAAATTGGTCACCCCTTTTTTGTCCCTTTGCAGGTTTGTGTGGATCGCAAAATTAAATGCAACAGGTTCTTGGCACAAAAAAGGGTGCCAAGAAGTTCAAAGTATGCTAGAGTCA
>CANQAD010000040.1 GCA_947588735.1 uncultured Akkermansia sp.
GTGTCGATCACTCCGCGGTGAATGGATTCCTCTCCACCTGTGCCATAATAATCTCCGTAGAAAATACAGGGGTAACCCTCTTTTTGCAACAGGATGATGGCATACGCCGCCGGCTTGAACCAGTCTGCCACCGGAGATTCAAGGGATTGTCCGGCTTGCGAGTCGTGATTGTCCACAAAGGTGACGGCAAGGGTAGGATGCGTTTGTACGAGGGAACCTTGAAAGAGAATCCGCAGATCGGAGTCCGCTCCCTTTTGCGAGATTTCATGGAGTTTGAAATGCAGAGGGACATCGAAGAGATCCATTTGTTCTTCTGTCGAATCAAGGAAAAAGTCGAGTTGTCCGTCATCATTTTTCCAGCATTCGCCAACAGCATAAATTTCGCGTTGAAATTTGCTGCGTACGCTGCGCAAGAAATTTGCAACGAATTTGCGCGAGATATGCTTGACCGCATCCATTCGGAAGCCATCCAAATTAAACTCCCGAATCACCCATTCGCCCCAGTGTGTGATTTCTCGCACCACTTCCGGGTGTTTATAGTCCACATTGGCAAACATGAGGTAATCATAATTACCCTTCTCCTGATCTGTGTCATGACTCCAGTCTTTACCATCCCCTTCGATTTTAAAGACGCTACTTTCATCGTGACGCACATCATAATCAATTCCGGAAAAGTGATACCAATGCCATTCGAAGTCCGAGTACTTTTTGGCGCGTCCGGGAAAGGTAAAATGGGTCCACCCCTCAATTTCATACGAGTCACCAAGTTGTTCATTGCGGTTTTCCTCATTCACCCGCTTCGCATAGAAAGTTTCTTTCTCGTCCGCTCCGGCTTTGTGGTTGAGGACGGCATCGAGATAGACCTTGATGCGCTGGTCATGGAGAGCACGGATAGAAGCTTCGAACTCCTGTCGTGTTCCATATTTCGTGCGCACGGTTCCCTTCTGATCGAACTCTCCGAAATCGAAAAGGTCATAGGTGGCGTATCCGACATCCCCAGGCTTCATCGCCTTGTAAGCAGGGGGAACCCAAACTGCGCTCACGCCTATTTGCGACAAATGCTGCGCATCCTCCGCAAGCTTTCGCCACAGAGAGCCATCATCGGGCAAATACCACTCGAAGTATTGCATCATCACGCCGTTCTTCATCATGACTTCCAAAATATGCCCCAACAATTGAAAGGGCAAGAAAATAGAGCCAACAATTAGGACAATCCGCTGTGAATGTGCTTCCCCGTCTTTCTCCAATCCATGTTGGGACAACTCCTTTCTACCGTAAAAATTCGCTTTTCAGCAAGACATGCACCGTGAAATGCCCCATGTCGGAATCGTCACGTCTCAAGGGCTTACAATGAGAGGGAAGTAACATTGTGTAAGCTCGACACTGTTCACTCCATGCTTTCGTGCTGAATTATCCAGCGAAGAGGAGGAAGTCTGAAACGTATAACCATGCGGATCAAGCTAAATGCCTTGCTTGAGTACTCATACAAACCACAATTTATGCCTCCTTGTGCGGAGTTGTCTAAAAATGAAAATCCGTGAGACACTCTCAGCTTCCCGTCTTGTCCGTATCCCTCATTTTCTCTGTTTTCCACTCACCGCTTACGATTTGCCAAAATCGGCGAGCGCAATCCGCGAAGATGCGACGCTTCAGTGGAGGCGGGGGATCACATCATGGGCACACGTTGGTTCGGAAGGGGAGCGGAGTGGGCAAAGTGCCTCCACTAACCTCCCTGACTATTTGCTACCCGCGACTTCACCCTCCCCTACCGCTGCACCGCAGCTGACTCAAACCCCACCTCAGAGTTTCACCCTTCCGGGTGGCCCTGGGGGCTGGTCAATCGGTGTTAAGACGCCAAACGTTTTCCGCAAGCTATGCTTGCCAAACTTTCCAAATCGTCAATGACATCAGAGTTCGCTGTCCGAATCAGCACCTCCCGTATCGCCGACTTCCCCATCCGAATCACCGTCAGAGGAAGAATCGTTCGCCTCGTCTGAATCATCGGAAGAAGAAGTCGAGCTGTCGTCAGAAGACGAGTCATAGCTCGCATCATCCGACGAGCTTGCGTCATCGGAAGCCTCTTCCTGACCATCGTCGACGTCGGACTTTGCCTTTTCATCTGCGGCATTGTTCTTAGCTTCCTGTTCAACCCTCGCCCTTTCCTTGCGCTGTTGCTCAAGCTGTTTTTGCTCATTTTCATTGAGCGGTTTTGAAAGGAGATAACGCTTGTCCTCAAGGCCTGAAGCCTTCAGGGTATCGATGCGAGGCTGGTCATACCCGACTTCCGTACCCGGCTTCCGCTTGGGGTCGGCCAGATCCTCCATGATGGCCGCACTGAGGGCATCGCGTTCAGGCGTATTGCACACGTACACCTTGTAGGATCCGATGGTGGGAAGATCCCATGCGGGGATGCGTTTGTTTGCCGGAGCAAGCACACCGACCATATTACCCCGACCATCAGAAAGGATCGCCCAGACGACCTCGCCGCCACCGTGGACATTGGCCGTAACTAAGTAATACTGGGGGTACACGTAGGACATCTCCTTGATGGTAGAATCATGGAGCCATGTGATGAGGGCGCTGCGAGCGCGTTTGGAGAGAGCGCCCATCTCGTAGCAATCCCTGTGCTGGGGGAGGTGAACGCTATTGTGGCTGAAAATGGAGGCCACAGGGCTTTGAGCAAGTCTCCTGGCAGCTTTCTGAGGCGAAATCGTGGAGCTGCAGGATGTTGCCAAGGTTAACGCAGCAACGATCCCGCAGGCATGTACGGCAAAACGGAGTTGGGAGAGATATTTCATATCAATGCTACCTTTCCCATTCTGCCAACAGAAAAGCGTTATGACAAGCAAAAACTTCTGTTTTACGCATTTTTTTTGTCGAGCATGGTCGGGACCGAGCATACACACCGGGCTGACGGCCGGGGAATGTGCTGGCTTTCGATGCAAGCGCCCCAAGCGCCTCCGGCTTGAACGAAACACATTTCCATGTCACAGCACGCCATTGACGCGCGTGCGCGCAGCGTGTATAATGCGCAGCATGCAAGACGAAAAAACTCAAGAGGAACAGCAGGCGGAGGCGGAGCAGGAAGCGCAGAATTCCTGCAGCTGCGATATGCCCCCCCAGCCTGAAAAGGAATACGCAGAAGCAGTGGATGAATCAGACCCGGCCGAGGCGACTGCGGCTACGGATGACCTCGCTAAATGGCGGGAACTGGCGTTGCGTACGGCGGCTGAGTATGACAACTACCGCAAACGCTGCGTGAGGGAGCGCGACGAGTTCACTCGCTACGCGACGCGCGGGCTGCTCGAGGAACTGCTTCCCGTGATGGACAATTTCGAAATGGGTATGCAAATGGCAGAAAAAGAGAAAGGATCCATGATCTACATCGGCATGGAGATGGTAAAGAAACAGCTCCAAGATTTTTTGAATGCCCAAGGGGTCGAGCCGATTGATGCGAAGCCGGGCATTCCTTTCGATCACAACCTGCATGAAGCCATTCAGAGCGAGCCCTCGGATCAAGCCGAGGGTACAGTGCTGCGCATCCTGCGCCCGGGCTATATGCTGCGCGGTAAACTGTTGCGCCCGGTCAACGTAGTGACCGCAGCGGGGGCCTCCACTCAGAACTGAGCATAGCTGAACATCTACGACCATGGCCAGAGATTATTACGAAGTGCTGGGGATACCTAAGGATGCGGATGACGCCACCATCAAAAAGGCGTACCGCAAACTTGCCATGAAATACCACCCGGATCGCAATCCGGACAACAAGGAGGCGGAAGCCAAGTTCAAGGAAATCGGTGAGGCGTACGAGGTGCTCAGTGATGTTGAAAAACGTGCTGCATACGACCGATTGGGACATGATGCCTTCAAGAACGGCGGCATGGGCGGCATGGGTGGCGCCGGCGGCTTCGGCGGTTTCACCGACCCCATGGATATCTTCGCCCAAATGTTCGGCGGCATGGGTGGATTCGGTGGCGGCGGGCGGCGCCGACAAGCGGACCCCCGCCGACCGGGATCGGACCTGCGCTATGACTTGGATATTACGCTGGATGAAGCTGTGAGCGGCTGCGATAAGGTCTTGGAGATTGAACGGCTGGCTCCCTGCGATGCCTGTGGAGCGACCGGCTCGAAAGACGGGGCCAAGGGGTACAAGACTTGCTCGACATGCCATGGTTCGGGCGTCATTACGCAGCAGAGTGGATTTTTTGTGCAACAAAGCACCTGTCCCAACTGCCGCGGACTCGGACAGATCATCAGCAACCCTTGCCCCAAGTGCCGTGGTGAGGGGCGTGTGCACAAGGATGTCAAAATTACCCTCCATATTCCTCCCGGAGCAAACACCGGCACCAAACTGCGCTCCAGCGGCCATGGCGATGCCGGTTTTCGGGGCGGAGAAACTGGTGACCTGTATGTGTTTATTGAGGTGAAACCGCACCCGATTTTCACACGCGATGGCAAAGACCTGACCTACACTATGCCGGTGTCCTTTGCTCTGGCGGCACAGGGTGGAGTGCTCAGTGTGCCCACGCCGGACGGATCGGCCAAACTTAAACTGCCCGCAGGGACCTCTAGCGGCACCATCTTCCGCGTGCGCGGCAAAGGCATGCCCGCGCTCAAAGGTGGCGGCCGCGGTGACTTGATGGTGGAGGTGCAAGTGGAAACTCCTACAAAACTCAGTACGACGCAGAAAAAGGCTTTGGAGAGCTTCACGGGCACACTGGGGGATGACAACCAACCGGAAGCGACCGATTTTCTGCGACGCGCCGCCGCTTACATGAAATAGCCATGCACCGCTGCTTCCTCCCAGTGCCGGATTTTCCCACGGGGGCTGTCATGCGGGTGCAGGGGGAGGAAGCCCACCACGCGCTGCGCGTGCTCCGGCTGCGTGTCGGTGATGAGTGCGAACTCTTTAACGGCCGCGGTCAGGCAGCTCTGGCGCGCGTTGAACAGGCTGATTGCGGCGAAATGACGGCAAGGGTGACCCGCCCCCTTCCCCCCATGCCTGGTATAGCGCACGTCACGTTGGCCGTTGCCGTGCCCAAGGGAGGAAACATGGAACTCATCGTGCAAAAAGCAGTGGAAATGGGGGTGCGGCGCATCATCCCGCTTATCACTGAGCGCACCATCGTACGTCTCTCCCCCGCTGATGTCGCTGCCAAAACAAAAAAATGGGCACGCACTGCGCTGGAGGCTTGTAAGCAATGCGGTGTGGCCTCTCTGCCTGTCATTGAGCACCCCTTGTCTTACACCGACCTGCTGCAACGGAGTGATTTGCCCGACCTCCGTCTGCAATGCGCCATTCTGCCCGATTCACGCCCGCTGCGCGAAGTGTTGGAGCAGGCGCGGGGCGAGGGGAAGCAGGAAGCGATGTTGCTCATTGGACCGGAGGGAGATTTTACCCCCGTGGAATATTCGCAAGGACGTGCCGCGGGCTATGCACCGGTGAGTCTGGGGCCTGTCATTTTGCGTGTGGAGAGTGCGGTTTTTATGGCTGTTGCCGCGGTGCGCTACGCACTTGATCCCGCCTGAAATCAACACTGATATGCCCTACCTGCAACTCCATGATGTGCATGTACATTACCCCTTAAAATCCGCTTGGGGCGTCACAGGTCGCGTCGTGCGTGCCGTAGATGGTGTATCGCTCGTCATGGAGAGGGGAGATGTGCTGGGACTGGTGGGAGAGTCAGGCTGTGGCAAATCTTCTCTTTCTCGTGCCATCATGCAGTTGCAGCCCATCACCTCCGGCAGCATTATCCTGGATGGCGAGCTTCTTTCCGCCCTCCCGGCACGTGAATTACGCCGACGTCGAACCGATTTTCAGATGGTTTTTCAAGATCCGTACGCCTCGCTCAATCCGAGGTTTACCATCTACAGCACTCTGCTTGAAGCTCTTACCCGTCGTCAACTTCTGAAACGCAATGAGCGTGAAGAAGCCGTCGCCCAGCTCATGTTGCGCGTAGGACTCAGCCCGGAACACATGCACAAATACCCGCATGAGTTTTCCGGCGGGCAGAGGCAGCGTGTGGCGATTGCGCGGGCCATTGCACCACGACCCAAGCTTTTGCTAGCGGACGAGCCGGTAAGCGCGCTGGATGTGTCGATCCGCGGGCAGATACTCAACTTGCTTCTTAAGCTCACGCGCGAGCTTGGGCTGACCATGCTCTTCATTTCACACGATTTATTGGTAGTGCAGCACGTTGCAAGCCACATCGCCGTGATGCAGTGCGGACGCATTGTAGAGTATGGGGACGCTGAGCAGGTATTCACCCGCCCGCAGCACCCTTACACCCGGCAGCTGCTCAGTGCCGTGCCTAAACTCTGATCCCCCCGTGTCTGCCCCGCCTGTTATCCAACTCGCCCTTCGCTCGGATGGCACTCTGAGCATTCTGCCGCATGGAGCTCAACCGCGCTTGGAACATGCCTTTGCGAAATCGCCCGCGCGCGGCATGTTGGATTTGCTGCGCTACGGAGCTCCGCCCTCATCGGCGCCGGCGCTCAGCTGGCTTCGGGAGCGGACGCGTGAGCGCATGGTTCTCTATTTGCGCTTACTACGACGCGGTGAAGAAACGCTTCCACCAGTACTTGGCCCCGAGCTGGTCCGGCTTCTTGAGAGCATGCCCCCGCTGGCTGGGGGAGGAGTGAGCGCAGGCATGCTGGGCGAATGGCTTGCGGGGTTGCCTGCCGCCCTAGCCGAGCTGGCGCAACGTGAAAGCTGTTCCCCCATGGAGTGGCTCTGCAGGCTCGGGGAAGGCTGGCAACAGCTCGGACTGCTTTGCTTTCACCTAGCCGAAAATGCCGGAGAACAGTCGGACAGCGCCCCCTTTGCTTTCCTGGCTACTTTTGTACATAAGGTGGGGCAAGACGGCAAGGCAAGGCACATGCCGCTGGGACATGCAGCCAGTATGCTGGCGAATGACCGCGAAGCGCTGCTGGGCTTGCTGCGACCGCTGCAAATAGCTTCCTCAAAAAATGATTTCCTGCGTGAACTCATCAACTCGCGAGAGGTGTACCGTCCCTGCGCGTGGACAGCAAGGCGCACGCTGCGCTATTTGCACGCCATCCCCGCCTTGGAAGAAGCAGGTATCGAAACTCGCATGGTCAATCTCTGGAAAACCATGCCGCCACGTGTGGAACTGCAGGTGATGCTCGATACGAAAGAAGGTGGATCAAAACCTGGCGCTGCTCCTTCCGTGAACATTCACTCACTGCTCTATTTTTCACCGCAAATCATACTCGGCGACCATCGACTGACAGAAGAGGAATGGAAAGCCCTGTGCGAAAGCGATGAGGGGTTGGTGCGATTTCACGGTGAATGGGTGCGCTTGGACAAGGAACGTCTGCAGCGGCTCATGGACAGCTGGATGCAGGCAGTGAGCATGACTCACTCTGGCATTCCTCTGCTCTCAGGCCTGCGTTTTCTAATGGGACGCCGCAGCAGCGCCACAGAAAAATTACCTCGCATTGAAGACGGCGTGAGGGTGGCAGCCGGGGCGAAATTGACGCTGGCGCTCAGCAATCTACATTTCTCTGACGAGACGCCAGCCCTGCCGCCCGAGTTACAAAACGCCCTGCGTGGTTATCAAATGGAAGGTGTGCGGTTCCTGTCCAATGTGACAGAATCCGGCTTCGGCGCCTGTCTGGCAGATGACATGGGGTTGGGAAAAACGCTCCAGGTTATCGCCTGGCTGACCCATTTGGAGCGTGTCGGCAAACTGGGAGCGGGTGCGGGATGCGCTCTCATCATTGCTCCGGCCTCATTGCTTACCAACTGGCAACAGGAATTTGCACGCTTCGCGCCCCAGCTGCGAGTCGTGGTATTGCACCCCTACGCACTGAGCCGGGCAGACGCAACTTACATGCACACTAACCCCGGCTGGCTTATCCGCCGCGCACATGTGGCTCTCACCACCTACGGCGTCGCTACACGAGAGGAAAAATTAGGACGTTGCGATTGGCAAGCCATTGTGCTGGATGAAGCGCAGGCCATCAAATCTCCCCAATCTCAGCGCACGCAGGCTATTCTGCGCCTGCGTGCCCGACGTCGCGTGGCGCTTACCGGTACTCCCGTTGAAAACTCACTTGCCGAGCTGTATAGTCTCTTCGAATTCCTCAACCCTGGTCTGCTCGGCACGGAAAAGGATTTCAACGCCCTAGTGCGAGACATGGGTGATGATTACGCGCCTCTGCGGCGGATGGTGCGTCCATTTATGCTGCGCCGTGTGAAGAGCGACCCGACGTTGTTGCCAGAATTGCCGCCAAAGACAGAGCAACCCGCCTACTGTCTGCTCACGCCCGAGCAGGCACGGCTCTACGCCCGAGAAGTGGAGAATCTGCGAGCCGTGCTGGCGGAAGATAACGCGCAAACGCGTCTTATGCTCATCCTGCCCATCCTTGGACGGCTCAAGCAGATCTGTAACCACCCCGCACAATACCTCGGCGAGTCGTACTACGACCCCGCCCTCTCCGGCAAATTCCAACGACTCGGGCACTTGGCGGAGCAAATTCGCGATGCAGGCGAATGCTGTCTTGTTTTCACGCAATACCGCAGTATCATGCCGCATCTGCATGATTTTCTGGAGGGACTTTTTGACGCGCCCGGACTCATGCTGCATGGTGAAACGCCTATCAGTGAACGACAGCGACTTGTGCAACAATTCCAAGCTCCTGGCGGGCCGTCCTTTTTCCTGCTCTCCCTGCGAGCAGCTGGCACTGGGCTCACCCTTACCCGCGCGCACCACGTCATCCATTTCGACCGATGGTGGAACCCTGCTGTGGAAAATCAAGCCAGCGACCGTGCACACCGCATCGGTCAGAAGCACCCTGTCTTCATCCATCCCCTCATTTCCACCGGTACCATCGAGCAAAATATCCACGCCATGTTGCACCGCAAATCCGCCATGGCTGACGCCTTGTTCTCCGGCGGCATGGAAAAACTGCTCCTTCATCTCTCCGCCAATGAACTGCTCGACCTCGTGCACCCACAAAGCACGTCCACCTGCTAGGACAAACATGTGTAATGCACATATTATCAATAAATCAAAAAAAAATCGTCAATCGAAAATCGTAAATGACAACTGCTTTTTCTGATGCGATTGCTCCGTTGTTGTGTGTGCCGTGCTTGCCAACGATGCAGAAATGTGCTATAAGTGCGCTGCCGCTCGGGTTCGGGTGGTCGCTGCAGGTGCAGACTTGCAGAGGAAAGTCCGGACATCACAAGGCAGCGCGCCCCTCGAAAGCGGGGGCACCGTGGGTAAAGCCATGGTGACGGATAGCGCCACAGAAAATACACCGCCCGTCAGGGTAAGGTTGAAATGGTGGAGTAAGAGCCCACCGCGTCGTTGGCAACAACGACGGCACGGCAAGCCCCGCGTGATGCAAGACAAACAGGGGGAGGGTCGCCTGCCCGCCACAAGACCCCCGGGTATTAGTCGCACTCTGCCATGCAGAGCACGCCCACACGGGCGCGAGAAAAATGGCCACACAGCCCGCAAGGGTGGACAGAATCCGGCTTATAGAACCCGAGAGGCAATATCCATTCCTGCCTCACCACATACGGCGGAGCTCCGTGGAGCCGTCCGCCAACAAAGACAGCACATGCTTTCCGTCCGGTGACGTTGTGTAGCGTTTTTCGTAGCGCGAGCACGGGTTGCCGTTTTCATCCCAAAAATATTCGCGCAGGAGAGCGCCGTCCTGTCCGTATTCGCACACGCGTTCGGCATACCCAAGAGCATCGTTCATACAAGGAATGCCATCGGCGTCGTTAAAGCACTCCCACTCTACAAGCCCCTGCGGAGTTGTCCGAACAAGCCGTTCTGCGCAAGTACGGACACGGCGGCGCATTGCACCGGAATCATCGCAATATCGTTCACGCTGCAATGCGCCTTCGCGTGTGCTTTCCCTCAACACACTGCACGCACCTGTGGCGGGCTGGTGGGCGTGTTCCCCCTCCGCATTAAACCACGCCGTCATGGAACACCGGCCATCTGCTGTGCAGTATTCTTCTTCCCGTGCAATTCCGTTAGCATTGTCAGCGGGCGCACCAGCAACAAAATTGGTACGGGCGGAGGTTTTGCGTTCATCATCGTAGGTGAAAATGATCTGTTGCTCGCCTCGTGCGTTAGTGATGGGGTTTCCCTTGCCATCGCGATAATCAATGCGCAGAGGACGCCCTTGTTCATCGTATTGGATGCACTCCATGGCATACCCGGGCATGCGCGGTACAATGCGATGACCACTCCTGTCCTGGAACTCAGTGCAAGTAATCCGCCCTTTTTCATCGTAACTGAAAATGCGCGCATGCACGCCGGAAGCATCGATGGCGGGGGCGCCGGTAGAAGTATAATTGCTCTTGCGCACCAGTCGTCCGTCTTGATCATATTCCATGCGCTGCTCTGCCACACTGCTGCCGGGCATTGCAGTGACGTGTCCTTCGGCGCTGATATGCACCAGACGCTCCAGCCGACCACCCTCACCATACTCAAAGCGCAGATGTGGTACTGCCGGCAGTGAGGTGGCGGGCAACTCATCCAGGCCCGAAGGTTCTGTGGCATCCGCGCTGTTAAACAAACCGCTGTAGCAACGAACTGCCTGATATTCTGCATCTTTAGTTACGGCATGGTAAATTCCCATGCCCAACACTCCCACCAGCAGACCCATGGCAGCCAACGTCCCCATGTACCCCCATGTGTAGCGGAAGAACGAGTGCAGGCGTTTTTTGAGTTCGGGCATCATCTGGTGGGCGAGGTGCATCCTTGCTGACGCCCCTGCTGTCCGTACCGTTGAATATCAGGTAGCATATTCTTCATCACGCCCTTCAATCGTCATTTGTCAATCGAAAATTGCGGGTATCGAGCGCTTAATCTAACGTCACAGGGCAAACGCACATTTGTCCCAATAAAGTTTCTCTAAGCCCATGCAACCCATTTGCGATCTATGTTTACAATTTACGAATGACGATTTTCAAAGCGAGCGCACCGAGGACGCGAGCTGGCGGTTGGAAAGGGTTCTCTACTTTCCCACTTCAGTCCAATGTGTCTGCCCGTAAATCGGCGCCAAAATAACCGCAAAATTGTAAATGGTCCTCGTTCTTTCTTGGGACGAATGTGGACAACTGCATTTGAGAGAAGTACATCAACGGAAAAAAAATGCTCTTGTAGACTGATATCATCGTTGATACGCATCAAAATAACCGTGACGACAAACCGTCATTACGATGATGGCTCTAAAAATCTCTCCGCATACATCCATAACTCACAAAACTACGTAATACGTATATTATCAATAAATTATAATTCATGCCCCCCCCCAAAAAAAACACACAAATAGCAGTCGCATTTCCTGATGCGGTTGCTCTGTGTAACTCAAGAGAAGTACTTGACTCTGCTCACCAATCAAGCTAAACTTTCGGGAGGGAAGAATCGCCCCTTTGTACCCGTATGAAACCGAACCCAACCATCATTGTGGCAGCGCTTTTGTTGGCCTTGAGTCCCTCGCCTGGGTATTCAGAGATTATCACCGATTTAGAGGACGTGCTCAAACCTTATTTCAAGGCATCGATAGACAGCGAAGATGGAGTGCTGGATTCCGAGATTATGGACGCAAACGAGCGAACACTCAACCGGGCTGTCGATGACATCATCGAACAATCCAAGCAATTGGGATACAGGCGGAGCGTTCTTCCTCAACTCATGTATGTCATCGGCGCTGGTCAAGAGCGTCTTTACAGGTGCTTGGCCTCCAAAAATACAGGCAAAGATCCTTACATCACCTACCTTACGGGTGTTTTCCAGTGGCAGGGGTGGGGGTACTGGCCGGGGGAAGACGGACATGGGCCGGCGGTCGGCAAAACGGAAGAGCAGATCAAGGAAGAAGCCGTCGGGCTGATACGCCAGGCATCCAAAGCCGGGGTAGAGGAAGCCACTCGCTTTCTCAAGGAACACAATCTTGTGTCTCTTGCCGAAACGGACCCCATGGAGGCAATGTTCATGATGATGACATCCGAACAGCTGAAGGAGAGGCTCAGAGTGGAAATTGATCATGCCAGAAAGGTCGGTTACTACGAGAGCGGACTTCCGATGTTTTTTGAGGCATGTCCCACCTCGCGCAGAAAAGAAATACAATGGAAGCTGTTCGAGCTTGAGGATGAAGATAAAACAGGATACACTTCTTTTGTTATCTCGGTGCTGAACTATGAAGACTTTGCAGATGAGATGGATCACGGTACAGCAGTGGTGCAGATCCGGAAATCCGCCCAGAAAGGGTTGAAAGATGCCCAAGTTTGGCTGGAGAAGCACCTGGAGGCCTCAAACCTTAGCACAACGCCCCAAGCAGATGGCTCAGAGAAGAGTCTTGATGGAAACACACAATCACCCATGAACGCCGGTGAAGGACAGCAGACAGAAATTGGGGCGCCAGAGCAAGAGCTGGAGGGCAATAAGCGCTGGAGCCCTCAAGATGTTGCACAACTGGACGACTTCATCGATGGGCTTTCCATGGTGAGTAATCTCTCCACTCCACGACTTAAGCGCAACCAAGCACTCCTCATAGGCCTGTTGAACGCGATCAAAGAGGGAGCTCCCATTGACACAACGACCCCGGAATCGGAGGGACGTACAGCTTTGCACATTGCATGCGCCATGGACAGGATTGAAGAGGTGAAGTGGCTTTTGTACCACGGTGCTGATGTCAACGTGACAGCAGAGGACGGTTCAACGCCTCAGGACTGCGTGGAGAATGGGGGCAACGCGCACGCCATACGCTCTCTGCTGCAAGCACGCGGAGCGGCATCTGTCACAATGTCCCCTTCTTCTTCCGTGCCGGTTCCCATGAGGGAGGATCGATCTGACCTGCAGCCAATGATTAACCGCATGGCGGCTCTGCGCTGCCGAGAAGCTACATCCGCTCTCTACCAAAAACGCCTGCTCACTCTGTTGCCGCTGATACGTAATGGAGCAGATGTAAACATCACCCTGCCGGAAACCAAGGGCAACACTGCCTTGCACTATTCGTGCGCCATTGGCAGCTTAAGCATCACGCGTTGGCTTGTAGAGCACGGAGCAAATGTGAATGCTGTCACCAACAAAGGAGCAACCCCGCTTGATTGTGTGGGAGCAGACAACGCTCAGCAGATCAGTGCGCTGCTCCATGCACGCGGAGCACAGCCATCTGCAACGCTCCGTCCTTCTTCGTCTGTGCCAATTCCCATGAGGGAGGATCGATCTGACCTGCAGCCAATGAT
The DNA here is from genome assembly GCA_947588735.1 of uncultured Akkermansia sp. GTDB lineage: Bacteria > Verrucomicrobiota > Verrucomicrobiia > Verrucomicrobiales > Akkermansiaceae > Akkermansia. Next base: position 13,238 of record CANQAD010000040.1, read on the forward strand.
TAACCGCATGGCGGCTCTGCGCTGCCGAGAAGCTACATCCGCTCTCTACCAAAAACGCCTGCTCACTCTGTTGCCGCTGATACGTAATGGAGCAGATGTAAACATCACCCTGCCGGAAACCAAGGGCAACACTGCCTTGCACTATTCGTGCGCCATTGGCAGCTTAAGCATCACGCGTTGGCTTGTAGAGCACGGAGCAAATGTGAATGCTGTCACCAACAAAGGAGCAACCCCGCTTGATTGTGTGGGAGCAGACAACGCCCGGCAAATCCGTGCGTTGCTCATTTCCCACGGCGCCGTCAGAAGCAGATAACAATGAAACGAGTTTTTCGCATACTGCTCTCGTGTTTGCTGTTACTTTATTCGGCCGCAGCTGCCGCAGAGCTTGTCATCTTGGATATCGGGCACTCCATGCAGAGTCGGGGCGCTACATCGCCGGATGGGAAACTGAGCGAATGCGCTTTCTGGTACAAACACGCGGGAGAAGTGAAGAGGCTGATTGAAGCTGCAGGTTACCGTTGCATCGTCTGCAATCGTAGCGCTGCCCCAACCCGTGAACCTTATGCCTCCTACGCCAAAAAAACAGGCGTCGTTCAGTTGAATAAACCTGACACCGGTGTACGCTACTCTTCCAAATATTTTCCTTCCCGCATCGGCGCCGGTATGGTTAGCGCAGACTTCGCCATCTTCCAAAAAGCCACCTGCGTGGTGTTTTTGCATCTCAACAGCACGGAGGGATGGCTCAAATCCCCGGTGGCAGGCTTCATCATCCACAGCCGCGTCCATGGCAAGGCCCTTGGGGAATCTCTACGGCGTGCATTCAGCGAGGAGTTGCTGGATCGCCCGGGTGGAGTCTCCAACGGAGGCAAGGGCTGCCGCACCATCATCCGCTACCGAAAAGAAGAAACTGCCTCCGGCTGGCTTAATGCACTGGATGACGCAGGCATTCCTTCTGCGGTGACAGAAGCTCTCTACGTCAACAACCGCGCCCATGCCGCCTTCCTTCTCACTGATGACGGGGGTAAAAAAGTTGCTCGCACTGTAGCCCATGGCATCATCAATTGGCTGACAAATCGCCGTTCCACGTCACCTGTACCGACACAACGGCAACCATAAAGCGAACCTATCAGAATCGGATGCCCGGCGAATTCGACAGTTCACCGGCAGGACGCGAAAGGGACAACTAAGACACGGAAGCTACCCACCGTCTTTTCCTGCCTCCGCGGTGTCAGCCATAGGTCTCGATGAGGTAACGAATGAAAGAGGGATCGTCAAAGTTGACGTTGCCGGTATCTTTTTCATTAAGTTGGGCAAGTTCGCTCATCTCCTGTGCGCTGAGGGAGAAATCAAAAATATCCGCGTTTTCCCGCATACGCTGCGGGTGGGTTGTCTTGGGGATGATGATAAAACCGCGCTGTAGCAAGAAACGCAGAGCTACTTGAGCAGGGGATTTGCCGTGCCGCGCACCGATGTCAGTCAGAATGGGGTGGGTGAAAAGGCCATTACGGCCCTGCCCCAGCGGGCTCCATGCCATGAGTCTGGCGTCAAAGCCAGAGAGAATCGATTCCATACCATGCTGTTGGCTGAACACATGCGCCTCCATCTGATTGACCGCCGGCGGCACCTGCACGTGCAGCGCCAAATCCACGAAACGTCCGACTTGAAAGTTCGACACTCCTATGGCGCGTACCTTCCCTGCGGCCAGCGCCTTTTCCATCGCACGGTAAGTGCCATAGTAGTCTCCGTATGCCTGATGGATGAGCAGCAGGTCAATGTAATCCGTGCGCAGCTTGCGCAGGGACTCGTTGATGGAAGCCATCGCTTTCTCCTCACCGGCATTGGAAATCCACACCTTCGTTGTCAGAAAGATTTGTTCACGGGGTACGCCGCTCTCCTGCACCGCCGAACCCACTCCCTCCTCATTGAAATACGCCTGAGCTGTGTCGATCATGCGATACCCGATGTCAATTGCTTCCAGCACGCAGCGTTTGCATTCATCCGGCGTTACCTGGAACACACCGTACCCCAGCTGCGGCATCTCCACCCCGTTGTTCAGCGTTATCGTGTTCATGCTCCTTATCCTAGCACTTCAAGAAGCTTGAAGTCAATAAAAGCTTCCATCATTTCACCATTTGGAAATAATTGATCTTTCCCGCACATACGCGACCATTGTACCCCGCGCAACCCGCATTCATGCGCCTGCCCCGAACAATTGAGCCTCATCTACCTCTCCCCCGGTTGTTTTTGTTTCCCATTTGGTTTCCATACTGGCAAACTCTTTGTTCTTGACTTTCTTTCATTGTTAGCGTAGAACTTGACGCAGGCTTGCATCATGAAAAAGATACTAATTTTCGGAGCTGTTTCGGCGCTGTCTCTCATGAGCGCATCTTCGGGTGCGCCCGAGAATTTGGTTTCTTCGCCAAAAACGCGAATTATGGTGATCGATGTGAACGGAAAAGACAAGGTGGTTCTGTCAATATCGTCCATTGTCTCCATTGCGAAACACCGCTTCATGCTTAATGGAGCACTTCCCGTGTCGGAAGTGACCATTGACACGGTGGGGAACAATTCCCTGCGATTCTACTATGTGAATAATCAACAAGATTCCCCCACTGCTCCGCCAACAGATGTCAGGAGCGGCGCTCGGCAGGCGGCTCAGCAAGCTGCCGCGGAAATAAATGGCGAAGTCAGCACCGGCAAAAGCAATTTGCCATCCGTGCAGTATCCTGATGGAGTGTACGCTCACACAATCGAATACCAAGTTTCGAGTTCTGGCGCGCTGGACACACTTTTTACGTCCGCTCTTGCTGCATGGGAAAACTCATCGGACAAAACTATCAACATCAAACTTTCCAATAAAACAACAAACCACTGATTATGAAAAAAAGTACATTGACCCTTCTGGGGATAAGTCTCTGCGCCATTGGCACAGCCAACGCGCAGCAACGTGATGCAGCAGAACAACCAGCTGCTCAAGAACCGGCCGTTCAGAAAGCTCCACAAACACCACCTCCAAGTGCCGAGGAGGTGCGCAAGGTCGTCTCGTACTTCCTGGGCTTCCAAACGGGGCAACAGTTCTCCCAGCTTGGTCCCATCCGCCTGTCGGATTTGGATAAGGATATCTTTTACAACGCTATTGCTGATGGTATCAAAGGGCAACCGGCAGATGAGTATGTGGAGAAGGACTTGCGCGGTGTGATGGAGGCTTTCAACAAGGTGATGGTCGAGCGCAATGCAGAGCTCGTGAAGAAAAATCAGGAGCTTTCCAAGAAAACGGCCGAGGAAAATGGCAAGAAGGAGGGTGTAACGACACTTTCGTCTGGTGTGCAGTACCGTGAGCTTGCCAAAGCCGATGGCGAAAAATATGACCAGAAAAAGCATGGTTCCAACGCTTCCGTGCGTATCACCTATCAGCTGCGCTTGGCGGATGGCACGGTAGTGCAGGAAACGGCAGAGCCTGTGGACATGCCACTCACTGGCATGATCCCTGGTATTGCAGAGGCTGTGAAACTCATTCCCGTCGGAGCCGAGTGGGAGCTTTTTATCCCCTCTGAACAGGGCTATGGTGAGCAAGGGCCAGGGCCGCTGGGTGCAGCCGCTCCTTTCTTCTTCAAAGTCAAACTACATGAGATCAAACCGGCCGGTACGCCTGATCGCCCCATTGAATTGACGCCGGAGATGCTTCAGCAACTCCAAGAAGCCGGCTTACAACCCGTTGAAGGCAACAACGACGCCCCCGCAAAAAAATAACGCTTCACTCCATCCAATGTGAGCTTTCGCCCGGCATGGCAACGCTTTGCCGGGCTTTCTTTCACCCACGCGAGAGAACTCTTACTTGAGCTTCTTGCCTGTTCCATTGCAGGCATCGCATTGGCCCCAATCCATCATCCCCTTTCCCATACCACTTCCCTTGCATGCAGGACATTCTCCGGGGCAGTTCCACGGAAGTCGGACGTCCTGCAAGTCCTGCCGCAGCAAATAAGCCGCTATCGGCGCAAGTACGATAATTATCAGGAAACGTTTCATCTTACTCGGTCGGATTATCGGATGAATTCTTAAAAAATTGCAAGAGCTGACGAGCTGCAAGCTGCTCGCGCAGGGATTTCACGAGATGCTCCACCGCTTGTCGTGTTTGCACATTGACGTCCCCACGCACCAGCGCCTTGTGCAGCTTTGATAAGAACCAGAGCAGCACCCCTATCTTCACCAGCGCTACAATTGACAGCACAGCACTCCACAAACATTGGACAATTTCAACGATTTTTTCCATTTTGGAGCCAAGCGTGGTGACAGAGTTAAAAGCGCGGGGGAAAATTCCCCCACTCGCCACAATACTGTCGGCATTCCTTTCCACGACGGAAGCGAATATGGGAACCATCTGTTTTCCGACTTCGATGAGGGTTTCTCCCGGCTCAAGCAGAAAATGCAGCGCTATCAAATCCAGCAGGAGGGCGATGATCAGCGTTGTATATCGGCGAGTTACCAAAATATCCTTTTCTCCCTCCAGATACAGCCCTACACCATGCATTGTAAGCCCTTCCCTTGCTTCCACCTCCCGCAACTCACTCACGAAGCGGCGACGCATATCGCGCACGCCTTCTCGAGCTTCATAATTGATCTCCTCCGTCACCAAATCCCTGCGATATGGCATAAATAACGCCTCCATGATTCCTGCTCGACGTATATTCGCCCTCACGCGGCGCACCACCCGTTCACCGACCCGATCCTGCAGTTCTCGCAGCTCATCCTCCACGCACATTTCCCACTCGTGGGCGCTCTCCACGGATTCGGTAACCGAAACTTGCTCACTCATGAGTGTTTGTTTTCAGGCTACAGTTCCTATTCCGCCCATGTGAGCACCACTTTGCCCGATTCGCCGGACTTCATAGCCTCAAAACCTTTTTGGAAATCCGTGTAATGCAGGCGATGCGTAATGATGGGCGATATGTCCAGCCCCGAGCGCAGCATCGCACTCATCTTTTGCCAAGTACCGAACATCTCACGCCCATAAATTCCCTTCATCTTAAGCCCTTTCCACACAAACGTATTCCAGTCGATGCCTGAGCCACCGGGTTGAATGCCCAGCAGAGAAATATTTGCGCCGTATGCACAATGGACAATGATATCCTTCAGGCACGAGGGAGCACCGCTCATTTCCAGGCAAACTCCATATCCCTCGTCAACTCCCAAATCGCGACGAGCCTGCTCGATGGTATCACCCTTTGCCACATTCACGGTACGGTCAGCCCCCAGCGTGCGCGCCAAATTCAGGCGGTAATCGCTCAAATCAGTAATCGTCACGCTTTTGGCGCCGGCTTTTTTACACACAGCTGCCGCCATGGAACCAATCAATCCGGCCCCGGTGATCAGTACGTCCTCACCCACCAAATCCCAGGAAAGAGCCGTATGAGTGGCATTGCCCAGCGGATCCAGTATGGATGCAATCTCCATGGGCATATCTTTGTGAATACGTATTACATTGCTCTGAGGGATGGAAAGGTACTCTGCAAAGCAACCGGGGCGGTTCACGCCCACCCCACGCGTATTCGGGCAAAGGTGAAAATTCCCTTTGCGGCAGTTGTGGCAATGACCGCAGACAATGTGCCCCTCGCCGGATACCACCTCACCCGGTTGATATTCAGTGACCGCAGCGCCCACTTTCTCAATAATGCCGCAGAACTCGTGCCCCACATGCATGCCAACAGGAATCGTCTGCTGCGCCCATGGGTCCCAATTCCATATGTGCAGGTCCGTGCCGCAAATCGCCGTTTTATAGATCTTGATAAGCACGTCGTTGGCTCCCACCTCCGGCATAGGGACATCCATTAACTCCAATCCCGGTGCCGCTTTTGTTTTCACAAGCGCTCTCATGCGCGGCATCATACCCCTGCTACCTGCTATTGACAAGTCCAAATTGAAAAAAACCACCTACGCGCAATCGGACAAAAATAAGTGCACCGAACGGGGAAAAAGAGGGCAAGAGATTTATCGTTTGGACAAAAATAGTGT
>CANQAD010000041.1 GCA_947588735.1 uncultured Akkermansia sp.
CGATATACTCAAATCCTCCACCCTCGCCACCCCATACACACTCCCATCCCCAGCCTCCGCATACATCCCATTCACCAGCCCGGCTCCACGGTCTCCCTGCTCCTTCTCCGTCCCCTCCGGTGCCTCAAAATCTCCCGTTTCTTCATCCACCGCCGGCGCATCCTCCTGCGCCTCCGGTGTTATCTCCTCCCCCGTCGGTGAGTCCTGCGCAGCTATTTTCTCCTTCTCCTCCGGAGCCGGTGGATGGTCAAGCTCGTCTTGCTCCTTCGCATACTGCTCCAGCACCTCCGCCGCCCGCGTGATACTACTCCCCTCCTCGTACGCCTCCCGCACCGCCTCAAACACCGTCGCATCCAACTTCGCCGCCGCATATCGCCCTGCCACGCTCGCCCCGCTCTCCTCCATCAGCTTCTCCAGCGTCGCCCCCTCATTCTTGATAAACGCCCGCCCCTCCTTGCTCTTCGCAAACGCATCCCACGCCTCCGAAATCGCCACCAAATGCTGCGCATCCGCCAGCTTCTTCTGCACATACTCAATACTATCGTGCGCCTCCTGCGGCATATTGTACCGCCCGTGATTCAGCAAAAAATGACTCTGCGCCAGCGTCGAAAACGCCTCGATAATATCCTGCCGCGTATAGCTCTCCTGCCCTTCCGGCAGCAGCCGCATGCCCCTGTCTATCTTAATCAGCCCCTCCTCCGCGCGCTTCAGCAGCTTGCCTAGCTCCTGCATCTGCTCCGCACTCGTCACCTCCGCCCCCAAATCCCGCTCAATCAAATCCTCCACCATCTCCCTCTCATTCACATGCCCCCGGTTATACAGCAGCACACTCTGCCCCGCGCTCATCCCGCCCAGCCGGAACACCGCCGTGCTCGCCGTCTCCGGCGTAATCCCCAGCGCCTTGCCCTCTGCCGTCCCTTGCATCGCCCCCACGCGCTGCTTAAACCCGGCAGCAGACCTCATCAGCTCCTTCAAACTCACCCCGCGCACCGCGCTCTCCTGCCCCTCTGCCTCCTCCCGGCTCATCCCCTCCGCCACATATCCCTCCACCTTCGCCGCAGCCTCCGCCGCCAGCGACTTCAGCACATTGTACGTAATCCGCCCGCCGTTCTTCTTCAGCTCCGCCAGCGCCGCCGTCGGTACATTCTGCATCGCAATAATCTCCCCCTTCGCCCTCTCCTCATCGCTCACCTCAGCCTGCGCCATCGCCAGCCCCTGCATCCTCGCCTGCAACTCACGCATCGCCCCCTCCATCATACTCCCCCGCCGCATAGCAACATACGCATTCAACTGCTCCTCCGTCCAGTCACTCTCCACCGTCTGCTCCTTCCCCTCCGCATCCTTCACCTGCCGCACCACATGATACGTCCCATCCCCATTCTGCTCCGGATTAAGTATCCCGCTCTCCTGCAAAATATAATCCCGCACCCCGCTCCGCGCATACATCAGCACCTCCGCCTGCTCCAAAAACTTCTGCCCCTGCGCCTCCAGCCTCTTCTTCAGCTCCACCGGATCCCCGTTAATCACATCCTCCTCATAAAGCCTCATCGCCTCATTCTTAAACTCCGCCTCCGTCACCGTCTCACTCTGCGCCATCTGCGCCAGCCTCCGCGCACTCGCCGCCTTCAGCCCCGCCGCCTGCGTCACCTCCGTCCGCTGCGCAAAATCCCTCGCGGATCTCATGATATGCCCCGCGCCAAACGCACCCATAATCATGCAATACGCCACCGTCGCCGCCGCCTGATACGGATCCTCCTTAAAGTTTTCCCACGCATGCCCCAGCGGCGCAAACTCCTGCTCCTGGATATCCACCCCCAGCTTCCGCAGCCCTCCCAGCGTCAAATAACTCAACGTCTCAGCCGTCGCATCCTCAATAAACAACTCGCCCGCTCCCTCTACCACGCCCGAGCCAACTACATACCTCATCAGCGCATTCCCCTGTATCGCGCTCAACGCCTTCCCCAGCGCAGGCACACTTATCATCTTCGCCGCTGCCTTGTCCAAAAATCTACCGACAAACCGGTTGCTCCCAGCAAGCCGTCCGAACATACCCTCAGCCCCCGCCTGCATCAACCCAGTGATATTCCCCACAAGCTCCGGGTGCGCCTCCCCCCGCGCATACGCGCTGCCGATCTCTCTGTTCGCTATATCCGGGAACATCGCCGCCGTCCCGGCCAGCATACCTATATTCCCGCCCAATGCCGCGGAAGCAAAGAACGGTATATTCTGCCCGGCAATAGTACCAAGCCCGGAAGCAACCTTGCTGTACCATATCGACTTATCAGCCGCGCTCAGCCTCGCATCCTCAAGCTGCCTCAGACCGTCCAGCGCCTTCTCCACCTCCGGACTATACTCCGCCTGAAACTCCTCCTGCCGCTCCTTCGTCAGATAAATCGGCGCAGTATCTGGCCCTGTCCAAATAAACCCGTTCCTCGCATTATTCCTGTTCATCCAGTCCGCCGTACTCATGAACCACCTTTTGCCTCCCTCCAAAAAATTGCGTATAAACCGCGAGTCTATACTCTGCTGCCCCTCCGCGTCCCTGTTCAACGCCAGCACAACTCCCGCCAGCGCCCCCTCGTCCAGCTTCCCAGCCTCATCCTTCAGCAACTCCACCAACTGCAAAATATCGTTGCGCGTTACCTCGTAGCTCTCCCCCACATTCGCCTTCGCCTGCTGAATAAAATCATCCCGCGTCCTCTCCGCATCCCAGCGTGCATGCACCCCGTTCTTCCACTCCTCCTCCAGCCTGTCCGCCTCCTGCTTCACCCTCGCCTCATACTCACCCTTCTCCCCTCCATGCTGCATCTCCAGCATCCACTCATACGCCGCCCGCGCCCGCCCCAAACTCGGCGCCAGCGCATCCATCGCCTTAAACTTGTCTATCTTCCCCATCAGCTCCGGCGAAAATTTCCCGCTGATCACATAGTCCGCCAGCTCACCCTTCACCGCATCCGGCAGCCCCTCCGCCTCCTTCCTCTCCTCCTCCATCTGCGCCCACCTCTTCTCCGCCATCCCCCTCAGCGTCTTGCCCAGCAAAATCTTCCCCTTCTCCGGCGTATCGCACGCCCGCAGCTCCATCCGCCACGCTTCCCTCTCCTCCTCCGGAATCCTCCCCTCAAGCCCCTTCAGCGTACCCCACACATCCCCATCATTGAAATCTCGCGCCACCTTCCCCCCAAGCCGCATATCCTTATCCTCATGCGACGTCCAATACCCATCCTCATCCCCCGTCATCGCCTTCGCATCCGCAAACTCATCCACCAGCGCATCCACCTCCTTATTCCCGCGCCCATACAACTGCGCATTCAGCACCGCGCTCAAATGCCTCTCCCGCCGCGCCCTCGCCGCAGCCGCCTCATACTCATCCGACGTTGGCATCTCACTCAACTTCTCCGGTACAGACGCACGCGCGCCAAATTCATCCGTCGTCTCCAGCGGCGAAGCCGCCGAATCTTCAACTCGTAATTCGTAATTCGTAACTCGTAATTCGTTCATAACTTAATGCTCCCTTTGATTACCTTCTTAAAATGCAACTCCTCATTGTGCTCATTCACAATCGCCCTCAGTTGCTCCTCCGTCAGCTTCCGCCCGGCGTATAGCAACTGGATCACAGCCCTGTTAAACTTCACTCCCTTCACCTTCCCCGGCTTCACCGCCACCTGCTTCTTCCCATTCCCAAACGTGCAAACCACCCCCTCATCGCGACCAACGCGCAAATCCTGCAACATCTTCATATACACCTCCGGCGATACCGTCACCGCAGCCTCCCCTTTGTCCCCCTCCGCATACCGCACCTTCGCCACCACCGGATACCGATACGGCGCCGCCTGCCTCGCTTCCGCCTCCAGCTCCGCATCCCATGCCTTCCTCTGCGCCTCCTTCCTCTTCCCCTCCTCGTAAGCCCTCCTCTCCTTCTCAGCAGCCTCTGCCGCTTCCTTCGCAGCTTTCGCCTCCTCGCTCTCCTTCTTCGCAGCCTCCAGCATCGGCGCATAATCCTCCGCCAGCTCACGGTACTTCGCCGCCCGCGCCGCCAAACCCGCGTCTCTCCCCTCTCGCCATGCCGCTATATCCCCGCCGCCCTTCAAATTCTTTCTCGCCTTCGCTATCGCATCCATCATCTTCTCATTCTCCTCAGCCCAGCTCTCCCCTCCATTCCTCCGGTACTCCGTCACAGCATCAATCCCCGCCTGCGTGCATACCCACTTCGCCTCCTCCACGTATGCCTTCACACGCTCATCCATCACACCGCCCTCCCTGAAATACCAGTCCCTGAATTGCCTCCGGAACTTCACCGCATTCTGAATGTCGTTATACTCCCCCTTATCCGTGATCAGCTCCACACCCTCCTCCGCCGCAAACCTCGCCCCGTACTTCCGCCACAGCGGCAGAATATCATACCCCTCCTGCGTCCTGTCCTTCGCCATCAGTCGCCTCTCCACATTCTGCAAAGCCTTCTCATCATCGCTCATTTGGTACAGCGCCCCGATACTCGCATCATCCAGCCCCTTCACCACCGCCGTCGCCCCCGGCAGCCCCTCCGCACCCGCAAAAAACTCATCCACCCGCTTCCGGATATTATCCCCTCGCGTAGAGAGAACATTATCCGCTATCCCATTCACCAGCGCCGCCATCGCCACCGCCCTGTCCTCCTCCTTCAAATCCGGGAAAAGTTGCTCCTCCAGCCCCTCAATCTCTACCCTTCCCACCATCAGCTTCTTCATATCCTCATCCGATAGCCCCTCAAAATCAGGATTCGTCATCAACGCGCACATCGTCGCATACGCCCCCTTCTTATAATTCTCCAGCGTCATCCCCCCTCTCCTGTTCGCCGCGTGCGCCACAGCCGCCATCGGCTCCTCCGCCGCCTCCGGTATCTCCAGCCGCATCCTCCCTGCCCCATCATCCACAGCCACAGCCCTCACCCTCCCCGCCTCCGTCCCCAGCCGCAGCCACTGCTCCCCCACCTCATCCGGCGTCATCGCACCAAATCCCACCTTCAGCACCTCCGGCTTATCCCACGGATCACGCCCCATCCTCAAATCCTCATCCGTCACCTTCAAAAGCTCATCCATACTCGGCTCCTTCTTCTCCTTCACACCCACCTCCAACCGCGTCAACCCATCCCCTCCATCCGCTTCTTGCAGCTCAACCTTCCCCTCCTCATCTTGCACCATCTCCATCGGCTTCTCATCACCCGCCTTCTTCTTCTCATTCGCAGCTTCTGCCTCTTCACGCTCCGGCTTCAGCAAACTCCCCAGCATCGCATCCGTCAAATCCCCCACCTTCACCCCGCCTTTCCCTCTTCCTCCCCCGCTCCCCTTCGCCCGCGCCTTCGCAAGCCGTATCTTCATCACCTCGCCCCGCGCCTTCGTAATCATACCACCGGCCACAGCCTTATCCACCTCCGCCGCTCCCCCCGCATAATCCTCATTCGCCAAGCACAAATCATAATTGTCCCGGAACAGCCTCTCCCTGTTCTCCTGCTCACCCCTCAAAATATTCTTGTCAACCTCCAGCGCAAACCCAACCGAAAAATCCTCCTTCTCCTCCGCCGCGCGAAGAGCATTCTTCCGCAGCCAAAACCTCCCCGTCCCCAACTTCTCATTCTCCTCCTCCCACTTCGCCGCAAACGCCCGTATCTCATCCTCGTTCCTCGTCCCATCCTCATTATAAAAACTCCCCTCCGCCCCCCACGGCAGCCGCGCCTTCTCCGTAAAATCCCTGTTCGCCCGCGCCGTCAGCTCCTTCCTCTTCCTCCCTATCTCCGCCGCCGTCCCATAATCCTCCAGCTCGCCGTACTGAATAAGCGCATCCCCTACGGCATTGATAGCCGCGCTCACATTCTGCCCCCACATCGGCAGCTCCGGTATCTCCCCCGGCTTCTGCACCTGCACCTGCGGCGTCTGCGGCGCCTCCCCATTATAAAGCGGTAACTCTTTCATATCGTCTTCTCATTGATTAAGCCCATACCTGTCATGTCGCCGAAAATCCGCAATCGACCTCTCCCTCTCCCCATACCTCTCCCCATGCCCAAAATCCCTCCGCCATCTCACCCGCTCATACCCCAGCGCCTCCACCACCTCCCTCAGCCGCCTCAACCGGCTGCACTGAAACGCCACGTGCAGCACCCTCCCGTCATCCTCCGCCGGAAACCCTGCCAGAAAACAATCCGCGCTCGCATGCACCACCCCTCCCCTACGCAAACACTCGCTCACCATATCCATAAAAGCCCCCTCCCTCTTCCCCTCCAGCCACTCCCTCGCCCTCTCTGTGCAATTCTCAGTCATTGTACACAATATCCACAACCTTCAACTTAATCGTCCTCTTAAACGCCGGATAATGCGGCGTCGCGCGCTGATTCCCACTCAAATGCCTCTTCACCGTAGCCGTATATTGCGTATCCCCCGGCGTCCATTTGTCGTTATAGGTGCATCGGTTCGTCCCGTGATTCCCCAGACCTCCGGGCGGCGTCCAGCAATCAAAATTCCCAGTCCAATGCCCCGCCAAGTTGCCGAACGCGTCCACAAAAACAGACCCGCTCGGCAGCCCTTTCACCGTCAGATACATCCCCGTCGGCACCCTATCCCCCCCCTTGTGATACTTGCAATAAAACCGCGTCCCGCGAATCAGAGGTATGTCGTATGTCTTATCCCCCTCATAACATATCTCATCCTCCCGCTCAGGCATTAACACCTCAACCGGCACCTCATCCCCCACATTCACCGTCCCCCTGTACGGCCCGTAATCGCCGAAATCCAACGTCCCCCTCCCGTTCCACGTCGCTACCGCCGTCCGAAAATCATTCTGCTCAACCAAATCCTTCTTCCAATACCACGTCACACCATCAAAACTGCACCGCGCCCACCGGCATCCCTCCGGCTCATAATACACATCCTCGTAAATCGGCTTCCCTATCTCGTAGTAAATCGCATTTTTCCTCCTCACAACAACCCATCCCTCTGCCTTATAACTCTTCTCATAAAGAAATCTGGGTATTGACTTCTTCTCAGAATAACCTGTAAGCTCCCGCTTCGTCTCCCCTCTCCTCGCGTCCAGCCCCATATCCAACCCTGCCTCCACGTGCTGCCAGTAGGCCCAATCCTCCTGCGTCTCTGCTGGCATCTCAAACGTTATGCGCCGAATCCTGTCCTCATCGCTCGGCCATATCTGCACCCCAGCCTTCATCACACGTCGCACATTCCTCCCACCTATCAACCTCTGGTATAGGTACGACCTCACAAACTTTCCTACCGTCACCAACATATCAGTGCGAATTCCCTAAAATATTGTACTCAACCTGCGGATCAACCTCATCCAACGCATTGTACTCTTCCTCCGTCAAATACACATTGCCAATCCACTGTTTCGTCTTTTTCACGCAGCCCTCAATGCCCTCATCCAACTGCTGCCTCTCCTCCCTGAACTTCTCCTGCGTCAGATACGTATCCGCCGCAGCCCTCTTCGTCAGATAAATATCCGCCGCAGCCTTCTTCGTCAGCGCCTCATTCTTGTCGTAGTAATTCTCATGCAGATAATCCAGCGTCACCTTCGCCGTCGGCACCACCTCCTCCCCACCCTCCTCATCCAGCCTCACTGCCAGCCTCACCCCGCCCACCATACTCGCCGTCGCGCTCAGCAGCTCCAGCCCCTCCTCCATGCTCTGCTTAAACTGCAAACTCGTATGCAGACCCCCATAATAAGCGTCCGTAAACCACTCCGGGTGCTCATCCATCGCCTGCGTCAGCCATGGCAGCTCCAGCGCCCTCCAACTTGACGGCGACATGTGCTTCCACGCCCCGGCGTACAATAAATTATTCGCCAAATGGTGCCCCTCGTCCGCCCCTATCCCTATCTTGTAAGGAATCGGATTACCCTGCCCAAATACACTGCCTAACCTCACAGCCCCGGCCTGATTCAAATTCGCCCAGGGCAAACCCAACCTCCCATCGGCCATCCTCCCCACAACCGGCACCTCCGCCACCCCGCTATAACTCGTCATCACTACCCCGTAATTCCCCCCGTCCGCCTCCCTCACCCTCATCCGACCCCCCTCGTCAAATCCTACTCCTGCCCCCCCTGCAACCCTCCCATCCTCGCCCGGAAGCACACTCCCTGCCACCAACCACTCTGCCCTCGGCACGGCCATCCCTCCATCCTCTCTCACACCCACAGGCGCTCCCCCCTGCACCTTCCTCCCTGTCCCCAACTTCGTCAACCCGTATATCTCCGCCGTCGCCAAATCATTCGCCTCGCCAACTCGCACCCAGCTCGCATTCCCATCCGCACTCTCCAACCACGCATAAACATCATACCCATCCCTCTTCATCCGCACATGCAGCGTCAGCCCCCACTCACCCTCCGGCAAGCCCTGCACCTGCCAATAAGCAACATCCGCAATGAGCATGACAGCGTTGTTTTCCGGGTCAACCTCCACCGCCGCCTCCGGGAAAACAGCTCGCAAACTCCCCGCAAACGCCTCCGCCGCCTCCGCCGCTCCCAGCTCACGCGAAGGCAGTTGCACACTTCGCCGGTTCACCATCGCCACGCCTTCCCCCTCCCTCTCCTCGCCCGGCGTAAAAATTGCAACCGGCAGCGCGTCACTCAGCGGCACATAGTAGTACACCCCACCAATGCACGTCTCCCCCTCCTGCGGAATCTCCTCCACACCCCCCACAACAATCCGCCTCACACTCGCCCCGTCAATGCCGTCTCTCCCGTGCGCCGTCAACTCTGTCCTCCTGTACTCACCCGTCAGCGGATCAACATCCACCCAATACCCCTCACTATCCACATACGGACTCTTCCCATCATCCCCGCTCACCTTCGCCCCGCTGTCATGCCACTCACATTCTATGGGATCATACAGCTCCCACGTATTGTGATCGCTTATCCTCGGACTCTTCCCCGGATCCCCAGTCGCCTGCGTCCCGGTATCATACCCTCCTACCCACCATGTGTTCGTCTTCGGATTGATCACAATCGCGCTGCGTATCCTCCCCTCCACCATCGCCAGCGTCGCTTGCAACGTCTCAACATTCTCAACCAAACCCCTCACTGACTCCTTCGCCTCCTTCGCCTCCGCCGCCTCCCTCGCCGCCTCTTGCGCACTCCCCTCCGCCCTCTCAGCAGCCTCCTGCGCCGCCTCCACATACCCCTCCGCAAAACTTCCGCCGCCCCACTTCAAAACCAGCGGCCGCCCCACCTCATCCGGCACCAGCACCCTCAGCTCCGACTCCGCCGCACTCTGCGCCTCCTTCACAATCTTATCCCCTGCCGCCCGGCTCCTCGCCGTCAACACCCCGCTCACAATCACATCCTCCTCACCGCTCTCCGCCCGCGCCACCAACTCATAATCGTAGCTGCCAGCCTCAATCGCAGGCACATACAACCTCACCCCATTCTTATTCGCACCATGCTCCGCTTTGCACCCCTCCACCTCCGCCCCTCCGGCATCCACCACCCTCAGCCTAAACGTCACATTGCTCACGTCAAAGCCTTCCTCGCGCTTATCGTAAAATCCAAGCCGCTTGCGCGTCTCAACAAGCTCCATCACCGTAAAATTGTACCTTGTCCCAGTAGAGTCGAACATGCTGCCATTTTACACACTTCCCCCCCTTTCTTATACAATGCAATAGCAAGGTTAATTCTCTCCATCTTTTGGAGTAAAATACCACCAAATGCAGCTCAAACTCTCACACTCCCAAGAAAAAATCATCGCCGACTTCCTCTGCAACCCTACCCGCCGCCTCAACTCACTCTACTGGATCGTTGACAAAAACGGCTCCCTCCGGCGCTTCTCCATGAACTGGGCTCAGCTCTCCCTCCATTCCTCCGCCCACACCCGCAACCTCGTCCTCAAAGTCCGACAGCTAGGCATCTCAACCTACATCGCCCTCCTCATCCTCGACTCCTGCCTCTTCACCCCAAACTTCCGGGCAGCCATCGTTGACCGCAAATTCGACGACGCCTGCGCCAAAATCGCTAAAATCGCCTTCGCCTACGATCACCTCGACTACCTCCCCCCAAACCCCTCTCCCCAAGACATCGAACTCGCCAAAATCGGCCGCCTCATCAAAGACCGCTTCGGCACACTCACCGCTTCCGGCGAAGTCAGGGATCTCCAGGCAAAGCGCAACGAAATACGCTTCTCCAACGGCTCCTCCGTCGTTGCTTCCACTTCCGCCCGCGGCGGCACCCTCCAGCTCCTCCACGTCTCAGAGCTCGGCTACATCTCCGTCCATGACCCCATCCGCGCTCAGGAAATCGTCACCGGCTCCTTCAACTCCGTCGCCAAAGACTGCCGCATCTTCGCCGAATCCACCCACGAAGGCGGCAAATACGGGCAAAACTACGACCTCATCATGTCCTCCATGGACAACATCGGCCATCCCCTCTCCCCCCTCGACTTCAAATTCTTCTTCTTCCCGTGGTACCTCCACCCCGAATACTCCCTCCCCGAATCCTCTGCCCCCATCTCACCCGAAGATAACGCCTACTTCGACTCCATCCAAAAATCCTCCGGCTCCCCCATCTCTCCCGCCCAACGTCAATGGTACATCGCCATGCGCAAAACGCAGGGCATGCTCATGCGTCAGGAATACCCATCCACCCCCGACGAAGCCCTTAACCCCATCCAAGACGGCACCATCTACTTCTCCCAGCTCATGGAGCTACGCTCCCGCGGCCACCTCGCCGTCTCCTTCGAACCCGATCCCCATCGCCCCATCTACACCGCGTGGGATCTCGGCATCGGCGACTACATGTCCATCTGGTGGATTCAGCCCGACGGCGCCGGCCACTGGTACATCCTCGACAACTACACCGCCTCCAACCAACCCATCGCACACTACATCGACATCCTCCGCGCCCACGACGCCCTCTGGTCGCGCTGCGCCCTCTGCGTCTGCCCCCACGACGTCTCACGCCGCGACATCAACCTCCAATCCTACTCCGACGCCCTACGCTCCGCCGGTTACTCCGTCACCCGCGTCCCCGCCACCTCCAACCTCTGGCTCTCCATCGACAACACACGCCAGCTCCTCGACACCTGCATCTTCCACGAACGCTGCGCAGAACGCACCACCTGCGACTCCCGCAAATACATCTCCGGCATCGACGCCCTCGGCGGCTACCGCCTCGCCCCTCCCGGCTCCCATGGCAACCTCGCCGCCCAGCCCCTCCACGACGAATGCTCCCACGCCGCAGACGCTCTCCGCACCTTCGCCGACGCCGTCAAACTCGGCTTCGTCGGCAAAGACCTCGCCTTCCAATCCCACAAACTTTCCCCTTCCGAAGACGCCCGCCAACGCGCCTACATCAACTCAATGCTTTCAATTTAACAACATCATACGACAATGAAAAGACTCGCATTCAACGGCGGCGAAATCTCGCCCCAAATGGCCCTCCGTTCAGATATGGACGTCTACGCCCGTTCCTGCTCCACCCTCACCAACTTCGACGTCCTGCCCACAGGCGGCATCACCCGACGCCGCGGCATGCGCTACTTCGCTGACGCCCTCCCCGACTCCATCCTCATCCCCTTCAAATACGACGAAGCCACCGTTTACCTCGTCGAAATCGCTCCCGACTCCCTCCGCATTTGGGACATTGACTCTGCCACGCCCATCACCCCTGCCTCATCCTCCGCCCCATTCCACTTCGACTCACTCTCATCCATCTCTTACCTCCAAATCAACTCCATCCTCATCATCTGCTCACCTTCCACACCCGTCCTCCAACTCAAAATGAACGGCGTGAACGACTTTGCCCTCTCCCCATTCCAATTCAAATGCCCCCCGTGGCAAACCGAAGACTTTCAGGACACCGAAGTCACCATCTCCCCTGCCCAAGGCCAAAACACCTACTCCGCCTCCTTCGAACCCGACCCCGACGCCCCTTCTCAAAACCAACAACAAACTCACTCCGCCGGAGACTCCCTCCGCGTCTCCTTCTTCACCGAACAACGCGAAGCCTTTGAACGCGCCACCGTCATGAAAGACGCCCTCTCCGTCGCCCACGACATCACACCCTCCTCCTCCTTCGCCGTCGGTGACAAACTCGCCTGGCAGGAAACCCCGCAATACGAATACTACATCTGCACAAAAGACTGGAAAGGAAAAGACGACTTCACCAACGGCTTCATCTCCCCGGAAAACTATCAGGACAACTTCATGCTCGCTGAAGACGTCACCGGCTTCGACTCCGTCTCCCCCATCACCGCCCTCTCCGACGGCGTCAACTTCGACCGCGGCGATAAAGTCATCATCCGCTCAGGCATCTGGTCACTCTTCTACTGCATCCGCCCCTTCTCCGGCTCCTCAGACTTCGTCTCCGGCTGCACCTCCCCGGCCGACTACCCAAAGTTTTTCTGCCGCGGCATCCCAGTCTCCAACGCCCTCCCATGCGGCGGCCAGTGGAAATTCACCTGCTCCGGCACATGGCACGGCTCCTATGAAGTCCGCCGCAACTACACCACAGGCGAACTCACCGAAGAATGGGAATCCCTCGGCGTCTCCGAATCCCCACTCGGCGCCCCCTCCAACAACCTCATCACAGGCGACGAATCCGACGAAGAATGCTACCTGCGCCTCTTCATCCTCACCGTCAAATTCACCCGCGCCTCCGACCCCGGCGCCGCCTGGCCTGCCGACTTCTGCGGCTGCAAACTCGTCGTCTCCCCCTACCTCCATCACATGCAGCTCTCCGTCCTGCCCGACGGCTTCCTCCAAGACGTCTCACAAGTCACCATCCCTCTCTCCTCACCCCTCTCAACCAAAGACTGGTCATGGGCCGCCTTCTCCGCCTCCTTCGGCTACCCCTCCCTCGTCACCATCCACGAATCCCGCCTCGTCTTCGCCTCCACCTCCTCCCAACCGCAAACCATCTGGGCCTCACGCACCAACGACCTCAACAACTTCGCCACCGGCGACCTCGATACCTCCGCACTCCTCCTCGAAATGCAAACCACCACCCAAGCCTCCATCTGCTGGCTCACCTCCCTGCGCGACGACCTCCTCATCGGCACCGAAGACGCCGAATGGATCGTCGCCCCTTCCGAAGGCGCCGTCCTCACCGCCAAAACAGCACGCATCACCCGCCAAGGCCACATCGGCTCCGCACATCAGCCCGCCATCCTCGCCGACAACGGCGTCATCTACTGCGCTCGCGGCTCCTCCCGCATCTACGAATACGCCTACAACTACGAAGTCAACGGCTACCAATCCAAAGACCTCACCATCTTCGCCGACCATATCGCACCATCCGCCGGTGGCATCATCTCCGGCGCCATGCTCTCCAAACCCTACTGCGCCCTCATCTTCGTCACCTCCTCCGGCGACCTCCTCCGCATGTCCTACAACACCATGCACAACATCAACGCATGGCACCGCTACACCACCAACGGCTCCGTCGAAAACGCCTGCGCCATCTCCTCCGGCGACTCCTCCGACCGCCTCTTCCTCATCACTCGCCGACAAACCAAACGCCTCATCGAAGTCATCGACGACTCCTCCGACTTCTCCGACGGACAAGCCCACTACGACTACACCTCCACCATGTCCACCACCGCCTTCTCACTCCCCGACCGCAACGACCCCAAACTCCACACCTCCCCACTCCAACTCTACATCCTCGACGACATCCCCGCCTCCGCCATCACCATATCCACCGGCCAGGACTTCCATCGCATCGACCGCGTCGGCACCCTCTCCACAGGCTGGCACGACCTCACCGCCCCAGCCGACTGGCAATTCTCCCCATCCTTCTCCCTCGCCGTCTCCGGAAACCTCCCCGCCACCTTCCTCGCCATCCAAGCCTGAAAAAAGAATTGACTCTTCTTAACAATCATGCTAGCCTGCAACCATGTACGCAATAACCTTCGACATCGACACGGCCAAGCTTGAGCAAACATACGGCAAACCCTCGTGGCAGAATGCCTACGCCGACATCAAGCAATTCCTCGAAAAAGAAGGCTTCTCGTGGCAACAAGGCTCCGTTTACTTCGGCGACCTCGACAAAGTAAACGCCGTCACATGCGTCATGGCCACCGCAAAAATGGCAAACCTCTGGCCATGGTTCAAAGCCTCCGTCCGCGACATACAAATGCTACGCATCGAAGAAAACAGCGACCTCGGCCCAGTCCTGCGTTCCTGAATCATTTCCCCCTTTAATGTTTGAGCCGCGCCCGGCATTCCTGCCAAGCGCGGCTCTTTTTTGGGTGGGGTGGGATAGACTACACAAAAACTCACTTCTGCTCCACCACCGGCAGCACAAACACGCTATCATCATCAAGGCGAGAGGCGCCCACCATCCCGCGCACGCGGATCCCTTCATCAATCTCCGCGTCGTCATTCACATGCTTCACAGTCCACTCAGTGCGTCGCCAGCTCATGAACGTCACTCGGCTCTTCAGCCACATCCCGCACATGCGCGCTCCCTTCACGGCTGTCCCGCTAGCGTCCGCCTTCTTCGTATCAAACAACGGCAGCATGTTACTCACAATAATCGTCATGTTCAGATCCTTGCAGAACGTCGCAGTGCCCTCGCCTCCCAAGTCCTTGAAGCCGTAATCGCGGTTCAGCTTCACCTCAAGTGCCTTCAGCATCTGGCGTACCGCAGGGGAAATCACCAGGCAAACTTCTCCCGGATTCGTCCCGTCAAACACATCAAGCTCCTCCAATCGGCGCTTGCCGTACTCCACGCGGTCAAGCAGCGTCCCGGCATAGTTATTCGATACCCCTGTCCCGCTCGTTGCGTAGTCAACGGGAATCAAATTGCCATTGCCTTCCTTGTAGCTCTCCACGGTCAAGTCAAGCTCACTCTTCGTCAAGCCGCCGTCCCCGCTGTATCGCACATTGAAAATGCCGCCGGTGAATCCCGGATCCGTGCCTTCCTTCTTCAGCTCGTAAGTCTTCGTCTCCTTCACAAATTTCGTCCCAAGCGCAACCTGATCCAAGAAGCGAGCCGCCGCGTGCGCCTGCTTCTTCTGAATCACACTCAGCCCGTACTCCAAATCTTTGAGCATGATCTGATCATACGGCGAGATCTCCGTGTAGGCGTAGAACTGACGCGGTCTCACCGTCGTCTTGCCCGTCGCAGGCTCCACACTCGTCATCTTCTGACTTCGCCCGGCGTATTCGGTCACATCCAGCGTCCCCATGCTCGGAATCTCGTACCCGTCGCCGTTAATCACCTGCTCCTTCGGGTCATAAATGCTCATATACGGACGCACACGCTCAATCTGCTGCTCAAACGCATGATCCCACTTCTTCGCAAACTTCGTGCGATACTGATCCGGTATTGTTAAGTTATTGGCCATATCTCTGTTCTCCTTCTCGGTGACTTTATTTTACTCTGCTTCTCTCACAAAAAAAACGGTGCAGTAGCAAGGTATAAATCTCAGATTCCCTTCGCCCGGTTATACCTCTCATTCACCAGTCTCCACCGCGGATCGTCCACATCGTGGAATGCCTTATAATCCGGGTGCGCCGGATTATTCATAACTTCCTCCGCCCATGCCTTCTCGCTCGCGCTCACTTCCTTCATCCCCGCAGCTCCGCGCTCCCCGTGCGTCAGGCTGATCGCGTACAGCGCCCGCATACCCTTCGGACTCGCAAACACCCGCAAGTCATCATCCGTCAGCCCGGCTTCCTTCTTCAGGAAGGCAGCCTCAGCCCGCGCCGCTTTCATATTCGCGTCGTAGTCCGCCCCCCAGTCCTTCTTCAACTCCGCGTCGGTCTTTACCATGTTCGCATACTCCGCCTCCTGCATCTTCCCTATCACCTCCGCAGTCAGCGCGCCAAACGTCTTACCATCGATACCGCTCTTCTTCGCTATCGGCGTCACCAGCTCCGTAAACGCCGGATCCGCATTCCAATTCTCCGGGTAACTCAACTGATACTCCTCCCCTCCTTCTCCTTCCTTCTGCTCGCCCCCGGCTTCAGCTCCCGCCTCTGCCTCCGGCTCAGGCTCCGTTATTGCGTACGCCTTCGCCATCGCCGCCGCCACATCGCTCGCCGTCGCCTCCGTCGTAGCTTCCGCCCCTTGCGTCTCCGGTGCCTGCGCCTGCGTCTCCGCACCCGTCTCCGGTGCAGCCTCCGCAGCCGTTTCAGCCCCCGTTGTCGTCGTCACGTCTGCCTGCGTCGTCGCCTCCGCCTCGGCAGACCCCGTCTCTGTCGTCATTGTAGCTTCTTCGCTCATAGTGTTTTAATCGTTGTCTTCTTCGTATTTTCTGCGCTCATCACGCAGGAAAAGGATCACTTCCCGATACGCATCCCGCCTCATCGCATCCAGCGGGTCAAATGTCCCCGCCTCCCCGCGGAACACGCACCTCCCCGTCTCAAACCTCTCATCCAGGTACCTCAGAAATTCATCATCGCACACCGCCGCTATCTTCGCCCGCCTCCGCTTCCGGTACTGCTCTTCCTCCCTCTTCCGCTTGTCAAAAAAAGGAAAGTTCATATCATCTCTGCGTTCACTCTCTTCCATAAACTCATCGCGCTTGTGCCGCGTTCCTCATCGCCTGAGCATTCTGATTATTCGCCTGCGCCGCTTGCAGTGCCATCTGCGCCTGCGCCGCCTGCGCTCTCTCGTCTCTCACTCTCTGCACATCCTCATTCGTCCGGAAAATATCACTGCTCGCCCCCGCATTCTCAAACGCCTTGCGCACCATCTTCTCCGCATCCACCACATCCAGCGCACTCGCATCCCCCGTCAACTGCACATACGCGCTCACGCTGTTCAACGCCGCGTCCGTACTCTCCTGCTGCGCGTCATCAATCGCACGGTTGATTCTTCCCAGATACGCCACACGCGGCTTCCTCATATCCGTATGCTCTCCATCCGCCCTCAGCTGGAACAAGTCTTTCGGCTCGCTCCCTTTGTTCGTCTGATACGCTCCCTGCCTGTACAGCAACGCAAAAATCCTACCAAGCATCGGCGTCATGTCCGCACAGAACCGCGAAAACGTCGGGCTGCATGCAATAACCTGCTCACTCATCCGCGCCCGCGCCTCCGTCGCCGTCATCTCTCGGTCAACCCCGCTGAACATCTGCAAAAACGGTATAAAAAACGCCGCTTTAATCTTCTCGTCCGCCCTCTCAAGTCTCTCTTTCCCGTAGTCTATCCTCCCAGCGCTCCCCCACTCCCGCGGCAGGTTCAGACCCGCTATCTCCCGCGGTATCACCGTCTTGCCCCCCGCCCGAAAATCCGTCTCCCCCTGCATCTGCGCATCGATAAAAAGGCGGGGGTACACCGCCAGATCCGACAGACTGTCCATATTTCTTTCTGTTTTTATCGAGGTGTATATCTCATCCAGGACATCCCTCGCCGGCGGGTACCCCCATAAAATATCCCCCCACTTCGCAAACCGCGTCACCATATACGGAAACTCCGCATAGCCCCCCTCCTCCATTATATCATGCTCCCCCTGCCCATACATATACAGCGAAAGGTACGGCATCATAGCACGCTCCTTCGTCTCGCTTCCCCAGTGAAAACTCCTCCGCGGCGTCACCAAATGCCAAAACTCAAACTTGTCCCGCATCGCGCTGCTCCCCCTCCCCAGCGTCTGCCTCACATCCTCCGGCAGCCTCTCCTCCCCAAACCTCTCCGCCGCCTGGTGCGCCGTAAACTTAAAACTCCGGCACAGCGTATCCACCTGCCCCTCCTCATTATCCGCAAAACCATACGTCCCGCACGGTATATTCCGGAAGTTGAGCCCACCTTCTCTACCCTCCTCCGTAAAAATACACCCCGTCCCGAAAATCACCCGGTTCAGCACCGTCTCGTGCATCTCCGTGTAAAAATTGCACCGCGCTAAATAATCATGCGTCACCTCACTCGCATTCGCATACCAGTTAAGGTACTTCTCCGCACTCCCGTTATCCGCCGTCTTGTACCGAAACCACGGCGTCCCGCTGCTGATAATATGGTGCATATGCGCATTCGCGCAGATATTCGCACTCGTCGCCGCCACACTGCACAGCGTCCTCCCCCTCTTCTCCGCCGGTTGCTCCAGCATCCACAGCGCCTCCGCCGCCCGCGGCTTGATATGCTTCGCATACCACTCCCATTCCACCCGCATCTCATCCGCCGAGTGAATCAACGTCTCCGCCAGCTCCTTTAAATTTCTCTCATCCATAAACCTTCTTAATCGCGTTGTCAATAATCCCCGGCAGCCGCCTCTCCCAATCCCCGCTCAGCAGGCACTGCGTGTAAGCCAGGCAATCCGCCTCATTGCTCCCCGCAAAACACGGCTCCACCATAAAAAACGGCATTTTCGACTTGCGAAAAGCCTCCGTCCCCCGGTTGTCCGGCGTCGGAACAGCCAACGTCCCATCCCCAAAAAGCGGCACGC
>CANQAD010000042.1 GCA_947588735.1 uncultured Akkermansia sp.
TCGCGGAACACTTCGGTGCGCTAATTATGTCCGATCACTTTTCTTTTTTCGGTGCACTATTTTTGTCCGATCACGCATTTGTCCCAGGAAAAAGCAATCCCAACCGGTTGTTAACGGCGCATCGTCCAACGCAAAGCGTTGATTATTTACGATTGACGATTTACGATTGACGATTTGGGAGGTTAGCGCGCTGGCGCGCGGGGAGGCGGAGCTGGAGCGACGAGGGAGGACGGAACCGCGCGCAAGACTAATGAGAAAGCTGAGTGGGGGAGCGAAGCTGAAACACAAGGGGATTTTCGAGTTACGATTTTTGATTTTCGATTTGGGAAATTTGCGCGCTGGCGCGCGGAGGGGCGAAGCGCGCCGCCATTTTCGTCCATCGAAAACGCATGGGAAATGGAGTCCCATGAGCCCGGAGAATATTTTTTATGGGACACGTGTGACAAAAAATAAAAAAATCTCATTTTTTTCTTGACGTTCCACGGCAAAGTTGGATAAGATGGGGACGCTTCAGACGCGAAAGAGATCTGAACTCCGTCCAAAACAGCTTGTCCTATGAAAGCATTTACCAAAATCGCGCTCCCCGTGGTGGCCTTGGCTGCAGCACTTATCTCCTCCTGCGGAGGCGGTGACAATGAGAGGAATGGGTACGTCTCTTTGCAACAATTTACCAATGGGGGTAGAGGTTTCCGGTTTATTGGTTCACCTTCCGCCGATATAGTTGGTGGGGAATCTTTCTCAGGAAATTATAAATTTGACAAGGAAATGCTGGACTATGTCAAGGATGTAGTTGAGGTTGACGACACTCTTCCCAAAGATGAGAAAAAAGACGGAACTGTTTATGTGTACGGGACTGTCAGAAGCGCTGGCAAGACCAGTAACTTGCAAGTTGTCTACACAGTGGAGGGAGGATCGTCCGGTAGGGGATTCCTGTATGTTACTTTCCAAGGCGCGGATGGGATGCCCGAGTCCTTGGTAAACCTTCTGGGTTGCGTCATACCTAATCAGGTGACGAGTGCTACCAAGGATGGCGCGACCATCATAACGATCCAAGAAGCTCCGCCGATCGTCTTTTCTCTCTACAGTGCTGTGCTGGTCTGTGAGTTGCCCTTCGAATCCGGCATGGCAAAGGTGCATCTCTGCTATCAGCTGTGGGATTATGACACTAACCAGCCTTTGGGATTTGGTTCTAAACTGGACGTAACCTGCCCCTACATACCGGTGGACGCTGGGATGTGATTGACGGTAAAAAATCTTTCGCAGAAGCGGCGCGGTATGAGAGGCTGCGTCGCTTTTTTATGGGCGGATGAGGACCTCGGCGCCGTGGGGCAGGTCGCGGAAGAGGGTGGCGCAGGCTTCGCGAGTGAGGCGGATGCAGCCGTGGGAAGCCGGCGTGCGGAAGACATCGCCCACATGCAGGCCGATGCCATCGTTCGTGAGGCGCATGAAGAGGGGCATGGCGCAGTGGTAGAGGTTGGAGCGGTGGTGGCGGTCTTTTTCAGAGATACGGAAAGCGCCTGTGGGCGTGGGATGGGATGGTGTGCCGGTGCACACCGGAAAATCCATGGCCAGCCGACCGTCCACAAAATACTGCCCGCGTTGGTTGGAAAGCTCAATGACGACGCAGCGCTGCGCTCCGCCGTTGCTGCTGCGCAGGCGCGCGGCGTCCTGCCATGTGCGCAGGGAGGTGCGGTAGGCCGCGCTGCTGCGGAAATTCTCGTAGTCCTGCGGTATGCGCTCTTCATCTGAGGGCAGTTCGCCATTGCGTGCGGCCCTGCGGCAGCGGATGACCCTCGGCGGCGGGGCCACGACGAGCGGCGGCGCGGCTCCCCACTCCTCCTCCTGCTGCTGCCAGGGCCACCACTCGGCGCTGCAACTCGCCAGCCCGAGCGCGCAGACCAGGGCCGCCCACCCGCACGCAGCGCAGCGGCTGATACGCTGCGCACAGGGGGAGGTTAAATGGGCATTATTGAACATCGTTTTGCGCGGCAAGGGGCTCCATGCGCTCCTTTGCATCGCTTTTCATCTTGTTCCAGGCTTCCTGCGCCTTGCGCTTTGCCTCGCGGCCTTTTTCCATGGCCTTTTCCCGCCATTCACGCCCTTTGGGGCAGCAGCCGAGTGCGCACAATGCGGCGCATACAACAGCGCCGCTGATAAAACAAATGAGATTGCATTTCATTTTTCGCGTATTCC
Source organism: uncultured Akkermansia sp. (assembly GCA_947588735.1). Classification (GTDB taxonomy): domain Bacteria; phylum Verrucomicrobiota; class Verrucomicrobiia; order Verrucomicrobiales; family Akkermansiaceae; genus Akkermansia. The sequence goes on from CANQAD010000042.1 coordinate 2,194, forward strand.
TTTCCAATGTTGTTGAGATCGCCATTTTCCCCCATAAAAACCGAGTTAGAAAGAAAAGAAATTAACAGCATAAAACATTTACGAAACTCCGCTTCCCGACCCTTTTATACGTTGTGTTGATAACGTTGATACCTTTCTCCCCTCCGCCTTACAATATCCCAAATGCTCCTTAACCTCTCGCGCACCGAGGAAGAAATTATCGCCGACTTCCTTTGCGACCGTGACCGCCGCCTCAACTCCCTCCACTGGATCGTTGACAAAAACGGCTCCCTCCAACGCTTCCCATGAACTGGGCCCGGCTCTCCCTCCATTCCTCCGCCCACACCCGCAACCTCGTCCTCAAAGTCCGACAACTCGGCATCTCCACCTACATAGCCCTCAAACTTCCAGTCCCACAAACTTTCCCCTTCCGAAGACGCCCGCCAACGCGCCTACATCAACTACATGCTCTCCGTTTAACGCTGCCCGTAGTGCCCCATCATGGACAAAACCTCTACAACGCCTGTTTCCTCATTCACGCGATACACAAGCCGATCCTTCCTGTTGATCCGGCGCGACCAGCACTCTGCCAGCTCATACTTCAACGGCTCCGGCTTCCCCTTCCCAAAGTATGGATCCTCTGCTACCTCGCGCAGCAGTTCCCCTATTTTTTCCGCCGCCTTCCTATCCCTTTTCACCCACTCCTTCCTATCCTTCTCTGCCTCATTCGTCAGAATGATCTTCATCATAAAACATACCCTTGTATTCAACCAGCTCTCCGCGCTTTGCCTGCTCCAGCGACTTCAGCAAATGCGCCCTGTTCACCGGATTCTCCAGCAGATACCTCGTCTCCTCCTCGCTCGCCCAATCATCATACGGCACCATCACCACCTTCCTCCCGCGACTCGTTATCACCACGGGCTGACTGTCATCCACGCATTCCTTCATCAAACTCGCCAAATTCTGGCGCGCCTTACTGTAACTTACTACGGTCGGACACATAACCCCTTCATTGTACATAAAACTTGTACCTTGTCAACCTAAAAAATACACACACACCATGAAGAGACTCGCATTCAACGGCGGCGAAATCTCGCCCCAAATGGCCCTCCGCATTTGGGATATTGACAGGGCAAACGCATTTGAAAGAAGTTCATCAACGGAGAAAATGGCCTTGTTGGCTGATATGATCGTTGATACGCATCATAAAATGACAACAAGCAGTCATCGTGATGATGGCTCCCAAGAACTCTCCTGCCTACGTTCATGATTCGAAAAAAACTGCGCAACGCGCACATTATCAATAAATCGTAATTCGTAACTCGTCAATCGTAAATAGCAACCGCATTTCCTGATGCGGTTGCCCTGGGATATTGACTCTGCCACGCCCATCACCCCTGCCTCATCCGACGCCCCCTTCCACTTCGACTCCCTCCACTCCATCTCCTTCCTCCAAATCAACTCCCGTCCTTCAACTCAAAATGAACGGCGTGAACGACTTCTCCCTCTTCCAATTCAAATGCCCCCCCTTGGCAAACCGAAGATTTTCAGGACACCGAAGTCACCATCTCCCCCGCCCCCGCCGCTCCAGCTCCGCCTCCCCGCGCGCCAGCGCGCTAACTTCCCAAATCGTCAATCGTAACTCGAAAATCGAAAATTGAAAATAGCAACCGTTCCCATGCGGTTGCCCGCTCTTGATGGAAAGGGCTTGCTGAAGGGGTCGAGCTGCGTTAGAATAGCAGTGTTATGAGAAGCGATAAACTGATCCGCGAGAAAATGGAAAGGGAGGGGTTGTCGGAAGCCGCGATACGAGCGATGATGCACGGAGTGGAGGAATTGCGCAGCGGCCGCAAAATGACGATCGGCGAGGACGAAATAAGCCCGACGCCGGAACTGCCGAAGTGGGAAGAGTTGGTGGCAAGCTCAGAAGAAGCGGACGCGGGACTGCTGCGGCAGATGGTCGTCATCAAACTGAACGGAGGGCTGGGCACGAGCATGGGGCTGCAAAAAGCAAAGAGTCTTCTGTCCATCAAGCCGGGAGTCAATTTTCTGGATCTCATCGTGCGACAGGCTTTGGCGTTGCAGCGGAAAGCAGGTTGCGCCGTGCAGCTTCTGCTCATGAACTCGTTTTCTACGTCCGCGGACACCTTGCAGCACCTTCGACGCTACACGGGCGAAGGACTTTTCGAGCATGCGGAGGACGTGGAGCTGCTGCAGAACAAGGTTCCCAAGTTGCGGCGCGACACGCTGGAACCGGTGAGCCTGCCCGGTCGCGAGGAGTTGGAATGGTGCCCGCCCGGGCACGGGGATTTGTATGCGGCGCTGGCCGGCAGCGGATGGCTGGAAAAGTTGCTTGAACGCGGCGTCAAATATGCTTTTGTGTCAAACTCGGACAACCTGGGCGCGCTGCCGGACGTGCGTTTTCTGCGCTGGTTCGCGCAAAGCGATGCCCCCTTCGTGATGGAAGCGACCGAACGCACCGAGGCCGATAAGAAAGGCGGGCACTTGGCGTTGCGGAAAACGGACGGTCAGCTCATTCTGCGCGAAGTGGCACAGTGCGCCGAGCATGATGTGCCGAGTTTTCAGGACATCTCCCGTCACCGTTTTTTCAATACGAACAACCTCTGGATTCGTCTGGATGCCCTGCGCGACTTTATGCAACAGCACGGCGGCGTCATCCCCCTGCCCGTCATCCGCAATGCAAAGACGGCCGACCCCCGCGACCCGCAATCCGCCCCGGTGTACCAGCTCGAAACGGCCATGGGCGCCGCCATTCAGTGCTTCCCCGGTGCGCAGGCGGTCAACGTTCCGCGTTCGCGCTTCTTCCCCGTGAAAACGAGTTCGGATCTGCTCCTGCTGCGTTCGGATGCGGTGGAAATCGATGATGCGGGGCGCATGCAACTCGCACCCGAATGCCACGGCTCGGCGCCCGTCATCCGCCTGAATCACCCCTCCTACAAGCTGGCGGATTCGCTGGATGCCCTCGGCGTGCCTTCCCTCAAAAACGTGCGACGCCTCACTGTGGACGTCCCCTGGCATTTTGAGCCGGGCGCCGTTCTCTCCGGCGACGTCCACATTAAAGCCTGAAATCAGCGCATATCGAGCATGGGAACCAGGAGCGGCTCCTTGGGTCCCACGTAGTTGGAAAGCGGCCGAAAGAGCGTGTTGTCCTCAAGCTGCTCGAGGATCTGCGCCACCCAACCGGCCACGCGGGCAATGGCGAACACCGTCGTGAACATGCGCGTGGGAATGCCGAGGCTGTAGTACACCGTGGCGGAATAGAAATCCACATTCGCGTTCAAATTTTTGCGGTCACGCAGGATTTTGGCAATCATGTCGCTCATGCGGATCCACTTAGGTTCGCCTATGGTTTGAGTCAGGCGGATGGCAATGCGACGCAACTGGGGCGCGCGCGGATCAAGCGTCTTGTACACGCGGTGGCCAATGCCAAAAATTTTCTCGTGACGGGCAAGTTTGGCGTTCACATACTCCTCCACGCGATCCTCACTGCCAATCTCTTTGAGCATCTCAATGACCGCCTCATTCGCGCCGCCGTGCAGCGGCCCCTTCAGCGTGCCGATTGCCGATGTGATGCACGAGTACATGTCGGAAAGCGTGGACGCCGTGACCCGCGAGGAAAACGTGGACGCATTCATGCCGTGGTCAGCGTGCAGGATGTACGCCACATCCATAATGTGCGCCTCACTCGCGTCCGGCTCCTTCCCCTTGAGCAACCAAAGAAAGTGCGCAGCTTCATCCAAATCGGTGCGGATGGGCGGCAGATCCAGCCCTTGGCACGTCCGGTAGTAGTACGCCGCCATCACCGGCAACTTCGCAATGAGCGACAGACCAATCTCCTTCATCTGCGTGGGATCCTTCGTCCGGTCATCATACATGCCGAGCATCGATACCGCCGTGCGCAACGCGCTCATCGGCCGTGCCGTCTTGGTAGCCGTCTTGAAAAAATCAAGGATGGGCTGAGGCAATTCGCGATCCATGCGCAACCGCTTGCGCAGCCCATCCAGCTCGCTGCGATTGGGCAGTCGCTTGTTGAGCAGCAAGTAGATCACCTCCACGTACGAACACAAGTCCACCAAGTCCTCAATGTCGTACCCGCAATAGAGCAAGCGCCCCTCCTCCCCTCGCACGTCGCTCAACCTCGTCTCGTTAGCGACAATTCCCTTGAGTCCCTTGCTGAAAATCGGTTTCGGCGTGTCCTGTTCGTTCATGGTAATCGTTGGTGTGTTTGTTACTCGCTCATGTCATGCCAGAAATCTAGGAGCTCGCTGACGCGAACCTCCTCCAAATCATCGCGGTTCTGCAACCACTCGCGCACAGCCGCCAGCTGCTGCTCAGAGGTTTTGAGCTTGTGCGCATCATGCGCTACCAGCGTGCAAATGCCGTGCTCCTGCCCAAGCAACGTGCCGCTCAGCCCCAGCTTGCAAAGGCAGTCGGCGTCCAACTCGCCAAGCATGCGCACCCCGTCCTCCGAATACACGTCCCCCCCACGAAACCGGAATCGGACGTAAAAACCCAGTTCGACAAACTCCCCCACGTGGTACTTCTTGCGCAGACGCTTTTTCACAGCCCGCGCACTATAGCCGAAATATGCCACAATGTCAAGTACGGAAACGGGCAGGGCAACCGCATTACCGCATTTGTCCCATGAAAAAGAGATCCCCAATCGGTAGTGAACGGCACATCATGCGGCATAAACCATTGGTTATTTACGATTTACGATTTACGATTTGGGGAATTCGCGCGCTGGCGCGCGGGGAGGCGGAGCTGAAGCAAGAGGGGGAAGGCGGAACTGCGGACGGGGGTAATTAGAAAGCGGCGGGGGAGCGGAGCCGAAGCGCAGGTGGATTTTCGATTTTCGATTGACGATTTGGGAAATTTGCGCGCTGGCGCGCGGGGAGGCGGAGCTGGAGCGATGTGGGAAAATGGAATTGCGGGCGGAGGTGGTTAGGAAGCGGCGGGGGAGCGGAACGGGAACACAGGTGGATTTTCGATGGGCGAGTTACGATTGACGATTTTCTATTGATAACTTATTGATAATATGCGTATTGTGCATTTTTCGAATCAGAATGCAGGCAGGAGAGTTCTTGAGAGCTGTCATCATGACGACTGCTTGTTGTCATCATTTTTGATGCGTATCAACGATCATATCAGTCAACAAGAGCATTTTTTCCGTTGCTCGACTCTTTTCAAAGGCATTTGCCTTGAGTGCAGAAAAAACCGCCGCAGGGAAATCCGGCGGCGGTTGAAAAACGAATTGTCGAGCGCGACCTCATCGGCGAAGCGAGAGTCGCTCCAGCAGGCTGCTGTAAAGCTCCGGATTCGTGCGCTTCGCATAATCCAGCAGCTTACGACGCTTGGCCACCATCATCAGCAACCCGCGACGCGACGCATGGTCGTGCTTGTGCTCCGTCAGATGCTCCGTCAGGTGGGCAATTCGCTTCGTCAACACGGCTACCTGAAAACCGGTGGACCCGGTGTCCTTCTCGTCCGTCTTGAAGTCGTTGACATTAATTTCGCTCATCATAATTGACTTGTGTTGGGGTTGATTTTTCGTGGCTGCGGCAAATCGACCTTACAAGGTGAGGGGATTATACTACGACGCAGCGTACTTGCAAGTAAAATTCTCAATGCACCGCCATTTTTACCGCATCCGTCCCAAGAAAAAGCAATCCGAACGGACGGTTATCGCCGCATCATGAAGAATAATCCATTGGTAATTTTCGATTTTCGAATGACGAACTACGATTCGGGAAATTTGCGCGCTGGCGCGCGGGGAGGCGGAGCTGGAACGAGAGGGGGGAAGGTGGGACTGCGGACGGGGTTGCGAAAGCGGCCGACGGCTGTATTCCCAAATCGTCAATCGAAAATCGTAACTCGTCAATAGCAACCGCATTCCCTCAAGCGTTTGCCCTGCGCCAGCTTGCAGGGCAAACGCATTTGAAAGAAGTTCATCAACGGAGAAAATGGCCTTGTTGGCTGATATGATCGTTGATACGCATCAAAAAAATGACAACAAGCGGTCATCGTGATGATGGCTCTCAAGAACTCTCCTGCCTACGTTCATGATTCGAAAAAAACTGCACAACGCGCACATGATCAATAAATCGTAATTCGCAACTCGTCAATCGTCAATAGCAACCGCATTTCCTAATGCGGTTGCCCTGCGCCAGCTTGCTGTATTCTTGACAAGGCGAGCGAAATTTGCTATCAAAGTGGCATGAAGTGGAGACTCTCCTATATTGTGCTCATTCTGGTGATGCTGGCGGTGGGCTATATAGTGGATCCGGTACTGTTCCCGGGAGGAGAAAAACAAGCTGAACAGGCGCAGTCTGATGACGATTTTGTGGAGATTGAAATCCATAAGAAGCAGCCCGAGCGTGTCGTGCAGGCAACCCCGGAACCTGAACCCGAACCTGAGCCTGTTGTGGACGACAGCCCTGAGGATGCCGAGGAACAAGACCCCGAAAATGCTGAAATCACCCAAATAAAACGCGCGCTTGGCGAGGACAGAGGGCGCCGCCCCGTGCAGGAGGAAAATGTGAAAAGCGTCATCCGTCCCAATGAATGGCGCAAACCCAAGGCGCTTGAGCGCAAATTGGCCAGCCGTATCCGCGCACGCGTCGGCAACCCGAATCGCGACCGTGTACTCGCTTTCATAAGCAAACCGGAAAACCGCCTGCAGATTGCGCAGTGGGAGCTGCTCCATCGGGCGGATTTGGACGCGTTATCTGAGCTGATGAAAGATAAAGAGACGGCCGATTCACTGGCAACTTTGCTCAATGATCTGCCATGGATCAGCTCTTTTGTCTATGACGGCGAAATGGAAAAGCCGGAAATCGCACTGGCTATGGTGCAGCAGTTCAGAAAAGCTGATAAGAACATGGATCATGACCTGCTCATGGACAAAGTAAAGGTGAGGCCCGGTGTGAAGCGCCGTATCGCAGCAGCCGTAGCTGTAGAGTTCACCCGCAACGGCTGGTACGGATCCGGAGTGCCCCTCACCAAAGAGCAAATCAAATACTACAAGGACACGGGCATCCCCCTGCCTGACATCAGCTCTGATTCCGGCAAGAAAAAGGCCCCGGTGAAAGACAACTTTCGTTTGGCGCGCGAGCGCTACCTCTACTTCGCTCAGAGTTGGGACGAAGGGTTGCTCAACACGTCCTTCGGCAATCTGCCTGATTGGCTCATGCACTTCCCCTGCGGCTGGAAGGGGGACAGTCCGTTTGGCACGGCCAGCAGTATGCGTTGGCAGCGCGATAACGTGTCCGCTCCTCCCAGCGCGTACACCAGTATGGGAGGGCAGGTGCCCTATCTCCCCCTGAACAAGTACGGGGACAGCATTTTTACAAAGTACTATTACCAACCCTTTGACGTTCTTTATCCCGGCTTGTTTGCAAAAGAGACGCGTGACATTGGAGCCGTGTGCGGCGGCGTGTCCCACTTCGGAGCCTCTTCCGCCTGCGCCAACGGAGTTCCCGCTTTCACCATGGGGGAACCCGGCCACTGCGCCTACGCAGTTTATGTGAATGGCGAATGGGTGGCTTCCAACACCATCTCCGAAAAACGTCAACCGCATTACCCGACCTGGGGACTGCACCGATGGAGCGCTCTGCAGATGATGACGGATATGTACAAAGACGGACAGCGTACACGCGACGCGCAGATGATCTGCTCGCTCGCCGGCCTTCTCGCAAAAAATAAAAATCCCATCAAAGCCCTCAACTTGTACGAGATGGCCGTCACCATGCAACCGCTCTACAACCCCGTGTGGACTATGTATCTTGACACAGCGGCCAAATACCTTAGCAAACGTCCCTCAAAATATCTGGGCGTCAATGACTTTATCTGTTCCGCCGTGGCTCCTAAACACCCGGAAATGTGCGCTCGCTACCTCACAGAAACCATCTACCCGTCCCTGCTTACCACGCTTAAAACAGACAAGCAGAAGATGGTTGCTTTCAAGAGCTATTTTGGCAATCTCAACGAGAATGAGAAAGCGGAGTGGGATATGGAGAAAATGCTCGATATGCAGTACGACTCCCTGAGCCAGGCCATACCGAAAAAACTTGACTTTTTTCGACTGATAGCTGACAGCGTACGGCGGCGCCCTGCGTTCGGTCCTGCGCTCAGCTGGGCGGTGCGCCGCGCATACGTGCAAAAACTCGATGTCGGCGAACGCGTGCGAGGCATGGTGGACCAATTGCTCAATGAACTCCCCAAAGACGATCCGAATTACGAAAGCACACAAATTCTGCTGAAGGCCTCTGTTATCCGGGCGGCCGAGGAGGCAACGGCTCTTTCATTGGGAAACTCTCGCGGCAACGGACGCGAAAAGGAACACTATTTGAAGCTTGCCAACGAGTACAGCAAGGAATTTTTAAAACCTGATGAAAATAATTTGCCTGACTTCACTCCGCCGCCGGGCAAGCTCATTTCCCCAGGTGGTCTGGTGATGCTGGATATGTATGCCCCGAAGCAGGACAGCATCGTCACGCATGCTGCAGCTCTCACCCCCCAGGGAGGGGCCATCGTCTCTGAAAAAGGCAAACACCGCAAAGTTACCGTGGAACTGCCAAAGCGCTCTAACATCGGCGGCATTGTCATCGTGCCCACTGGCAATAACTGCACCGCCTACCGCGAGTGGTTCGTCGAAACCTCGCTGGATGGCAAAGAGTGGAAACTGCTGGCCAACCTTCCCGAATCCTCTGAAAAACCCTGTGTTGTGCTGACAGTTGACAGAGATAGCCCGCAGGCGCGCTATATCCGCATCGACTCCGGCGCAGAACAGTTGCAAGGCATCAACTTCAAGGCAATTCTGGTCTATGACAACAAGAAAGGCAAGTAAGTCCCCGCTCTGCACCTCGGCGCTCGCCATGATCGTGGCAACGGCAACTCTCTGTCCCGCCCAGGAGCCGACGGAGTCCGCAGCGCCCTCTGCTGCCGCTGCTGATCAGCAACAGACGCCCGGACAGCAACCGGGTATGCCAAAAAATCCACGACGCCCGGAAACCTTTCAGGAGGCGCTCAACGCGGCGGGAGATGACGGCGTGATCGTTTTCTGCTACGGCCCGGATTGGAACCAACGCAGCGTGCGGATGCTTCAATCATTCTGGAACAAGTCGGAGCTGGAGAAGGCCACCGGGCAGGCCATGCTCGTTGCCGTACCTGTTTACGAATCCCCGACGGAGAAGCAAGCTGATGAAGCTCGACGTATCTCGGACGGCATGCCCGCCATTCCCTTCAACGTGTGTCCCACCATTATGATGGTGGATAAAAATGGGGCCATGTATGCCAACCTGCCCGGCATGGATTTCCTGGGGAATGAAAATGGCGCGGCTGCTCTCAAAAACATAGCCAATAAGCTGGCTCTACACCGCAAGATGCTGGAACTGTTGAACAAAGCGAACTCCTTGCAGGGGGAGGAAAAAGCGAGAGTCCTCGGAGAAATCGGCGAGTTGCCCATCGAAAAGCCTGATAACTTGTTGGATTCCCTCAAGAACGCGGATCCGCAAGATAAAACAGGATTGGTTCGCCGCAATGAGTACAGCGCACTCCAGTTCCTCTACAAGCAGATGGATACCAAGGATGGGTTCTTGAAATCTGATTTCCACACCACGCTGAACGATCTCATGGTCGAGGGCATGAAAGTTGTCAATGATACAGCTTTGCGCCCGGAGGATCGTCAGGCAGCTTACTGCCTGCTGATCGGTCAGGCCCGGCGCGAAGAAGGCGGCAGCAAGCGCATGAAGGACATGATCAAGGCCAGCAGGGAGATTGATCCGAACAGCTTCTATGGCCGCACCATGCAGCGACTTGCCCAGCTGTGGAGCGGGGAACGCGCTAATGAGTCTCCCGACGAACGCCGCGCGAGACGCACCAAGGGAAAAGACGAGGAAAAGGCCCGCCGCCAGCGCGACCGTGAAGTCAAAAAAACGGAGCGCAACACATCTGTGAATTAAGACGTCAACCGCATGACCCGCCGACTCCGCCACCTGCGACTGAGCATCCTGCTTGCGTGTCACATTGCGGGCGTTCTGTTGTTCGGCGCAGGAAACGCTGAAGCTCAATATGCCGAATTCCACAGTCGAGGCTACACCTCCGGGAATGGCTGGATTGATCTGTTGAACGGCCAAATGAAGGGCTACCGCATCGAGTTGTACGTCTTTCGCGCTGCCACGCATGAGCTTTGCATCGTGGACGAAGGTGATGCCCAACCGACTTACGGCAACCTGGCGGCGGCTATGCGTGCCAACTCCTGCGTGGCCGGTGTAAATGGCGGTTACTTTGCCGCCAATCAAGCGCGTACGCCCATCGGCTTGCTGCGCCATGCCTCTCGCAACGTTACTCCTCTCGCCACCGGCTCCTTTACCGTTGCGGGCACACTATACGACACGGGCGGGAGCATTTTTTTGGAGCGCAGCGTTTCACTACGCACTCCGCTTCAACACATGAAGGAAGCGATTCAGGGGGGGCCGTTTTTAGTGGAAAATTTTCGCGCTGTACCCGGCCTGGAAAAGACACGCAAAGCCATGCGCACCTTCATTGCCACCAATGGAACCGGCAGCTGGTGTCTGGGCATCACCTCTCCGCTCACTCTGCGCGAGCTTGCAAACATCCTGTGCACCCCGGACAGTTTGGGGACATTCCGCGTTCGCACGGCGCTGAATATGGATGGAGGAAGCTCCTGCGCATTTTGGGATGGCGCAACGAACATCTATCGGCAGAGCTTCAAACCTGTGCGCAACTATATCGGCATTCGCCTCAGGAAAACTGCCGGACAAGAAAGAAGAAGGCATTAGTCGGTCGATAAATGCGCACCTTATCGACGTCGCAAATGACGGTCGCCCTTTCTCATGCGATTGCCCCTGAACCACGCGTGTCCCAATAAAATATTCTCCGGGTTCATTGAACCCATTTCCCATGCGTTTTCTATGGACGAAAGAAGCAAGACAGCGACCCATGGACGATTCAGCAAAGCAGTAACCCGGCATGACATCACTCCGGGTGCTTTCCCTTGATCATCGCATCTCGACTTCGAAAGTTCCGCTTTGCTTTTACAGCGCGCGTAGTGCGCCAGCATTCAACTCATCAATCGAAAATCCACCTGCGCTTCGGCTCCGCTCCCCGCCAAGCTTTCTAACTACCCTTGCCCGCAGTTCCACCCTCCCCCATCGCTCCAGCTCCGCCTCCCCGCGCGCCAGCGCGCTAACTTCCCAAATCGTCAATCGAAAATCCACCTGCGCTTCGGCTCCGCTCCCCCGCCAAGCTTTCTAACCAGTTCTGCCCGCAGTTCCACCCTGCCCCTCTCGCTACCGCTCCGCCTCCCCGCGCGCCAGCGCGCAAATTTCCCAAATCGTCAATCGAAAATCGAAAATCCACCTGTGCTTCAGCCCTGTTCCTATCGGCTCAGATTTCGATCCATCCCCTCGGACTTTTTCTGCTTCTGCGATTCGGCGTCGGGCTCCGCCACGGCAAAGGGAGCAAACTTCTCTTCATCACGCACCACCGACAGCCTCGCCCCACCGCGCAGCAGCAGGGACAACTCATTGAGATCCTCGCGCTGCATCTGCACATAATCTTTCTTGGGTGCGCGTTGTTTATTATTGATGAGTACAAGCCCGTTGGAAAACGTGAGCACACGGTCCGATGACGGGAAAAGCGCCGAGGCGCGGGGCACATGGGCGCCGTTGATTTCACCACGGCGATCCGTGAGTGCAGCCTCTTCATTTTTACCTGAATCGCCAACCGATCCAAGAGAGGGATAGACATCGTACGCTGCCACAAGAGTACGCCCGTCCCAGAGAGTAAGTTCACGATCTGCTACATGCAATTCCGCACGCAGATTGGCAGGCGCCACGTTGAGTCGCTGTCCAACCTTGAGATCCGAGGGTCTGGTCATCATATTGATGAACATAAGCAGCTCGGGCGAACTTTCATAGGCTGCGGCAATTCGATCCAAATTCTCTCCACGGCGTACCGTGTGGTGTCGAAGGTTCGGGTTTGAGGCGCTCAAATATTGCCGCACCCGGATGTGCCCGACCAAGCGGCGAGCCTCGCGCCCCGCCAAGCCCCTCTTGTTAACAAACGGCTGAAGCAGAGCAAGCGCCTCCTCATCTTCATTCCCTTGGGCATAGAGGCGCTGAGCCTGATCCAGCTCGGCTGGCCGACGCGGCCAGAGCGAGCAGTTTTCCTGCGCGAGCGTCAACGCGCCGCTACAGCAAACCGTAGCGCTTAAAATCGAAGATATTAATTTCATGTGATTGCTGGATCATTTCAATCATGAAGCGCAGCAGGGAAATTTCCCACGCATCATCGACTCCCTCGATCACCACGCGGAGCGCATCCCCACTGCTTTCCGCCTCGCGCACCACACGCTCACTCACCTCGCGCATATCCTCGTGCAGGTATTCCTCCTGTACCTCGGAACGACTGAATTGGAATCCATACTGGATAAGCGCATGCATTTGCATACCATGCTCGGCCATCCAATCGAAAAACCGCTCAGCCTCCGCGCTGAATCCCTCGGTCTCCGGTCCGCGCAACCTTTTGGGCTTAAGAATACGAGGTTTTCCAGCCTCTACCCATCCACTGCGCACGCGGCACTCCCCCACGCTGTCCATCGGCTCGGTAATCAGGCGAAAATTGAACCGCGTCTCACCAAACGACTCAATACGCCTGTAGGGAGCATACAGAATTCTCGTGTGCCGAATGGCGTAACCTACGTAATCAGAGTCCATGGCCAGAGGTATCTATACAAAGTGACACGCGACTGCAGCTCCAAGTCTTACAGCGTTTCCTGTCAGATGAAACGGGCGGTTCCGACCCTGAGGAGGAAACCGCCCGGATTATCGGAGATCAACTTGTCTGAGATCAGGCTTGCTTGTGAGCCTTGATGTATGCCACCACATCACTCACAGACTTCAGCTTCTCAGCGTCCTCGTCGGGCACGTCCACGGAAAACTTTTCCTCGAAAGTCATGACGAGTTCGACGGTGTCAAGAGAATCTGCGCCGAGATCATCGATGAACTTGGCATCAGGGGTCACCTTTTCACGATCCACGCCGAGTTGCTCGACGATGACATCAACTACCTGGGATTCGATATTGTCGGACATATAGATAATGTGTGACTGAATTGAAGTGCGTGTATTTTAGCCCACTTCCTTCTCAAAATCAACTCTTATTTTACGGCTCATTGCAAAAATCAACGTAATTTCCCCTGGGCAAGCGCCAGCATGCCCTTCAGAGTCAGCTGCATATCCACAATATCTGCCCATTCCGGGGCGCCGGTTCCCCGTCGGGCATCCCCGCCGGTCAACACGGTGCACAGCTCTCCTCCGCACTCCGCGCGCGCGCGGCGCACGATGCCGCGCAGCATTTCCTCATATCCCATCAACACCCCCGCCCGAAGCGCAGAACGCGTGTCTCGAGCGAGGGGAGAGTCCACATGGTCTTCCAAATCCGCATCCGTAAGCTCCGGCAGTTGTTGAGCGCTGCGCGCAGGAGCCTCAGCAAACGCGCGCAGTCCGGGTGCTATAGCTCCGCCCAGCAGAGTCGGCTTTTGATCCATATCGACCACGGCATCAAAAGTGCAGGCAGTACCCAAATCGACAGCAAGTGCGGGCAGACTGTAAAAGAGAGCCACAGCCGCTGCATTTGCCAGGCGATCCGCCCCCACACAGGCGGGATTTTTGTAGAGTCTCAGCAACTGCGGGCAATCCGTGTGGCTGATGCAATGCAGCGGCCACTCAGCGAAGATGCTGCTCAGCACGGCAGCTGCAGTCGGCACCACAGAGCAGAGGACAACCTGTCCAAAGCTCCACCCGGCCAAGGTTTCACGCACGCGTTGCGGACTGATTTGCGATGTAGGCAAGCAACGCACAGGCGCGCACAACTCACCATCTGCCGATGACAGTGCATATTTGGTTCGGGTGTTGGAGTTGTCCACCAAAAGTATGGGCTTGTCGTCTTTCATGGAGAAATAAGCCTTTCAAGTGCATTAATCGTCCGGGAAGCTCCGTCCTCCCGCGCGCGCAAGCGCATTGCCCGGACCATCCCCTGCCAACCGGCAGCGCCGTGTTCCAGCAGATGCCTCATGGTGTGCAACAGCTCGGATGTGCTGCCAATTCGCACACCCGCGCCATCAGTGAGCAAAAGCTGCTGGTTACCCTCCTCCTGCCCGGGCAGGGGGTAATTGACAAGCACAGGCGTTCGCGTGGCATAGGCTTCGAATACGGTGGCCGCACCAGCCTTTCCGATGTAGAAATGAGCCCGGCGAAGCGGCTCGGCTATACTCTCGCCGGCTCCGCCAAAAAAGTGCACACGCCCTGCACTTTCCCCCAGAATACGGCGCAGGCGCGCCTCACGCTCCTCCGCCAGCAACGTGATCTCCATATCGGGCCATGTTGCCAGCATACCCTGCACATCTGCGCAAACTTGCCGCAGTCTCGCATGCGCGCCGTACACGACTCTCAGCCCACGGCCGTCCTCCCCGGGCGCTGTGCGCGCGGCAAACGGGACAAACTCCCGCCGTACAGGAAAACCGGTGATGCACAAGCGCTGCTCCGCCACACCGTATCGTTCATGCACACGAGCGCAACTCACCTCATCCGGCAAACAAATGAGCGGCGCCTTCGTACGCACCCAGGCGCTGTTCACGTGGAAAGCATCAGTCACCACCACAGCGTAGGGGATGTTCAATTCGCCACATTGCGTCATGGCATCCAGCATGTAGGCATAGAGCGGGTAGGTGCACACAATAAGCCGCGGCGGCTCGGCGCTCAGCATGGCTTGCAACCGCCGCATGCTCCCTTCTATGCCGGGCAAATGGAGCATCCGCGACCAGTCCGTCGCATCAATCTGCGCATATGCAACACCCCATATCCATGGCAGCCTGCGCACGCATGCGCGGTAAACCGCCTGGGTGCAGCGGAACAAACGAGGCCTCGCCTCGGCGCACGGGTCGCTCACCCGCACCTGCCATCCCCGGCTTTCCATCTCCTGCGCCAGCGCCTTGGCCGCTGCATCATGCCCGCGTCCGTACCCTATACTCAGCAGCAGCGCCTTTCGCTCTTCTCTCATGGCTACGCAGGATCTTCTCGGGCCGCTCTGCGGGCAGAAACGTCTGCTTCGCCCATCCGGGATTCAGCGGGTAGCGGGAATCGAACCCGCATTATCAGCTTGGAAGGCTGGAGCTTTGCCATTAAGCTATACCCGCGCTCTTCGTTGCCCATGTTACCACACTTTTCCTTTTTGACAAGCTTAATCTTTTGGGCACTGCGTGATCGGCCACATTTGTCCCAAGAAAAAGAGAGCCCCAATCGGTAGTGAACGGCACATCATACAGCATAAAGCATTGGTTATTTACGATTTACGATTGACGATTGACGATTTGGAAATCTAGCGAGCCAAAGGCTCGGGAAATGCGGAGCTGGAGCGAGAGGGGGAAGGTGGAACTGCGGGCGGGGTAGTTAGAAAGCGGCGGGGGAGCGGAGCGGGAACACAGGTGGATTTTTGATGGGCGAGTTACGATTGACGATTTGGGAAATTTGCGAGCTGGCGCGCGGGGAGGCGGAGCTGGGGTAAGAGGGGGAAGGTGGAACCGCGGGCGGAGGTAGTTAGAAAGCGGCGGGGGAGCAGAGCCGAAGCACAAGCGGATTTTCGATTTTCGAATGACGATTGACGATTTGGGAAGTTAGCGCGCTGGTGCGCGGGGAGGCGGAGCTGGAGCGAGAGGGGGAGGGTGGAACCGCGGGCGGGGGTAGTTAGAAAGCGGCGGGGAAGCGGAGCCGAAGCACAAGCGGATTTTCGATTTTCGAATGACGATTTGGGGAATTCGCGCGCTGGCGCGCGGGGAGGCGGAGCTGGAGCGAGAGGGGGAAGGTGGAACTGCGGGCGGGGGTAGTTAGAAAGCGGCGGGGGAGCAGAGCCGAAGCACAAGCGGATTTTCGATTTTCGAATGACGATTGACGATTTG
>CANQAD010000043.1 GCA_947588735.1 uncultured Akkermansia sp.
ACGCTTTGCAGCTTGCATGAGGGCACGAGATGGGACTTGATTTTAGCCTGAAAAACCGTATACTAATGCGGTCTTTTTCCCCGGCATGCGTCGCCAGTTTCTTCTCAGACTATCTGCCTATATTTTTGCCGCATTTCTGTTGACGGCAGGGCTGGTGTATTTCCAATTTACTGCGCGGCTGGAGGATAGAGCTGAGCAAATGATAAAGACACGCCTTAGCGACATGCTCGATTTCATGATGCATGTGGAGCAGACGGTGGGGTTTCTCAACCGTGTGAATACTACAAGCACCATGGACCGTGCGAACGCCTTGGCAGAAATTATTATGCTCAACCCAGATATACTCCATAAACAGGAAGAGTTGCAGGGTATATGTAATCGGCTCGGAGCGGAACAGGTTGCGGTTACAGATGGGAATGGCATTATAGAAGCTGCCGTTCCTGCCAGTTTAGTGGGACGCAATTTGGCAGATGGAGAGAATATGATTCCCATTATCACATTAAGTGACCATGGGAATGAGGTGCTTACTGAAGTGAGCGGCATATCGCGCGAGAGCATGCAGTTTGCCAATGTAAAACGCCAAGACCACCCCGGACGTGTTCGCTTAGGCTTTCGCGCACGGTTGGAGCAGCGAGCGCGTGCCGATGCCTCGCTCAACAATACCCCTGTGAAACTGCGCCTTGGCAGGGAGGGGTTCATCGTGGTATTTCGCCGAGGAGTTTGCCTCAATCGTGAGCGCTCTGCCGTGCCGGAGACTGAGCTGCTGGCTCTTGAACCGGGGCGCATTAGCATGACGCAGGCAGATGGAGTAAATTACTACGCTTATGCGTTGGATGCGAATGGATATCGCCTTGTTGGAGTTTTGCCGGCGCGAGAGGTGTACGGCGCGGGTTGGCGTACGGTGAAGGTGATGGTATCAAGCAATTTAGTGCTTTTTGTACTCATATTTGGCGTGGTAAGCTGGTTGCTGCAGCGTATTGTGCTGCGCGGGATTTCACGAGTGAATGAATCACTCATGGAGATCACGGAGGGCGATTTGGAATGCAAGGTAGATGTAACGACCTGTCCGGAATTTGTACGCCTTTCCAATGGTATCAATTTTATGGTGGATTCTCTACGCAGTGTGGGTGAGGAACGTCAATTCCATGTGAAACGTGATTTGGAACTCGCCCGCACTATTCAGAATACTGTTCTTCCCAACAAGTTTCCTGCTTTTCCGAATGTGGAGCAGTTTGATTTGTATGCTACCTGTATCCAAGCAAATGATGTGGGTGGTGACTTTTATGACTTCTCCATGCCGGATGACAACCACATACACTTCCTTGTGGCTGACGTGGATGCTTCTGGAATCGCCGCTGCACTTTTTATGATGCGCGCCATGACAATTATCCGAACTTTGACGCGTTCCGGCGGATCGCCCGAGTCAATCGTTACTGAGGCAAACACGGAACTTTGCCAAGGAAATCAAACTGGCATCCATATGACTCTCTTCTATGGGAGCCTTGATATTACCACAGGACGGCTGGAGTTTGTGAATGCTGGGCATTTGCATAGCCTGCGCCAAATGAAAGGAGGAGAGTATAGTGTGCTCACTACGAGTGCTGATTATGTGCTTGGCGATAAGCCGGACATGCCATTTCATACACAGACCCGACAGCTCGTCCCGGGAGACCGCCTGTTTTTGTACACCGAAGGAGTTCTTGGCGCGACCAATGCTCACAATATTCCCTTTAGCGAGGCTCGGCTCAAGGATGTGCTGTGCAAAGATGCTCCTACTGTGACAGATGCGCTGCAAATGGTTCGCTCCTCTCTGCGCCAGTACTTGGATGGTTGTCGCATGGACAGGGATGTGACGATGCTGGCGTTAGAGTATTTGGGTGAACCCGCCAATGAGGTTGTACTCGACTTTATTGCAGGGCAGGAGAAGGAAGCCGCATCCCGAGTGGCGAGCCTGATGGAAGAACTTTTAGCGGCGCCTGCGGACATTACAGCTGTGCAGGAGGTCTTGTGCGCCGTGGTGCGTGTGCTGCCGGATTCTACGCCTGTGCACTTAATCTTCCACTGCACCAAAAAGCGTGCAGAAGTACTGCTGCGTTTCTCGGCCCCGCGTTACAATCCTCTGGAGCAGGTTCCCATCCTTGGGGTAGATGAAAGTTCATACGATTTTACTGATAACCAAGAGAACACGATCACGTTATGCAAGAATCTGATCTGACTGCACCCTCCGACCAATCGGAAAGGGTGCCTTCTATGCCGCCGCCCGTGCCAAGTGGTCTTGTACCACCGCCCGTGCCGGTGCAGCCGGAAGCCCCGGCTTCGCCGACTTCGCTGCCTTCTGTACCGCCGGCACTTTCACGTGCATCTGTTAACCGCCCTGAGGCATTGGCACCTTCCGCCCCCACATTGCATTCTCCCCAAGACGAGAGAGGGGCGAGGACTGCTGCCTCTGCGGCAATAGTACACCCTGCATCTACGATTCGACCGGCGGGAGCCCGTAGCCGCCTGCATTCTTCCGGCGTGTCGGCTACCGGTCGCATAGGCGCTGGCAGTAGCACCCAAGATGAACGTACTCCTCTGCCTAATGGCACGCGAGTCGGCAAATACTCCATTACAGAGAAAATCGGTATTGGCGGTTTTGGTATTGCATACTCCGCCACTAACGTGGAAGATGGCACGACAGTCGCCATCAAGGAGCATATGCCTGAAGGACTCGCTGCGCGCGAGATCAACGGCACCTACGTGGTACATTCCTCTCCAGAGAAGGAGGAACGTTTCAAGGCTAGTGTCAACGAGTTTTTGCAAGAGGTGAGTGTACTCATGGGAATTTCCCACCCCGGCATTGTTCCCATTCTTAATGCTTTCGAAGCAAACGGCACTGCTTATTATGTGATGCCTTTCATGAAGGGGACGCCTATGTCGGTGCCCGAGCAAGCTTCCTTGAGTTTTGAGCAACAGTCTCAGCAGGCTCGCCATAACCGCCGCCTCTTGCTCAGCATGCTCTCCATCCTCGATTACTTACGTCAACATCGCATTGTTCACCGTGACATTAAACCGGATAATATCTTAGTGACGGAGGAAGGTTCGACGATTCTGCTTGATTTTGGTTCGGCACGTCAACTCCAGCCGGGAAAAGTGTTTACCAATGTATTTACGCCGGATTTTGCTGCACCTGAGCAGACTCACTCTGCTACGGATGAGGAAATGAGCTCTCAACTTGGACCGTGGACAGATTTGTACGCGCTGGGGGCATGCTTTTATTTTCTCGTTACTCGGTTGTTTCCACCGCGCTCGGATTTGCGAATCATAGCCGGCACAGACCCCTACACCCCTTTGGCCGGGCGCGCGGATTTGGAGACTCTCTACGGAGCGGCTTTCCTTCGTGCGATTGATCGTGCCCTTGAGCTCAAGGTGCAAGACCGGTGGCAGAATGCGGCAGCCTGGCGTATTGCTATTGGCGAAGGCGTATTGCCCACTGAGCCGGAGAAACAGCGCCGTTTCCGCTTTTCTTTATTTATACTGGCGGGGGTGTTGACCATCCTCATCGGCATCAGCTCGTGGGCGCTCTGGGAGCGACGTGAGGCTATTCGCGCGTACGATAACAGTGCACATTTTACGGAGCGTTTGCTCAATGATTTTAATCAGGAGATCACGGATATACCTGCTTCTACCCATTTGCAAGGCATCTTGGGCGACCATCTGAATGCCTACCTGAACAACATGGGCAAGCCCCCTGGTGGTCGCGATGAGAAGTTGACTCGCTCCCTGGCGGCTTCATGGCGTAATCTCGGCACTTTGCGCTTACAGCAGGGAATGCTGAAGGAGGCTGATTCAGATCTGTCCAATGCGGAAGGGTTTTTCCGGCAGCTCTACAAGGAGCATCGTGACACCCTGAGCTATCGCTACGATCTAGCATGTGTGCTGCTTAATCGAGTGGAGGTGGCGCGTAGTCGAAACCAGACAGATAGAGTACGTTTCTTGCTCTCAGAAAGCACGCGAATTCTGCGGGAGCTCAGCGCACAAATCCCATACAATCCGGAGTTCCGCTGCGCACTTGGACAGGCTCTTGGTGAGCAAGCTCTGCTCGCTCGTATCGAGGGGAATAACGCTGCCTATAAAGCTGCTCTGGATGAGATGCTCGCTCTGTACCGAGGTTTGATCAGCAGTTACTCGGATCACGTGAAAGCACGCCAAGGACTTGGATATGCCTTGCTGTACCAAGCTCGTTTTGCCACTGAGCAAAAGATGTTCCTCGAGGCAGATAGGATGCTCGATGAAGCGAAACAGATTTTCACTACGCTTGCGGCAGAGCACCCATATCGCCTCTCATTTAAGAAGGGACTCTCACTCACTCTCTACGCGCTCGGCAATCTGTACTGCCGGGCTGGCGACTCGGCCCCTCTTGAGGAGCGTAAACGATACGATGAGCTCGCCATAGAGGCCTTTCATAAGCATAACAATTTGGTTTCTTACCTCGAGACCCAGGATGAAAAACAGACAGAGTACCCCTATATGCTCAGTCGCGCTTTGTCTAGTATGGTGGATATTCTGCTTCGCAATGAGCAGCCTAATCTCGCAGAGTCGTATTGCAGGACAATCATGAGCAGGGTTGAGTTATTGCGCCGCACGGCACCAGATAACATGGACTATGCAGAGCTGGAGGCGCTTGCCTGGCGTGGTTTGGCTAAGGCGCACAGTCGCTCTGCGTACTTCGCTGAGAAGGCCGCTGCGGAGTACACCCACTACCGCCATTTGGCAGAGCAGTTGTTGCATGCTAGCCCAAATAATACGGCTATGCAGGCACTGTATGCAGACTCGCTGGTGAGTTCCGCTGATCAGTTGCTGAGTAGTCATGGTGATAAAAAGCAGGCAGTCCAATGGCTTAAGCGCGCCGAGGAGCTTTATGAAAGGCTTGTGCAGACTGAGGAAGGACAGACTCAATACACTGAAAGGCTCAAGGAGTTGAGGGCGAAGCAGGCAGCCTTACGTGGTACCATGCAGCCCGATCAAAAACCATGATGCACTAATTGCAAGTCTCTAAGCGTTGGGGTTTCCATCGCTTGCACCACACCAGCAGAAGCGCCAAATCTGCGGGAGTGATGCCGGGTATGCGTGCTGCTTGGCCCAAGGTGGCGGGGCGTACGCGCTCTAATCTTTGCCGAGCTTCGATTCTGAGGGCAGAGATAGTAGAATAATCTATATCCGGTGGAATTTTTTTGTCTTCTTGCTTGATCAAGTGCTCGGCGGCGGTGCGCATGCGCTTAATATGCCCGGCGTAGGTAATTTCCGTGACCACAGTGTTCCAAAGCTCTGCGTTATCCGCTTGTGGCAACAGCTCTTTCGGTAGTTGAGAGATGTTGTTTTCCGGGCGGCGTAACCAATGTTCCAAGGTGACCCCCTGCCACTTGGTGGAGTGGCAGTATGCAATGCCCTCTGCAATAGCCCTACGGCGGGTTTCTGTTTGCTGGGCCGTTGCTTGGTCAATAAGGCCCGCCTTTGCCGCAATGTGGCTAAGCCTCAGATCCGCATTGTCCTGCCGCAGCAGTAAGCGCATTTCCGCGCGGCTCGTGAACAGACGGTAGGGTTCATCTACTCCCCGAGTGACCAAGTCGTCCACCATCACGCCCATGTATGCTTCATCCCGTCGTAGAACGATCGGTTCTTCTCCACGCGAGATGAGCAGTGCATTTGCCCCCGCGAGCAATCCTTGGGCTGCTGCTTCCTCATAACCGCTCGTGCCGTTGATTTGTCCGGCAAAGTAAAGGCCATGCACGCGCTTGGTTTCAAGTGTAGTCTGTAGCTCGGTGGGCGGCACATAATCGTACTCTACGGCGTAGCCGGGACGGATAATTTGCGCATGTTCCAGCCCGGGGATGCTGTGCACAATAGCTTCCTGCACGTCGAAGGGCAGGCTGGTGGAAAGGCCATTCAAGTAGTATTCATCAGTGCTTCGTCCCTCCGGTTCCACAAATATTTGGTGTCGCTCTTTATCCGAAAAGCGCACCACCTTGTCCTCAATGCTGGGGCAATAGCGGGGTCCAACGCCTTTGATGATACCAGCGTAGAGCGGGCTGCGTTGCAAATTGTGACGTATGATATCATGCGTGGTTTGACAGGTGTAGGTGATGGCACATGGAAGTTGGCGAAAGTCGAAATCATTCTCCCCCAAAAAATTCAGTGTGCAGTGTGGTTCTCGGTTACGAGTCAATTCTCGGTGGGAGCGGCGGCTGAAGAGTGGTGCGGGTTCATCGCCGTCTTGCAACTCCAGTCCGGCAAAGTCGATGCTTGTCCCCTTTACGCGCGGAGAGGTGCCGGTTTTGAAGCGTTGCAAGGGGAAGCCCAGTTTTGACAGACATGCTGAAATACCGCTAGGCGCGCAGCCTAAGCGTCCCCCAGGCAGGTGACGTTCGCCCACATGCAGCAACCCACGCATGAAGGTCCCGCTGCAGAGTACCACGCTGCGCGCAGCAATGCGCTGCCCCCAAGTGGTGATCGCACCCGTCACATGCCCGGATTCTATGCATATCTCGCACACGTCCCCCTGAAGTAGTTTTAGCCCAGCTGTGCGTTCAAGTACCCATTTCATACGCGTGCGGTACGCTGTTTTGTCGCACTGGGCGCGCAGGGCCCGTACACTCGGTCCTTTGGAGGCATTGAGTACGCGCAACTGCAGTGCAGTGGCATCCGTATTTAGCCCCATAGCACCGCCCATCGCATCAATTTCGCTGACGAGATGCCCCTTGGCGAGTCCGCCAACTGAGGGGTTGCAGCTCATTTGTCCGATAGTGTCCAAATTCTGTGTGAGCAGGGTCACTTTCCCGCCCAATCGTGTTGCTGCTAGTGCGGCCTCGATTCCGGCGTGGCCGCCGCCCACTACCAGCACATCGCAGGGCGGAATCTGGAGACTTTTTACGGGCATTATGCAGTGAGTGTCATGATGAGTGTGTGCAACACATCACGCACATCGGCTTGGGTACTCACCAGTCGGCGATCGGCCTTGGCACAGGCAAAGAGCTGTTGCTTGGCCTGAGTGAGACTGAGTTCTTTGAGAGAAAGTGCGGTGGTGTAGATGGTATAGCAGCTCAGGCTCCCGTCCTTCTTGCGTGGGACCAGTTTGCGCGCCTCATCCGGCAGGGCATTGAGCACACTTTCGAAATTGCGGTAACCGCGCCGTGTGTCCAGTCCATATTCATCTATCAATAACCGCACGCAGTAGCGCCGCCTTACTGTGGGCACAATAGCCGCCCGCATGATAGTGATTGCTTGTTCTCCTTGCGCCAATTGCTCACTGAGCAAACGAATGGCCAGTTGACCATTACGCCGCTCAATGGCTCGCGATATCTCGAAAATGACACCGTGGCGAGAAACAGGTACCATAGTTTGCACGTCTTCTTCGGTGACCGAGCGATTCTCTTGGCCTAAGTACGTGTCGAGCTTAGCGAGTTCGCCGGAGATTTGTCGTGTGCTCTCATTCACGCGCTGCACAAAAAGCTCTAAAGCGGCATTGTCAAACTTGAGCCCAAGTGGCTGAGCCAGCTTCAGGGTGAGGGCAGAAACCTCGCCTTCCCAGCCATCGCGAGTGATGTCAATACTAGCAAATTCCTGCACTTTGGCTATGGAGTTGAGCTTCTTGAAGAAAGTGCGACGTTTGTCCACATCGGTAGCACTAATCACCAGAAACGTTTCTGCCGGCATATTTTGGAGGATTTCAATGAGTTCATCAATGCCATGCAGCACATCTTCACTGCGAGCGCCACTTGGCGTATCAGCCATGAAGTTAACCCCACGCAGCCAAACAACCTTGCGCCCACCGAACATGCTGATCATCTGTAAGGCATCGCAGGTGCGCCGAAGGGCTTGCGTAGCTTCATCCACCGTGGAAGCCATGCCATCAATTACTTCATTTCCCCAGCCCTCAGTCCCTCCATTGAGTTGCTCATATTTTTTTGCGGCGGCATCAGCTGCGGCTCCTTCATCGCCCCCAAAATATACGAAACTGGTCTGCTCGCTCGCCATGTCCCCAGCATATCACATCAGTCAGGATCCCGCAAGGACAAAGCATCCGGGTTGAGACTCAGTTTACAGTGTTTTCACTTTGCTGTGCTCTACCAATTCTCAGCCGACAAAATGCTCGGTAATGAGAAAAGCGCATCGTAATCGGCATCCGGAAGGTACCAATCAGCTTCAAAAAGTCCCGCAGTACGGTCTTTGGAAAGTTGCTTCATTTGAGATTCCTTCATCCACTTATTGCTGTAAGCTACAGAATACAACTGTCGCCCGGTGGCATCAAAAAGCACCAGCCGCTTGTTATAGGCAAGTGAAATAGTCATGGGTAGCAGCTCCTGTTTGGCATGCGGCACAGGGCATGTGTGTTGAAGAATCTTCTTGAGCTGTTCAAACTCTTCGGGTCCAAGAGTAAAATCTTTCGTTACTCCATTGCGAAGACCTTTGCGCACCCATACCTTCGCAGAGGAGGCCTGGCTTACTTTTTGCATGAAGTCGGCGTAGGCTTTCGAGCCTAATTGCCGGAACTTTTTGTCCTTGGCATCCATCAAATCCGTTCCAACAGCATCTCGAATTTGCTGACGTACCACTTGCCCAACTATTTGACTGAGGCAGGAGCTCAAACTAAATCCAAGAGCTGCGCACAGCACCGCCACACAACTTCGGTATATCGTGAAAATCATACGTCTAAGCGCATCATGCATTCGCTTTCAATATACGGTATGACGCCCCACATTGTCAAGTGAAATATATAGGCATTAGGCAATTTTGTACTGCCCAGCTTGGCTACCGATAGTGAAATGTCTTGCCACTGGGCTCGGAGCGGGGTAGAATGCAGGCTATGGACAGGTACACCACCATGGCAGTATGCGTGCTGATGGCGTGGGCAGGGGGGATCGCGCCGGCACAAAGCCCGAACTTGGTCAATGAGAGTAGGGATTTGGCGCGCGTGGTGCGCCACCCGGATGGCTCGCGCTCAGTATATAAACGTCAGCGTGGCGCCAAGGGAATGCGTTGTGCTACTTATACGGCCAGCGGTAGGTTGGCAGCCATCAATGATTATCACGAAGGAAAGTATGGGCAACTGGTTGGCTGCAATATCTACAATCACGAGCGGGCTCTCATATACAAGGTGGCTTACGGGTATGACAGTTCGGCGCGGCTTATTGAGGAGCGTATGTTTTCTCACCCTCAAGGTAAGCTCGTCCAGCGCGTGATATACAAATATTCAGCAGACGGCAATCGCTCCAAACCTATTATCGTGTCGCTTGATCCGGCTCGCAGCGCGAATATCGCTCCAACGATGCGGGAGGATGTGAGCCGCATTCATCGCGAGCTGGGTGGGGCTCCGGTTCGCCGCTAACTTTTTCACTATGACTGACCGACGAACATTTATGACAAAACTAGGATTGGCAAGTGGTGCATTGGCGGCCGCAGCTGTGGCGGGGGAAACTCCTGCTTCTGCCGCAGCGACAGGCAGCAAGTTACGCGTACTTCTCGTGAATGGCAGCCCGCATATGGAGGGTTGCACTTACACGGCGCTCCATCTCGTAGCGCAAGAGCTCCAAGCGGCCGGAGTGGAGACTGAAGTCTTTCATCTGGGCACGGCACCGGTGCAGGATTGCATGGCTTGCGGCAGTTGCAAGAAGCACCCTGGCCGTTGCATATGGGATCAAGATTGCGTGAATGAACTTATCGCCAGGGCCCGGACAGCGCATGGATTTGTGTTTGGTTCTCCCGTCTATTTTGGCCACCCAAGTGGGCGCCTGCTAAGCGCCATGGATCGTGCTTTCTACGCAGGCGGGGATTCGTTTGCAGGCAAACCTGCCGCTGCCGTGGCATCCAGTCGTCGAGCAGGATCACTGGCTACGCTGGATGCCATTCAAAAACACTTCACCATAGCGCAGATGCCTGTAGTATCGTCCTTTTATTGGAATGAGGTTCACGGTTTCGCTCCGGCAGATGTGATGGCTGATGAGGAGGGTGTGTCCATCATGCGGCAACTCGGACGAAATATGGCGCGCGCTGTACGAGCCTATGCCGTTGTGCCTGCTCCCGGGCCCGTGGAGCATAAGTTTACTCATTTCATCCGCTGAAAATCGTGGAAACATTCAGTTGGCAAGCGCACACTGACGACGGGGAGAAGGTAGTTTATGAGGCTGCGTATTTCGGTGGCTGGTGGCAGCTTTCCTGCACTCGAAAAAGGCGGCGTTCTTGTCGCGATGGGGAGGATCCCCAGCCTGCGGAGTTTACTCCTGAAATATGGCAAAAACTGCTCGACCTGTTGAAACGCAAATATAGTCGTCGACGCGTGGCTTGGAAACTTGTGCAACAGGTGCAGGATATTTTGGATGGCAAAGCCGTGAATGAACGCCGAGACACACGCAACCATGAACGATAACGAAATGATCCACTGTTCGGAACCGGCGCGTCAGATCGAGCGTGCCATTGCCATTATGCATCGTTTGCGTGCTCCGGGAGGTTGTCCTTGGGACGCTCAACAAACGCATGAAAGCCTCATCCCGAATCTCATTGAGGAGTGCTA
Organism: uncultured Akkermansia sp.; assembly: GCA_947588735.1. Classification (GTDB taxonomy): domain Bacteria; phylum Verrucomicrobiota; class Verrucomicrobiia; order Verrucomicrobiales; family Akkermansiaceae; genus Akkermansia. The sequence goes on from CANQAD010000043.1 coordinate 10,547, forward strand.
CGAGTGCATTGATGCCATCCGTGAGCAAGATGCCGCTCACCTGCGTGAAGAGTTGGGCGATGTGCTGCTGCAAGTGCTCTTCCACGCTGAGTTGGCGCAAGAAAATAGGGAGGAAAGCTTTAATATGCATGATGTGGCGCGGGATCTTTGCGACAAAATGGTGCGCCGTCACCCGCATGTCTTTGGTGACACTGTGGCGGAAGATGCAGAAGCAGTGCTCACGCGCTGGGATCAAATCAAACGCCGGGAGCGCCACAGTGAACGCAAGCCATACCTGCATGATTGCGGCAAGGGCTTGCCCGAGCTATTGCGCGCCGCAAAACTTACCACTAAGGCTGCAAAGGTCGGTTTTGATTGGGACACCCACACTGGAGTGATCGACAAGGTTCGAGAGGAGTTGATGGAGGTGGGCGAGACTTTGCCCCTGCCGGATGATGATCCACGGGTGGCTGAGGAGCTTGGTGACTTGCTTTTCACGGTGGTGAATCTCTGCCGCCGACGAGGCGTAAACCCCGAGGTTGCGTTGCACAGTGCGAACCAAAAATTCTTGCGACGATTCAGTGAGATGGAGGAGGTATTAGCTGCTGTCGGCGTCACCCTGCAGAATGCAACTTTGGCCGACTTCGAGAGGGCATGGAATGTTGTAAAGACGCAAGAGCATACCAACCATCCTGCTGCGCGCCAGGCATGAATCGTTCCTTTCCAGTGTTGATGGTGACGCCTTGGTTGTTGCTGTTTTCTTCCTGCTCGTTTCACCACGAGAAGGAAAAGCCAGTCAAGACAACCGAAATCCCTGCGGACCAGGTGGCTCGCAGTATGGGCAATCCTCTTTTGGCCAGCAAGGGGGACATCAATGCGGTGAATATTAGTGTAGCTTCGGAGGAGGAACTCAAAAAAATTGACAACGGGTCAGAGGATGAGCTGGTGTGGACTGACCCGGACAACCCGGATGCTGAAATCCCGGGGCTCACAGCCATCTTTGAAAACAAAAAACTTGGTCGCGGGTGGCAGATGGATATGGGGCGCGCCATCCAGCTGGCTCGCAAACAGGAGTTGCCTCTTATTGTTTGGTTTCATGATTCAGTGATTTCACCGCGCAGTGGCATGCTTGCCAAAGAGTATCTGGACACGAAGGAGTTTGAAGATTGGGCTGCAACGCACGCTGTATGTGTGCGCTTGGATTCGGGCGCTTCACTGAATGGTTCCAGTGCAGACAATGCCAAGTATAGAGCAAGTAATATTAATGCTTTGCAGCGTCGTTACGGTCTCTCTAAAAAACCCTCTTTCGCCGTGATTACCCCCAACGGTAAAATTGCTGCTCGAATTGATGGTTTTGACGGCTTCCTCTCCGGCTTTATCCATGAGCTCAAGGAGGGAGTGGCGCTTGCCCAAAAAAAGTACAATGATTACAGGCAGGAATTGGTCGAACACGGCTACAGAGATTGGAAATCCGCCCGGGGCAACCTTTCCGTCTTTGCCAAACTCATGCGTGTGGATGCTAAGCAGGAGGTAGCATTCCTGCGCGAGAGTGGTGGACGGGTTACTCGGACCAAGATTTCTCACTTTTGTAAAGAGGATGCCGATTACTTGCGCTCACTCTTGCCACCTGAACCGTCCACTGATGATTCAGATGAGCCATGAGAAAATCTGATATCACCAAGGCTCGTATCATGCGGGCTGCCATCCATGAGTTTACCACGCTGAGTTTCCGCGGTGTGACGCTGCGTGATATTGCGCGCACTGCCGGAGTCACTATGGGCGCTATTTCCTATCACTTTGGTAGCAAGAGCGACTTGTACCGCGACACGCTTGCCTATGTTTCCGCTCCGTACAATGCGGCTTGTCGCAGCGCCCTTCGCCAGGCCCTGCCTTCGCGTGATCCTGTTCTTATTATGGATGCATGGCTGGCTGCTCCACTTACTCATTGGCAGGATTCTTCCATCGCCACCGGGGAGGACGTGCTCTGCTTTCTCAACAAAATGGGTTACGAATCCCCGGAACTGACCCGCGATGTCTATGATTCCCACTACTCCTTCGCTATGGAGGAGTGGACAGATGCGCTGAGCTCTTTTTTCCCAGGTATGCGGCAGAGTGATTGGCTGTGGTGCTTCACATGCCTGCGCGGCATGTATTTCAACATCCTTGCGCATGATGATTTCACTCTTTGGGCTCTTCCTCGCATTCGTGACAAACGTGCGGCGATTGCTCGTTTGGCGTCGGATGCCGTTGCACTTCTGCGCACTTATATGCCTCATTAGGGCGACCATCGCTCCCCATTTTTTGTATTTTTCCACGTTGCGCGGCTGATTTTTCTTTTCTTATGGCGTCGGCAGGTGTAGAATGACGCGTGCCTGTTTAACGATGGAAACGGGCAAATAGACAACGAGACGACTATGAGCACACAATCCTTCCTGCCGGCGCAATATGCGCATCCGTATGAGATCGATCCCAAATACAGCAAGTCAGTGGCCTATTTCTGCATGGAATATGCGATTGACAACGTATTCAAGATTTACTCCGGTGGCTTGGGCTACTTGGCAGGTTCCCACATGCGCTCTGCAGGCGCGCTGCACCAAAATCTGGTGGGTGTGGGCATCCTTTGGTCCTACGGCTATTACAGCCAAATTCGTGCGGAAGACGGCTCCATGGCCGCTCAATACCGGCGCCGCGATTATACATTCCTGGAGGATCACAACATCAAGTTCCTCATTCGAGTATGTAATTCTCCGGTGTGGGTAAAGGCTCTTTTCCTGCGCCCGGAAACTTTCGGCACAGCTCCCATGTTCTTCCTGACAACGGATCTGCCGGAGAATGACTCCATGAGTCGCTCTATCACCCAGCGCCTTTATGATTCCAACCCCATGACCCGTATTTCGCAATACATTGTGTTGGGACAGGGCGGTGCTCGCCTTTTTGAGGAGTTGGGTATCGAGCCGGAAATATATCATATGAACGAGGCTCACGCCATTGGCGCTGCGTTCAATATGCTTGCCCACAATGGCGGGAATGTGGAAGAGGTACGCAAGCGTTTTGTCTTCACTACCCATACTCCGGAGGAAGCCGGCAACGAAAAAATGGACATCAATTTGATGGCCAATTTCTCTTTCTTCGATGGCCTTTCGCTCGACCAAGTTCGCTCCATGCTCAAGCTCGATCCCGGGGAGCAGACCTTCAACTATACTCTTGCAGCTTTGCGTCTCTCACACATTGCTAACGGCGTCTCTGCCTTGCACGGTGAAGTCTCCCGTAAGATGTGGGAGGGATACTCTGACATTTGCCCCATCACGCATGTGACCAACGCGCAAAATAGTGCTTATTGGCAGGATCCTGAACTGGCTGAGGCTTTTCACGAAGGTGATAAAAAGGCCTTCCGCGCTCGCAAGCGCGCCTTGAAAAAAGACCTTTTCCGAGTGGTGGGTGAGCAGACCGGGCATCTCTTTGACCAAGATACGCTCACCATTGTTTGGGCTCGCCGGTTTGCTGCCTACAAGCGTCCGGCGCTCATCACGGAAAATCCCGTTATGTTTGAACGCATGCTGCAGCGTACAAATCGCCCGGTGCAGATGATTTGGGCCGGTAAACCCTATCCCACAGATTTCGCGGCAGTGGATATTTTCAATAAACTTAATGAGCTGAGCAACAGGTATCCGCGCTGTGCGGTACTCACTGGTTACGAATTAGAACTTTCCCGCCTCCTCAAAAACGGCTCGGACATTTGGCTGAACAACCCTGTGGTCACCCGCGAGGCTTCCGGCACATCCGGCATGTCTGCTACCATGAACGGTTCCATCACCATCTCCACCAATGACGGTTGGGTGCGTGAGTTTGCCCGCGATGGTGAAAACTGTTTCATCATCCCGGAAGCTAAAGCTGGTTTGCCTGCCGAGGCTCGTGACCGTTCTGATCGTGACAATTTTTACAACCTGTTAGAATCCAAGGTTCTGCCGATGTATTACGATAACCCGGATGCGTGGACAAGCCTTGTTTTCACCGCAATGCACGACATCATCCCTGCCTTCGAATCTGATCGTATGGCAGATGAGTATTACGTAAAGATGTACAACGCCTGAGCGGATTATGAAGAAGTCTGTTCTGATCGTCGGCGCTGGCGGGGTGGGTCACGTGGTGGCGCATAAGTGCGCTCAGATGGCAGATGTGTACGAGGAGATCCATCTCGCTTCGCGCACGTTGAGCAAGTGTGATGCCATTGCTGCAGATGTACTTGCACGTGAGGGCGTGCGGGTTACGACGCACCGATTGGATGCAGATGACGTGCCGAGTACGGTGGCGTTGCTGCGTGACATAAAACCGGGACTCCTCCTCAATGTGGCTCTTCCTTATCAAGATCTGCCGCTTATGGATGCTTGTCTGGAGGCCGAGTGCAACTACATGGACACTGCCAATTACGAACCGCGCGATGTCGCAAAGTTTGAATATAGTTGGCAATGGGCTTACCAGGAGCGCTTTAAGAATGCGGGGCTTTTTGCCCTGCTCGGTTCGGGATTCGACCCGGGTGTCACGAATGTTTATACAGCATGGGCTCTCAAACATCACTTTGATTCTATTGAATATCTGGATATTATCGATGTCAATGGCGGTGATCATGGGCAGGCGTTCGCGACCAATTTTAACCCTGAAATCAATATCCGCGAAGTTTCCGCTCCCTGTCGGCACTGGGAAGATGGGCGATTCGTAGAGACGCCCCCCATGAGTCTCCATAAGCCTTTTACTTGTCCGGAAGGTGTTGGTACTTATGAAATTTACCGTATGTATCATGAAGAAATGGAGTCACTTGTGCGTCACATCCCTACTATTAAACGCGCCCAGTTTTGGATGAGTTTTTCGCCTAATTATATCAATCACTTAACTGTACTGAAAAATGTAGGCATGACCCGTATTGATCCCGTGCTCTACAACGGTGTGGAGATAGTTCCCCTGCAGTTCCTCAAGGCCGTGCTCCCGAATCCCGGTGATTTGGGTAAGACGACTCATGGGAAGACCTGTATCGGTTGCATCATTCAGGGTAAAAAGGATGGGAAGGATAAAAAGGTGTATATATATAACATCTGCGACCACGAGGCCTGCTTCCGCGAGGTCGGTTCTCAAGCTATCTCCTACACAACGGGTGTTCCTGCCGCTATCGGCGGTCGCCTCATCCTCTCCGGCGTCTGGGCTGGCGCAGGTGTCTTTAATATGGAGCAGAACGATCCTGATCCCTTCATGGAAGCTCTTACTCGCTACGGCCTCCCTTGGACCTGTGTTGAGCTGTGAATGAACCCAGCGTCGGCTCATTGTGAGTTTGCACATGGTCGGTCAATGGGTGTCGTAAATCGTCAATGAGCTCTATAGAATCTCATTGGGGCAAATGTGAGAAAGTGGGGTTACGGGGAAATATAATCTTTACTTTTTTTTTGATTTTTTTTACAATTCCTTTGTTAGGATCGTGGGTTAAGAGTGTAAGTCGGACTCTTCCTTCACCTGTGGTCTGTGATGTCCCCAGTCTTCGATGACGTGTCAATTCCCGCCGTAATGGGAGGTGCGCCTTTATGAAAACAGTCTCTTTTTATCAAACAAAACCAGCACCGGACACGATCCGTCGATCAGCAGTACTCCAAGTTCCTCATAAGGATCCCGTTGAATTGTACCTTGAAGTACCGGCTTCGTATGGGCGAGATCTAACTCCATACAATGATTTTCTTGTTGTCCTTATCGTATTTCGGCTCATTGAATCTCATTGGGGAGACGGAGACTGGTTTGTGGCAGGTGAGTTGGATGAAAGACTTGTCCGACAAGTGGAGGAATATTCTCGTATTTGGTCATTTAACTTTCCTCGCTTGTACCAACCCATTCGTCTGCACTGCGAATCTCTTCATACCCCCACCCCGAATACCCTCCAAAGCAAGGAGGCAATAGCGGCTTTTTCAGGCGGCGTGGACGCATGCTTTAACCTCTACGGTCATGAGCACAAACTATTCGGTTTGTCTTCTTTGGATATCCGTCGATGCTTAACACTTCACGGAGCAGATATTCCTTTAGAGGACCAGGAAACTTTTTCACGTGTTGTTACAAACATTGATAACACACTTATTCAAAAGGGACTTCCGCCCACCATACCCGTACGTACTAACTTTAGAACCAAGGGAGAACATGTGTGGGAACACTGTGCCTCCTCTGTACTTCTCGCTTCTTTGATGATGTTTTCGGGGAGGTTTCATTTCGGCTCATACGGCACAAATGACCCCTGTTTGTTGTCGTGTTCTCGTGGTCTTTCCTATGAAACCGACCATCTTCTCCTGCCCTCTTATTTTGAGGCCTATGGATCCGGTTCTACTCAAGGAAGAACTGAGCGTTGTTCTTTGATATGCAGAGACACAATTCTTATGAGCCATTTGCGCGTTTGCTGGCAGAAAGGGGCTTGTGGTGGTAACTGTGGCGTATGTGAAAAATGCCAAAGAACTTTGTTGAATTTTATTGCAGCGGGTTACAGAGGACAGCTCCCATTTCAACATGCTTTTGATGCCGATCTTCTTTTTTCTGAACAACCGTTTGATGACGAAAGGGTTTCAATGTATGAAGATATACTGACATACGATAAAAGTCACCATACACTACCTGTTGAGCTCAAAAAAAGGCTTCAGCGTGAATTGCTTTACTTTCATCGTCGTTGCCAAAATAGAAGTAAAGTTTCTCGCTTTTTGCTGAGATTTGCAATTCTTTTCTTACCCCTGTCTTCGTGGAGAAAATCGGCGCGGAAGAGACTTTACCTCAATTTCAGACAAATACCATAATCATCGCGTTTTAAACTCAAGGGGAAAAGATCCGTCGCGATGTCACTCTGGACAAAGTCTTAGAGATAAGAAAAGATCGCGTTGGAAATAGTTGGAATATCTTGTTTCAATGCGTTATATTCGAAAATGGACGATGAGTGAGCCCATGGGAAATGCTCAAAGCTGTACATGGGCTGCAAGTCGCCGAGAAAGTTGTTGCGAGAGTAAATAATGAATTGGGGAACAGGAAGTTCGCAGAGGATATCGCACAAACCGCTGCGCAGGGCGATGATCGCCTTGGCGCGTGAGGCGAGGGCGTACATTTCCGGAATGGAGAACAGCAGAGAGTTATAGACTACATCGTAACCTTTGCCTCGCAGAGAAGTCTCAATCTCATCCCAGAAAGCGGTCGGCAGAACCTCGCAGGAGCGGGCGACGGGCGAGAGAAAAACGAATTTATCCAGATTGAGCTGCAACGCCTGCGCTTTGGCGAGAACGCTGCGCTCAACCTCCGGAGAGATAATGGCGTGGGAGTATGGGAGAGATGACACATCGGCATTCAGGCACTCTGCCCACGATTGCAGGAAAGACTTTCCTCGGCCATTCAACGCTTCGAGTCGCAGACCTGAGAGGAGGGGTTCAACACGGTTTCCGTTGATACGTTGAGGCCCCTCAAGCCCCACCGCCTCGCCACAGTGGAAAACCGGAATCTGTGGAGCGAACATGCGAAAGATGTCGGCATGCTGAGGACGGTTGCCAAAGATGAGTTGATCGG
>CANQAD010000044.1 GCA_947588735.1 uncultured Akkermansia sp.
GCGTTGCTCGGGCATATTTTGCGGGCGGTTCAATACGTCAAGGAATGCTTGGGGAAGGATAAAATATCTTGTCTGGACCTCTTTTCCGGCTCCGGTATTGTGTCCCGCGCATTCAAGGCACACGCGACCGAGCTTTTTAGCAACGACTTGGAGCCGTACGCGCGTGTCGTCAACGAGTGCTACCTGGCAAACCCGTCAGATGTGGAAAGCGGCCGTATGCATGCTTTGTACGATGAACTGAGGAAACGCGTGGAAGAGGAGTTGAGCCCGGGGTTTGTGACGCGCTTGTATGCGCCGCTGGATGATAATAATATACAACCAGGGGAACGCGTCTTTTATACGCGACGCAACGCCATGTACCTCGATACGGCAAGGCGGCTTATTGACGAGGTGGTGCCCGGACGGATGAAGCCTTTTTTTATTGCACCATTACTGTATGAAGCTTCAGTGCATACCAACACGTCAGGTGTATTCAAGGGTTTCTATAAGAACAGGCGAGGGGTAGGCCAATTTGGCGGGACGGGGCGTAATGCGCTGAGCCGGATTACGGCGAACATACGACTTCAGTTGCCTGTATTTTCGCGCTTTGAGACACGAAATCATATTTACCGCCAAGATGCCCGGGAGCTGCATGCTCACTTGCCGATGCTCGATTTTGCTTACTTAGATCCGCCCTACAATCAACACCCCTATGGTTCCAATTATTTTATGCTGAATTTGCTCACGGATTACCGCGAGCCGCAGGAAATATCAGAGGTATCGGGCATACCGATGGGCTGGAATCGCTCTGTATTTAACAAGGCTGCGCTGGCTGGTACGGCTCTTTTTGAGACCATCGCCAATTGCCCTGCCAGGTTTATCTTGCTCTCTTACAATTCGGAAGGATTTGTCCCGCAGGAAGAGCTGCGCGACTTCATGGAAAGCTTGGGAGAGCTGTCTGTCATGGAAACATCTTATAACGCCTTTCGCGCATCGCGTAACCTGAGCAAACGGGCGCTGCATGTGCGCGAGATGTTCTTTTTGTTGAAACGAAAATAAAATTGCGCCACGATAACTTATGAAAATACTCATACCAACGAAATTGGATAAAGCTGCCGCCGCCGCCTTGGGCGCCGCCGGCTACGAAGTTGTACAGGATGATGCAACTGCGCTGAGCGAGCAAGTGAAGCTGCATGGCGATGCTGCGGGTCTCATCGTACGTTCGGAGAAAGTGCCTCCAGAAATAATCGATGCTCTGCCGGGACTCAAGTGCATCATCCGCGCTGGGGCCGGGTACGACAACATTGATTACGTGTACGCTCGCGCCAGGGGGATCGATGTAATGAACACGCCGGGGGCCAATGCCAATGCGGTGGCGGAGGAAGTGGTGGCCATGATATTGGCCGCGTATCGCTATGTGGTGCCGGCGGATGTGACCACGCGGGCCGGTGAGTGGAACAAAAAGCAGTATATGGGACGCGAACTCACCCGCAAAACCGTGGGTATTCTCGGGTTGGGCAATGTAGGACGCCTCCTTGTCAAGCGCCTGCAAGGCTTCGAGTGCACCGTGCTTGGGTACGACCATTTCCTCTCCAGACAGCGCGCGCTGAATATTGGCGCCACGCCGGCAGAACTCGAAGAGATTTTTTCTACGGCGGATATCGTCTCAATTCACGTGCCCGGTGGACCCGGCACGAGAAACATGGTGGATGCGCATCTGCTGGGGCTGATGAAGGATGGGGCCATGCTGGTGAATTGCGCACGCTATGGCGTGGTGGATGAGGAAGCTCTGCGCGCTGCAAAGAAAAGCGGTAAGAGGATCATCTATTGCACGGATGTGCACCCCAAAGACGTGGCAGCCCAGCAGCCAAGCGCGGATGTGGCAGACGTAATTTTGCCCCATTTGGGAGCTAATACCAAGGAAGCCAACAAAGCCGCAGCTGTGCGTGCCGCTGCGGAAATGGTCGCCTATTTTGCGGATGGCGACACGAGCTGTGTGGTCAATGCGGAGATGCCTGCAGATCTGAATCCGGCACATTTGCGCATGGCCGCCATGCTTGGCAAATTATGCTATCAGGCGGCGGGCTGCAAGCCGATTCGCCGCATCGAATGTACCTTCTACAACAACCTGCGCTCATTCCGTAAATGGTTCACACCGTGGATTCTTCAAGGCGCAGTGCCAGGGGCGGAGCAGGGGCTTATGCCAGCGGCGGCTGAGGCTTCCCTTCGGGAGCATGGCATCACTTTCAAGGCGCGTGAACCCATGGATGATAAGTTTTATGACGATTCGCTCACGCTGGATCTCTTTACCGAAGAAGATGGAGAGCAGCACAAGGCAAGTGTGCGGGGCATGGTGGTAGATGGCGTTCCGGTCGTTTCCCGCATTGACGGTTTCAACCAGCTTTACGCTGCCTTGCCCGGCAACACCCTAGTGCTGCGCTACGAGGATCGCCCCGGCGTCATTGCCACCATCGGGCAGGCTCTTTCCGATGGTGGCATCAACATAGACAATATCGTGGCGCCCATCGACAAGACGTGCGGGGATGCTCTGGCGGTGATCAAGACAAACAAGCCGGTGGCGGCAGAGCTGGTGGCATCCATTGCAAACCGGGTGCAGGCCAAGCTTGCCTTCGCCCTTTCTATGTAGGTCATGGGACAAGCAGCCTCCGACTATGTACTGATACTGGCGGGCGGAAGCGGTACACGGTTCTGGCCGCTTTCTCGCACGGATCGTCCCAAGCAGTTGCTCAATCTTTTTGGGCAGGGCAGCATGTTGGTGCAGGCTGTGCGCCGTGCGGCTTCCGTTGTACCAGCAGAGCATATATTTATCCTCACCAATGCCGCACAGATGGCGGAGGTGCAGCGGCAGGTGTCTGGCTTGGTAGAATGCTCGCACATCATGGCAGAGCCACTGCGGCGAGATACCGCGCCGGCTGTGGCCTTGGGGGTGGGGCTGATTGCCGCTCAGGATCCGCAGGCGCGCATGCTGGTGATGCCGAGTGATGCGCTCATTGGAGATGATCACGCTTTTGCGGCGTTGGCACGAGATGCCTTGGCCCTTGCAGGGCGAGAGCAAGCGCTCATCACCATCGGCGTCCATCCGACGTGGGCATGCCCGAGCTACGGCTACATTGAACGAGCGGAGGAGTGGCACGATGCCGCCCTGAGTCACACCTGCTACAACGTGGCGCGCTTCTGTGAAAAGCCGGATGCGGTGACAGCTGCGCGTTACTTGGGATCTGGCAAATTTTGCTGGAATGCCGGCATGTTTGTGTGGAGTGTTCCTACGGTTCTGGCACAGCTTGAAGCTCATTGTCAGCAGCTTGCAAACTTTGCTGTCGCGTTGTCGGAAAGCGAGACCCCGAGGGACTTCATCACCGCCCGCTTCCCGGAACTTACGGCCATTTCTATCGATTATGCTCTCATGGAGAAAGCAGATCGCGTCCTTAACTTTGAGGCAACCTTCGAATGGGATGACGTCGGCTCGTGGATATCGCTCGGCAAGAGGCTGCCTGCGGATGCTTGGGGGAATGCTGCCAACACGGCACTTGCGGTGCAGGCGGCGGCGAATAACATCGTGTACGCTGCCTCGGGCAAACAGGTGGCGTTGATCGGGGTAAGCGACCTCATTATCGTTGATACACCGGATGCCTTGCTTGTGGCCCGTAAGGAGGATGCCGATCACATCAAGCAAATCGTCGCTCAGCTCCCGCCGCAACTCACATAAACGATGGAAAAGCATCCTGCACTCGGTATTGATTACGGCACGGCTCGCATCGGCATTGCCGCTACAGATGACTGTGGCATACTCGCTCACCCGGTGGAGAGCATTGACGTGGATCGTACAGACCCTGTGGCTCGCATTGTGCAACTTGCCATGCATCTGCACATTCACACGCTTGTGCTGGGACTCCCGCTGCGACTGGATGGCACGGAAGGAGGCGCTTGCGCAAAAGTACGTGCATTTGGGGCGAAGCTGCAGGCCGCGCTGCCGGAACTGCCGTTGGTGTATATTGATGAGTTTTTGACCACGGCGGACGCGCGAGAAAAACTGCACGCTGCTGGTCGTCACGCGCGAAAATTTAAGGCCGTTATCGACCAAGCCGCCGCCGTGGAAATCCTCAATCGGTGGATGGGTGACGTGACGATCCTCCCGGGCATGTGATAGATTTCAATGGGCGAACCCGTAAATAATATAAGGAAATGTTCATCTGATTTTATGAGAAAACTCACATACGTTTTGTTTACTTTCATCTGCGTGATCCCGCTCATGGCTCAGGAGTGGAAGTCACCGCACTCGTTGGATGAGGAACAGCAGGCTCCGGTTGTTCTTCTACCTTATCCGAAAGAGGTGCGTTGGCTCGAGGGCAGCATGCCTGTTACGAGACGTGATGATTGGAAATTAGTCGGCGAGGACGGTGAGATGATTCGCACGGCGTGGCGTGGGCTTCTGTCAGATTTATCTGCAGGTAAAACTGGTGCACGTGTGGTTTGCCGACTTGTGACCGACAGTTCCCAGCTTCCCGAAGAGGGGCGCGCCGAGGGTTACACCTTGCATGTCAGTAAAAACGAGGTGGAGATACATGCGGCTCATGAAGCCGGGTTCTTCAATGCCCTGCAAACGCTGCGGCAGCTGGCGACCAACGGCAAGAACCTTCCCTGCTGCGAAATCAAGGATTGGCCGGCTTTTGCCGTTCGAGGATTTCACGAGGATTGCGGCCGCAACTTCCAGACGATTGAGAGCCTTAAACGGCAGTTGGACATTGCCTCACGGCTCAAGGTGAACTACTTTCACTGGCACCTCACGGATCACCCCGGCTGGCACATTCAGTGCAAAGCCTACCCGCAGCTCAATGACCCTAAGTACCGCACCCGTGACCTGAATGATACGTATTCCTATAAGCAAATACGCGAGCTCATCAAGTACGCCCGGGAGCGTAACATCACGATCATACCGGAGGTGGATATGCCCGGACACAGCTCGTATTTCGTCAAGGCTTTCGGTTTTCCAATGCATAGCGAGGAAGGCATGAAGGTGCTCGAGGAGCTGATTCGCGAGTTCTGCAAGGAAGTGCCTGCGAAGAACTGTCCCATCTTTCACATCGGCGCAGACGAGGTGAGCGTGCCCAACGCCAAGGAATTCGTGGAGCGTATGAGCAACCTGCTCCTCTCGCTGGGGCGTTCCCCCATGCAGTGGGGCGGTCCTCGTGATTTGCCCGTGGGCGAGCACTCCATCAATCAGCATTGGGGTGATGGCGGTGATATGGTGGATCAATCGATCAAGCCGGAATCCGTCAAGTGCCGCACGATTGATTCGAGCATGGGCTATTCCAACCTCTTTGACCCTGCCATGTTGGTGCGTCGCTGGTTCTTCATGCGTCCGTGCGGGGTAGGGAAGGGGGATGACCTTCGCATGGGCGTGCTCTTTTGCACCTGGCCGGATATACGCGTAGCTGATAAAAGCACCATTCCCCTGCACAGTGCGCAGTGGCCGGGACTTTGCGCCATGGCGGAACGCGCCTGGGAGGGAGGCGATGCCAACGGTGATGGTCTGGCTTCCGATATGCCTGCGCCGGATACCGAGGCTGCGCGCGCTTTCAAGCTCTTTGAACGACGCCTTGCCTTCCTGCGCAAGTCGCTCTTCAAGAAGGAACATTTCCCCTACTGGACTGAAAATGCGCAGAAATGGACGGTGATAGGTCCTGTGCCTGAGGCACAAAAAGATGAGGTGCGCGCCAAGGTGCTGGTCGGCGACTACAGCGGGCTGGATACGCGCCCGGCCTATGGAGCCAACCTGTATTTCCGCACTAAACCTGCCACAGGTTGTCTCGGCATGTTTAGCAGCACAAAGCCGGGCGCATGTGTGTGGACGGTGCTGGAATACGACGGCGCTGATGGAGGCAAGAAACCCTTTATGATTGGCTTTGATGCGCCGGTGCGTTCTTCGCGGCGATACTCAGGCGTGCCGAAAGCGGGAGATTGGTCGCAGTGCGAGACGCGCGTGTGGGTCAATGGCAAAGAGTTCCGCAACCCGCAGGTGTACAAGCTTGCCGGCAAAAGTCGCTACACGTCTGATACCTGGTTCCACCCGGCCAACGAGGATCCCTTGACGGATGAAGAAGTGTGGTGGGCGCATCAGCCCACCATGGTGCCGCTCAAGAAAGGTAAAAACACCATCATCATTGAGCAGCCATACAAAGGGGAATTCCAATCGTGGGGAGTCTCGTTCATTCCCGTGTGCGAGTGAAGGCGCTTCTCTTCCTCATTTTAAGTGTGGGGGCAGCGATGAGCAGCAGCGCATCACCATGGGTGTCCCCGCACCCGCTACAGGCAGAGGAAGAAGCTCCCGTTACATTACTTCCTTTTCCCCGCGTTGCCAAATGGGGTAAGGCCGTGCGCGATGTGCCGCCGCCTCCATTCTGGAAAATCACAACGAATTCGGCGTGTGCGCAGATCATGCAATCCGATGGCTGCTCGATGCTCACCGTAGCTTGTCGCAGTTTCCTTCAATCCCTTGGCGACCGTCCCTCGCTTTCAAAGGATCGCCCCATCACGCTCTCTCTTTCTCTCGAAAACGTGCCCGACCTCCCCGCCGAAGGAGAGCGGGAGGGGTATCGTCTCGTGGTGGATGCCCGGGGGGTCCGCATCAGCGCGCCGCAGCCGGGAGGTCTCTTCAATGCGCTGCAAACGCTTCGTCAGCTTGTCATGCCGGGGCGTGACAGGTTGCCATGTTGTGAGATTACGGATTGGCCGGCATTCCCAGTGCGCGGGTTCCATCACGACTGCGGGCGAAATTTTCAGACGATAGAGAGCCTGAAGAGGCAGTTGGATCTGGCTTCCCAATTCAAGGTGAATTATTTTCACTGGCACCTGACGGATGACCCGGCTTGGCACGTGCAGTGCAAGGCCTACCCGCAGCTCAATGATCCTCAGTACCGCACGCGCGACAAGAGTGATACTTACACCTATGTTGAAATTCGCGAGCTCTTCCGCTATGCCCGTGAACGCCACATCACCGTCATCCCGGAGCTGGATATGCCCGGTCACAGCGACTATTTTGTTCGTGCTTTTGGTTTTCCGATGCACAGTGAACAAGGTATGCAGGTGCTGGAAAAGCTCATTGATGAATTCTGCGATGAAGTCCCCATTGCTCTTTGCCCTGTTTTCCACTTTGGAGCCGATGAGGTAAGCGTGCCGAATGCGGAGCAGTTTGTGGAACGCATCAGTCGTAAAATTCGTGCCCGTGGTCGTACTCCTATGCAGTGGGAGGGCCCTTGGGATTTGCCGGTGAGCAGCAAATCCATTGCGCAGCGCTGGGTGCAAGGAAAAAACTCGCAAAAGGCCGAGAGCATCACATCCCCCACCATCGATTCTTCCATCGGCTACAGCAATCTCTTCGAGCCCGCACTGCTGGTGCGTCGCTGGTTTTTTATGCGTCCTTGCGGCGCAGAGAAGGGGGATGAGGTGCGCCTCGGCGCCATTTTCTGTACGTGGCCGGATATCCGGGTGGAGGATAAATCCCGCATACCTCTGCACAGTCCGATGTGGCCGGGGCTTTGTGCCATGGCTGAGCGCGCGTGGAATGGCGCTGCCGAGGAGGGAGACTCCCTCACCGTGGCGCTGCCACCGCCGGATACGGAGGCAGGTCGTGCGTTCTCTCTCTTTGAAAAGCGGCTGGTGAGCATTGGCAGGAGCATTTTTTCGAATGAGCATTTTCCTTACTGGGCAGAAAGCGGGTGGTCTTGGGAAGTTACTCAGCCTGTACCCGATGCTGAGGCCGATGAGGCTCGCAAGCTTGTGTTGGCAGGGGGAGCTCCCGGAGAGCTGCGCCGCATCTCCGGGTGCAGCCTGTACTTCCGAACACGGGCGGCTACGTGGAGTCTGGGCCTTTTCCCGGACGCCAAGCCCGGCGTGCGCGTGTGGGCTCGCTCACGTGTCATTGTGCCAGAGGAGGGGGACTATCCCTTTATGATCGGCTTTGATGCGCCCACGCGTTCCAACCGCCAGTACACGGGCATTCCGCGGGAGGGAGAGTGGTCGCAATGCGGCACGCGGCTCTGGGTGAACGGAAAAGAACTCCACAATCCCCGCCACTATGAAAAGGCTGGCAAACACCGCGTTGCCAAGCCCACATGGCACACGGCCGAAGAGGAGCATCCCATTCTGGATGAAGAGATATGGTGGGCTCTGTCGCCCACGCTTATTCATCTCAATCGAGGCGTCAATACAATGATCGTCGAGCAACCTTACACCAATACGTTCCAATCATGGGAGGCGTCGTTTATTCCCACGTTTCGACAAGAATGTCAATAGGTTGTTTCGCGGATTCGTTTCCAAATGAACTGGCAGGGGCCGATGCGGCGTTGAACGTATGGGGAGAACATGAAAGGAGCGAACTCCGATGAAGATTCAATTTCGTGCTTGGAGTATATGAGTGATCCTCCGGCTCGGAGATTACAATGCCTGAGCAGAGAGGGTGGTAAGCTGCTACATCTGTTGCGCGTCGCGGATGTCCTGAATCGTGATGATGGGTACAAGTTCGTGCGGCATAGTGAGGAAATGGGCGGGGACATCGCTGGTTGCGATGAGGAGATGCGGATTGCAGGAGATGTTATGGGTATCGGTGTTATTCATGGCATCCGGGCGCAGGATGAGAGCTATTTGCCTCGCTGTTTGGCAGGCAGCATGCGCCCATTCGGCTTGCAGAGCATGACGGTAGGCAATGCTTTGTGGGGATACCGCTGCTGTAGGGCAGAGCAAGGCTAGATCCGGTCGGTGCACACGCAGAAAATCCAGTGCGCCTCCATCGGCGCGGATAAGTTGCGTCTCCTTGTCCAACACACCTCCGGGCAGGATGATACGTTGTGCCAGCGCAGGAGCTCGCTGTGCATCCACCATGTGCAAGGAGGGAGTGAGAAGGCTGCAAAAGCGTTCCCCGAGCTGTACGAACGCATGGCGCAGCAGGGGACTGTCATCCGCGTAGATGCAAGCATTCTCCGGCACATGGGCAAGGATGAGGCGAATGAACTGTGACTCCATACGTACGGCATCGTTCCTGTCGCCAGTTGGAGGCAGGTAACGAGCGCCACCGTGCACGCGTAGCAGAAGATTTTGTCTCTGCAGGGCGATGAAATCATTGCGTACGGTTTCCTCTGTCACACCAAGTTCATGCGCTACGGCCGCGGTGCGCAGGTAGCCGCGTTGTTCCAGCAGGGAGATCAAAAGGGAACGCCTTTCGTGAGGCACATACATGGTGCACTTAATGAACGATATTTTGCAACTCGTGCAGGATGCCTTGTGCGGCTTCACTGAACTGTCCGGAGGCCTGTTGAGGCAGACATTCGCGCGCATGAACGGTGAGTTCACGCAGTCGCAATGCAATCGTTTCCGCCCGGCGCAGGATGACAGGTTCATTGCTTGTGTCGCTCTCGTGGACGAGCATGATTGTGGCCAGCAAGTGCGAGATGAGTCCGGCAAAAACGGAGAGAATTTGCTCCACAGCACTGTTGCTGCGGTAGCGCTCGTAGTGTGAGGTGATGTGCTCGCGTATCACTGAGATGAGCCTTGCAACAGCTTTGAAAAGGCGCGTACGCATGGCACGCTGCAATCGACGAGCAGCATCGCGATCCATGAAGTCAGTGACCTGCCAGCCAGACCACGTGTGGGTGAGTGTGAGGTCATAGCCATGTTCGGCATCTGCGGCAAGGTTGTCCAGAAATTCAAGCTGGTCGAGAACAAAGGCCTCGGCTATCACGCCCCGGTGATCCGTCATATATTTGTGGCAGATGGAAGGGAGAATAGCCATATAGGCCTCGGCGCAGTTGAGTACGGTATCCCACTTGCAGCCTGGCATATCCTTGCCGAGCATATTCAGCCCCGGTCCCCGGAAATTTGCCACATTCGCCAGCACATGGTCGTGCAGTGCGGACATGTTGAGCAACTCCTGCGTGTTCTCGATTGCCCGCGTGCATTCCCATTGCGGCAGGGAAATTTCACTGCACACAAAGTCCTCTCCCTCCACGAGTACACGCATCTCCGTCCCTTCGAAGAACTCCAGCGACAGGATATTGGAAAGGCGGGAGGCGTCGTGGGGCGAGGGTTGGCGGCGAGAAAAAGTTATATCCCCGGCAATGAGGGGAGTTTTACTGGCGATGAGTTTGCGGAGGTAGCGGTAGAGCTGAATTTGCTGCGAAACAGCACGCGGCGGAGTCCCCACACGTTCAAAAACCATGCGGCAACCTGCTATATCTCCTAAGCAATCGCCGGGAATGGATAACCGCACTTCTTCTTTCCCGTGCGCGGTGCGCAGGGTGAGTTTGGTAGTACTGCGCACGGTGTTGTCGATGACGCCGCCACAGACGATGGATGTGAGATCAACAAGCATGATTTGGCGGGGTGTAACCGGGCGCGGGCAAGGCGCGAGCAAGCTCTTCCACGCGTGCCGTGGCGTTCATGAGTTCGGTGACAGCATCCCAGCGACCGGTCAAGAAAGCTTCGCGCGGTTCGTTCGGCATGTATATGGGGTAAGATGCCGCACCATTGGCAAACTGCATGGTCCGGAGATCGAGCGTCCACTCTGCCTCTGAATGCTCTGCGAGACCTGTGTTGATGACCGCGAGGTCTGCGGCGCTTACACATACGCAGGGCAGGCCGATGCCGGAGGCGTTACCGAAGAAGATTTCCGCAAAACTCTCCGCCACCACGGCGCGGATACCGGAGCGTTTGATGGCTTGCGGGGCGTGTTCGCGCGAGGAGCCGCAGCCAAAGTTCTCTCCGCCGATGATGATGGCCGCGCCAGCATACTGCGGAGCATCGATGGGATGACCCTTGCTCGTGCCGTCTGCGTTGAATCGCTCATCGTAGAACATTTTTCCAGCCAGTTCATCAAAGGTCACGCATTTCAGGAAACGCGCGGGGATGATGCGGTCGGTATCCATGTTGGCGCCAGGTACCGGCACGGCTTTGCCAACGATTTTGTCAATGGGATGAAGAGTTGCAGACATGGCGGTTTATGGTTGAGTGTCGGGGAAAATTTCCCGCGGGTCACTGATGCAGCCGGTGACGGCCGTTGCGACCGCCATGAGCGGACTCATGAGCAGGGTGCGTCCGGCGGGGCTGCCCTGGCGTCCCTTGAAGTTGCGGTTACTGGTGGAGGCGCACAGCTGGTCACCCACGAGTTTATCCGGATTCATGGCGAGGCACATTGAGCAGCCGGGTAAGCGCCATTCAAATCCTGCTTGGCGAAAGATGTCAGCGATACCTTCATCTTCGCACATTTTGGCAGTCATCTGCGAACCGGGCACGGCCAGAGCGCGCACCCCCGAAGCCACGTGTTGTCCCTTCAGCAGCGGCGCTACGGCCCGGAAGTCTTGCATTCGCCCGTTTGTACAGGAACCGATGAACACAACATCCACCTTCTTGCCTTTTATTTGCTCTCCGGGGGTGAATTTCATGTATTCGTACGCCGCTTGCCATGCACGCTTCTGTTCATCGCTTGTTGCCTGGCTCAGCTCGGGCAAGACGGCAGAAATGTTCACACTCATATCCGGCGAGGTGCCCCAAGTAACTGTGGGTTCGATATCCGCCGCCTCAATGCGCACAATATCGTCATACACCGCATCGGCATCGCTCGCAAAGCTCCTCCAGCGTTTTATCGCTGTGTCCCAATCTGCACCTTGCGGGACATAGGGACGACCTTTCAGATAGGCAAAGGTGGTTTCATCCGGGTTCACATAGCCGCAGCGCGCCGCACCTTCAATAGCGAGGTTGCAGAGGGTAAAGCGTCCGTCCATGTCCATCTGTTCTACAACAGATCCGGCGAATTCATATGCGTAGCCCAAGCCTCCCTGAGCACCGAGCTTTCTGATGATGTGCAGCGCCACATCTTTGGCGGTCACGCCCGGGTGTAGTCGCCCCTCCACACGTACTTGACGCACTCTAAGCGGGGAGAAAGCAAGCGTCTGCGTGGCCAGCACATCGCGCACCTGGGTGGAGCCTATTCCCATGGCTACAGCCCCTACTGCGCCATGTGTGGCCGTGTGCGAGTCACCGCATACGATGGTCATGCCCGGCTGGGAAATGCCCAGCTCCGGCCCGATCATGTGTACGATGCCTTGCTGCCCGCTCGGCAAGTCGAAAAACCGGATGCCTGCCTCCTGGCAGTTGCTGCGCAGAGCGGAAATCATCTTCTGCGCGCGTTCATCAGCAAAAGGTTCGCGCTGATCGTCCGTGGGAATAATATGATCCACGGTGGCAAAAGTACGCTCCGGATGCAACACCGGCAATCCGTTTTCTCTCAGCATCGCAAACGCTTGAGGGCTTGTCACCTCATGGACATAATGCGTGGCGATAAACAATTGTGTGCGTCCGTCCGGCAGTGTTCCTACTGTATGCGCCTCCCATACTTTTTGGTACAGTGTTTTACCCATACTATCCGTTTGTCGATGACTCTACCACGCGCTACCCCACCCCGTCAAGCGGCACTTGCGGCATGCCGGAGCAAACGTACGAGAGAATGCGTTTGCCTTTGACAATTTTAGAATGATAAATTCCAATTCTTTGATGGAGAGCATTCTGTGAAGATTTATTCTGAAGTGAAAAAATAGGGGCTATGAGGATACGGTCAATAAACCGGAGATCGCAAATGCCCTTTTCCTTTCGAACGGAAAACTACTCATGATTTTACCCGTCACTCCGATTGAGTTTAACCTTTCCTCGTATCTTTGCCCTGAAGTTAAAGTTAGGGCAAGGACTCTCGTCATACTCATGTTTGCCCGTGTGAATTAAGGAGCGCTTCGTTGGGTTCCATTCCGTCTCAGCATGGGAAACAGCGAGGCAAGCATTGCTACCAATGCGCAGAGCCCGACGGCCCAGTCGCCGAAGCGTGCGTAAAGCGTGAGACCGGCTCGCGTGTCCACCGGAAGAACTGCGTAGCTGGATCCCGGCAGATGCGGAGTACCATCCCCTTTCAGCAGGGCGTGAATGACCGCACCGTTCGGCGCGATCGAGCAGCACACTCCCATGTTGGCGGCGCGAACCATGGGACGCCGCAGCTCGATGCAACGCAGGGCAGCTGCACGCGCTTGCTGAACTCCGCAAGCGGACTCCCGAAACCAGCCGTCATTTGTGACATTGACGATGACCTGTGCTCCGGGTCGCGCAAAAAGACGCAACAGGTCGCCCACGGTGTCTTCGTAGCACACTGCCGGGATGACCCCGACCGTTTGTTGCGTACCGGGTACCGGCGTGGGGACGGGGTCTGTGCCGCAACCGGGGCGAATTCCCTCGCCCACCTGGGTGCCTGTGATACGTGAGTAGGCATCGCCGATCCATTGGACGTCCTGCGCCAAGGGGATGTACTCGCCAAAGGGCATGAGGTGCTGTTTGGAAGCTGTGCGGATGCTTTCAAAACCGCTTGGTATGCACGCCAAGGAGTTGAGCAGGCCTTTGTAACGCATCTCATCGCCATTGATTTGCAGCAGCATCTCATCCACTCCCGTGAACAGAACGAAGTCCTGCCCGCCCAGCTCCCGCACGCGCTGGCGCGCCAGCGGTAGAGCATCGCCCGTGAGCAGGTATTGCTCACTGATGCGGTCGGGCAGACGCTGTAAGGTGCCTTCCCGACGCAGGAAGGGGAAAGGCAGAGCACTTTCCGGCCAGACGACCCACACGGGGAGTTGCAGGGTGAGCCCGATGTCTTTGTTCTGTTGAGCCCGGCGCATGGTGTCGCGCGCGATCTCATTGAAGGCTTGCACGGTAGAGTCCAGATAGAGGCGGTATTGACCGGGGGATCGTGGTTCGGTGATGTGTTCCGTCTGGTCCTTGTTGATCTGCACGGCGAGCACGGGCAGGGGCAGAACTTCCGGTCGCTGCAACATCGTGTTGGGGGCATATTGCCGCGCCATCCACAGCCCGCCGCTGAATAGCATGAAGAGCATGATCACCGCTCCGTAAAAGTCCCAGGGACGGCAGCCGATTCCAACGCCTTTGAAATGCATTACCGTACGCCGTACGGCGCACCAGATGATCACCGCCGTGACCACGGGGATGAAGGAAAGAGCCGAGCTGCCGACAAACTCAGCCCACTGGACGAAAGAGAGACCGCCGTACAGGGCGGAGCCAAGGCTGTTCCAGCTGAAACCGAGTGTGCCATGCGCGCGCAGCCACTCGATGCACACCCAGAGCGCACCCAGCCCGATGGAGCTGCGGAGCGTGGAACGCAAATCCTCTTCTGCCCAGTTGGCCCACCTTTTCTTGCGTTCGGGTTGCGGGGCGGCGCTGTCAACGGGAGCGGGTGAAAGCCGCGGACGCAAAAGGGTGCAGGCTAAAATCGCCCACAGTCCTGGCAGACAGGCGTACACCGCCATGAGCGGAGCAAAGGCCACGGCCATGAAAAGCGCCTGGGGAATGCCGAACACGTACCCCACCTCGTGAATCCACCAAAAGCTTATGCCATACCAACCCATGCCATACAGCCAGCCCATCGCAAAGGCCCGTTTCCATCCGATTTTTCTTTGCCAAAGCACGCTGAGCAACGGCAAGAGCGCCACCCATACCAGGTTACCCCAGTCGTACGGCGGGAAGGCGAAAGCCATGACAACTCCACCTGTCAGCGCGATGAGCGCATCAATCCACCACCTCCGGCACGTGGTAGCTGGAAAGTTGGAGTCTGAAGCTCTTGAGGAGTCTATCTGCTCATGCTGACGTGCGTTCACGCCCTCCATTCTGCCGTGAAAAAACCTATCTTGCAATAAAAAAGGGTTGCATTTAGCAAAAAAATCGGAAACAATATCTGCGGGCCGAGAAGAGCCCTGCACATTATGGCTGATCCAAACGAAAAAAATGAGAAAAACGTACCCGGCAAGTTCTATGTCGATAGCAGTTGCATCGATTGCGATCTGTGCCGCGAATCTGCGCCAGACTTTTTTGCACGCGATGATGACGAAGGAGTTTCATACGTGAAAAAGCAGCCCGGCACGGATGATGAAGTGACCACTTGCACCGAGGCTTTGGAGGGTTGTCCCGTCCAAGCGATCGGCGACGATGGAGAGTAATCTATCTTATCAAGTAGCTCGACCTCGGGGGGCACCTGCCGCCCGGGGTCTCTCGTTATCGGCATGCCCCGTGAAAACCAGCCTCCCGCGCCGCGCCGCCGCCGAGTCTCATCGGCTGGGTCAAAGCGCCGCACTGTCCAGCCCGAGCGGCAGTCTGAATCCCCTGCGCTTCCCGCCAAAGCTCCGCGTTACAGCATGGTGCGCTACCCGGATGACACCCTTCGCCCTGTGCGTCATGTCTCTCGCCGCGCTGGCATGAGACACCAGGCCGAGGCGGATATGTTCGGGGATGTCGCCTTGTTGTCCACCGGCGCGAATATGCGCGACATCACATCCATCCTCACGGAGGTGGTGAGCCGGATGGATTTGCAGGAGGCACAGTTTGCTCCGGAATTTCTGGCGGGTGTATGGCAGCAAGCCGTGGGTGACTTTGTGGCATCGCAGTCCACACTGGTATCCTTGCGCGATGGATGTGCCACGATCCGTGCGCCGCATCCCACCGTGTGCTTTGAGTTGCGCCGCCAACGCCAGGGCCTCATCCGCACTCTCAACGAAGCAATGGGTGAAAACTGCGTGCGCACTGTCAACGTACGCAGCAAATGACCCGGGGCAACCGCATGGGGACATGCGATTGCTATGTGAAATTTTTTATTTGTTGATAATGTGTGTTTTGCGTAGATTTATTCGAATTATGAACGCATGCAGGGGTGCTTTAGAGCCATCATCATGATTTGCCCCGAGGGTAAACTTGACAATTTGCCGGGCGATGCTGTATCATGACCGCGTGATAACGACAGAAACACGCCATGGTTTTCCAGTGCAGAGGGTGGAGACGGCTTTGGGTACGTTGGAGGTGTCGCAATACGGGGCGCATGTGCTGGATTGGACGCCGAGCGGCGGCAAGCCGGTGTTTTACATGAGCGGCACAGCCGTGTATGCTGAGGGCAAGGCGCTGCGTGGCGGCATCCCCATTTGCTGGCCGTGGTTTGGTAAGTGTCCAGTTGAACCAAAAAGCAATCCTTCGCATGGGCTTGCTCGCATCAGCATGTGGCAGTTTGTGCATGGCGAGGAATCGGCGCCGGGAGAGGCGTGCCTGGCGTATGCTTTGCGTTTGCCGGGGCTACCAGTGGCAGAATATAAGCTGCACATGCGCCGCGATACGCTTGAGATTGCTCTGTGTACACTGCAAACGCCGACAGACATGGCGTTCTCCGCGGCTTTGCATTCCTATTTTGCGGTGAGTGATTACGAGAGCGTGAGCGTTACGGGGCTGGAAGGCCTTCCCTACACGGAATACGCTGCCGATGCTGTGCCGCACGGTGAGACCCCGCTGGTGCCTGTCGGGCATATCGACCGCATCTACTGCCCCGTGCCTGTTGAGCGGGAGATAGGCATTCGAGACGAATCGTGGGAGCGTTGCTTGCGGATAAGCCGCAGTGGCTCGGCATCCTGTGTGGTGTGGAATCCCGGTGAAGAAGGCGCGGCGCGCATGGCCGATGTGGAGCCTGGTTCGAGTCATTCTTTTTTGGCGGTGGAAGCAGCTGTGGCTCCGGCTGAAAAACTGGTTTTGCACGCCGGGGAGAGCCATGAGTTGCGCTTGGTCGTGAGTGTTCACGCGTTATGAAATTGGATTCCCAAACCGACCAGGCGACTCTGGAGCACATGCACGCGCGGCTTACGCTGGCGGAGTTTTTGAGCAAAACACCGCTCAACCTGCACATGCTTGCGCGCTACGCAACGCTTTTCATCCTGTTCCCAAGCATGGTGTTGGGGTTTCGCATCGGGTTGTGGGTCATGTTGACTTTCTGCGTGGGCATGCTGGTAACCCTGCTGTCCAACCAGGATGAGTGGGCGTACGCGGCAGTGAAGATTTGGCTGCTTGTTGGGGTGGTCGTGTTCGTCGGGATGATTTTCAGCACGCTGTTTGCTGCTGCCAGGCGCTTGCGTGAATCTCGCTCTCCTCGTCAGGCGGAGCGCCCCATCGTGGCCTCATCTTCTTCCACGCCTTGTGGGAGTCTGCCTATGCCATGGAGAAAGGAACAGGACGGGTACGCCGCGCAAGTGCCTCTGTGTGCTGCCCAACCCGGCATCTATGCACTGCTGATTGAGTTGCATGGCTGCGGGCATGGGCACTTGGTGGCGGAGGGGAGACGCGGTTTGTGTTGCCCGCGCTGTTCAGGGAAAGCGGGAAATCTGCAGCTTATGGCGCTGATGAAGTTGGAAGCGGGGGAACACCGCTTGCGCTGGCGGTTTGTGGGCAAAGACTCACCTTGTCCGAGCGGGACCGTCGAACTCGTTTGCCGCCCAATTTGATTTTCCTTTCGCAGAGGCTTCGAAAAAAGCGCGTCCGTTCGGAACGCGCTTGGAAGATCTCAATACCAGTAAGAATCAGTAGCGGATGTGGTAATCACCCGGCTCCCTAGGAGCCTCCGGCTCGCGATCACAGGGAGGAAGCATGCTGTTAAGGTGGCGTTTCTGAATCGTCTTCTTCAGCCCGGCATCATTTTTATCCGTAATTTCCTTGGCTTCCCTGATGGCCTTCTGCCGCTCTTCTTCCGCCTTGGCCGTTGCTTTGTTGTGGGCATCGAGACTGGCTTTTTGCCGGTCGGTTGCCACATCTCTCAGCACTCCCTCCGACACATCGCCGGGTTTCATATCTGGCGCGGCCGTCAACACGGGCGCGGCTGCCGCAATCAAGATGGCTGGTACAAAAAAGTTTTTCATAGCAGTAGGATAGTCGCAGTATATAGGAATGATGCGTTATGTCAAGCTAATTTTTTATGTCAAGCGTTTTTCGCCCACACGTGTCCCAAGAAAATAATGAAGGAGGGTAAGAGAAGACAAAAAAAGGAAGGTTGATTTGTTTCCTCAGAAAAGAGTATTCTGAGGGTGCAACAACAAAAAC